>NZ_CP038469.1:1210126-1512657 GCF_004684345.1 Citrobacter tructae
CTCACCGATTACCACGTCATTAAAGTCAGCGAAGTAAATTTCTGACTCCTTGCCGCCGTCACCGAGGTTTGCCGGGATAGCGCTGGTACGCTGAATCTGAAATCCTTTCAGGATCCCCTGGGCCATTTCCGGGTAGACCTTATTACCGTTACCGTCGCGCAGCCCGAACAGTTTCATGTAGGTACGGTTCGACATACCCCAGCCGCAGCTGATCATGTTGCTGTTCCCGTCCATAGCCATCAGGATGATGCTGTCGAGATACGCATCAATCGTATTCAGATTGATATCAGCAGCAGCTTCCCACGGCAGCAGGCGGCTCCATTCGGTTGCCCGCGCTTTCATACCGATCGGCGTATCACCGGTACCGTCATCACGCATAAAGGCTTTATCTTCGCGAACAGAAATCGCGGTCAGAATATCCTGCAGGACCAGTTGCTCCACGTTGTAGCCGGCACGACCAATCAGCTGGTTGGAGATTGGCACCATCGCAATCATGGTTTTCGCAGTGAGTTTCACATCATCAAAGCGGGCTTCTGATACTTTCGCATCCTTGCCTTCCCCTGTGTAACTCGCCGTCGCACCACCAGCCAGACGCGGCAGCGCCATATTGCCGTTCGGCAGCGGAATGGAGCGCGCGCCCAGCTTACGAACGATGGTGCGATCACGCAGCAGTTCGATCACCTCGTTGTGGAGGTTTTGCGGAATAAGAACTCCACCTGACGCGGCGGCAGTATTGATGGCCATCGAGACAGACGGGTCATTCAGTTCTTCAGCTGCAAATTTTGCAGCGTCCTGGACGTTACCCTGTGCTGCCGCAATCGACATTACCAGACGGGTCATGCCTGCGCCGGTATATTGCTTTGGCTCTGCTTTAACGCTGATACCAGGAGCCTGCTGTGTACCTTTAACTGGTTTAGCAACAAGCGCTGCAGCACGTTCAGCCGCTTCCAGACGTTCCATTTTGGCGCTGATATCCGTGAACTGCTGCTGCAGGCTGGCAAATTCGGTTAACTGCTCCGCTGTCAGCGTTCCACCGGTAGTTTCAATCGTGGCCAGGGCCTGTACCTGTTCATTAATACCCGCACGCTGACGACGTAATTCTTCAATCTGTGGCATAGTTTTCTCTCTTTTTGGCATAAAAAAAGCAGCCAACAGGCTGCTTTCTGGCAATGACGCGTTAGCGCCGGGTTACATTCTTGTTTGCAGGTCCATCGCGGCTGCCTGCAACTTTATGGAAGTGGTTCGTTGAGGTTGTTTGTACTTTGCCGCAATGGCATTAATTGCGGACTGAGGATCCGAAACTTCATCGGCAAGACCAGCAGAAATGGCATCAGCGCCGAAATAGATTCCGGCCTGCGTGTTAATCACCGTCTGAGGGGCAAGATTCCGGTATTCCGCTACAGATGTAATAAACGTCTCGTACATATCGTCAATCATCCTCTGGAACATTCCCCGAGCGTCTTCACTCAGTGGCTCATGTTGTGTACCGTTATTTTTGTTATCTCCCCGAAAAATCGTGGTGAATGTTAACCCCATTTGCTCTTCCATCCTGGAAGTATCCAGGTGTTCCATGATCACTCCAATCGAGCCGACTCCACTGGTCTGGCTGACTACAATTTTGCTGCAGGCCGAAGCGATAAAGTAAGCCGCAGAATAGGCGCTGTAGTTCACAATTGCAGTAATAGGCTTAGTTTGACGTGACTGGAAAATATAATCGGCCAGTTCCTTGCATCCAACCGCCGCACCACCACCAGAATTTATATCCAGTACAATTTCACTGATGGAAGGGTCATTTAATGCAGCATGCACCTGGCTACGTATGCGCTCATAGCTGGTAAGTTCAGAACACATTGCAGTAATTTGCCCACGACGCGGAACCAGAATGCCGTGAACAGGAATAACTGCCATTCCACCAGCTGGTTGAACCAAATCTGGCGCCTGATTGTTATCAGGATCCTTCGTCATGTGAATTCCAGCCTCTTCTGATATTCCCTGAATACGGGGAACCAGCACAGCTTTTACAGAATCCATTGTCTGTCGTGTCACGTAATGTGGTACACCAAAGACCATAGCCGCCAGATGCGGCAGATTAATTAAATTTTTTGTCATGATGTTTACCAGGTCAGCCCGCACTGCGGGTGATATTCAGTTTCTGGACAGAATAGAGTTGATTTCTGCCAGTTGTTTAGCTGTTGGCTCGTTATTGCCAGGTAAGATTTGTTTACTGTCGACCATATTCAGAGGCGTCAGGTATTTATCACCTCCGGCGATGGGTGGAAGGTTCTCCATACGGCGAATATCATTAACCGATAACCACCCCCACTGGCGGCCTAATGCATAAGATTCATAACGCGACTTCTGATCCCCGCGCAACAGGCCAGAGACATTGAATTCTATGTACAGATCACCGCGCTCGCTGGGTAAAAGAAGATCGCGCATTAATGCGCCTTCATGACGCTTCAGCCAGGCCAACAGCGTGTACATCACAAACTGCAGCCCCTGGTGCTCTATGTTGTTATTCGTGGCTTTCTCCAGCATCTGCACCATATGAGGCGGGATTTTATAAAGCCGGCACACTTCTTCCACGCCCCATTGTCGGGACTGCAATAATTGAGCTTTCTCGTTATCCTGAGATAACTGTTTATAACTCATCCCTTCCTGAAGCAATGCAACAGAGAAGGCGTTTCTGACGCCGGAATATCTGTTCGTCCACTTTGCCAGCAGGCGGTCGATAGCATCCTGGCTTTTGATCGTCGGAGCGTCTTTTGGACGCTCAATAACGCCGCTCATCGTTGTACCACGGCGAAAGACCTGAGAAGCATGCTCTTCCACGGCGAGGTTTAGCCCAAGAACATCCGCGTTCGTCTGGATTGGGGAACTGCCGATATAGCCATCCAGTGAGAAGACCTTCACATGATGCATCATGCGCATTGGCAACGTTTCGCCAATTTCGGGTAGTTCATAATATGGCATCCCATCCGGGCCTTTCAGGACAATGACCTTTTGGGGATTAACCGGGATTAATTCGCGGGGATAACCTTTCCCGTCCCTGTCGATGATCGAGTAGCAATTCCCCTCCAGACCAAGCAGGCCCTGCTGCTGTTCAAAGTATTCAAATGAAGTGTCTTTTTTGTTGGGCTGGGAATGAATCAGATCATAAACAGGGTGGTCAGTCGCCCGTTCACGGCCTCCGTTAGCGCCTCGCCTGTAAAGTTCACACGGCAGTTGCGCCACCGATTCTGCCAGAAGCGTTACACATGCCCGGACCGCCGATAACGCCATTGCGGTTTCAGAAGTGATAATGATCCCCGCCTTGCTCTGGCTGGAACTCACACCACCCAGCATGGTTTCCCAGAATCCACCACCTGATCGCGATTTACCCCGAAACATCTGGGGGATAAACATTACTCACCCCCTGGTTTGTGAAATCCTGTAGATATGGATCTCGCAATTAAAAACGACCACAGCAGGCAAATTAAGCCGCCGGTAATAAATCCGACGGAGGGTGAAATAAGCCAGGCGCCGGTCGACAATAAGCCGACACCAACTAGGCCGATAATAAAACTCAGGACTGTGATTAACATGTAATATCTTCCTCATCATAAGCCGATTTACTTACTGTACTGTTCAGCATGGCCCGTCCGATCCCCATAAGTAATCCTACAGCACCATCAATTTTATTTTGCTTCCCCTCCTTGCCGGGGCGGACGATATCATCGCTTCCAGGCAAATAACGCCCAATAACATTTTGGATGCACCAATTCATGATAGGGTTACCGTCATGATGAAAACGTCCTGATGCCAGCGCGGCCTCAATTTCACGCATTGGGTCACTCATGTTGGTGAAGTTTTGTCTGATCTCAACTGGCTCCAGCCCTTCCTCTTCAAGCATGTGTCGTAATGATGTTGCACCGTAAGGATCAATAGGACACTGAACAATTTTTACACGCTGACGTAATTGAAGGATTGACTCAAAAATAAGCCGATAGTCCACTTCCGCACCTTCTGTCGGTATCAGAATCTCTTGTTTAACAAATGACTGATAGCGGTCAGAAGTGGTTTTCAATGTGGGATCTGGTGAGTAAACCGTATCTTCAGGCACCCAGAACATCGGACTGACACAGTAGAAATGCGTAATACCATCCACTTCCCGTCTGAATACTGGTACGACCGCATTCAGGTCAACCTTGGAAGCAAGGTCTATCCCCAGCCAGCAATCTTCATCGGCGAAATCAGATAACTTGAGACTATTGTCCGCAGCAGCCATCCATTTTTGCAGATCATAGAAAACCGTCTTGGCACTTACCCACCGGTTAAAATGCTTGGTAAGAATTTTGTTCGTCTGGCTGGGATTAGATATGCCAAGCAATTGTTTTGCGCGCAGGAAATGTTCTTTTACGGAAATGCCAAAGTTTGGATTTGCTTTGATTAATGCTTCAGGTTTTGTCCAGTCGTCATCATCATCAAGACAGTAAATAATACCGAAAATTGTTTCATTTTCTTCCCCCACCCGATTCCGGCGTAAAATTTCCACCACCTGCGCACGTTTCTCATAACACGGAGAAGTAATGTCATAACCCGCAGTTGTAATGATCAGAGTGATAGGTTGTTCCCTTGCCCCCATTCCTGTTGTCATAGTCGTATAAAGAGCATCTGTTTGGTGCTCGTGATATTCATCAATAATTGCACATGAAGGGGAATCGCCGTCACCAGGATCGCCGATGACTGGCGCAAAAACAGAGCCATCCGGACGGGTCATTTTCTTCGCCCAAGGTTTGACTGAGTATTTTTGTCGCAATGCAGGGAGTTTTTTTACCATTTGTAGAGCGGGAGAGAAGACTTTCCAGGCCTGTTTTTCTGTAGTGGCGCCACAGTACACTTCTGCACCATGTTCCCCATCAGCGCAAAACATATAATTACCAACGGCAGCTGCAATTGCGGACTTCCCATTTTTCCTGGGAACCTCAATATATATTTCAGAAAAACGGCGGAATCCGGACTTCTTATTAACCCAACCAAATGGCACACCAAGAGCAAACTTTTGCCAGGGCTCAAATTCTATACGTAGTTTCTTCCTGGCCCATTCACCGGCCGTATGAGGCATCTTCTGAGCAAAGCGCAAAAATCGCTCGGCCTTGTTTTTATCAAACCGGTAAGGCCAGGCAGGATCCTTCGCACGATCCAAATCATCAAGGTGTCGTTGACAGGCAAGCACAGTTAACTGACAAGCAAGGATCTTCCCGCCAACAACATCTCTTGCATACTGGTTCGCTGCATTGACGTTCGGATATGTAGACATCAGTCAAACTCATCAAATTCATTCCCGTCATCGTCAGGAGCATTTCTGCCACTGGTCATTCTGATACGGCTGAGTGGATCTAACCCCAGAAGTGAGCCCAGACGGGCAATCTGGGAAACTGAATCATTTCGGACGTTAACTGCAGGGTGTTTTTTTAATCCTCCCATTTCACTTTCAGTTGTCAGCCCTGAAGCCAGTAATTTTTCAGCTTCAAGCATAAGATGGAAGGCATTGCAGTAGGCTAAAAGTAAGGGGGCATCTTCAAGTTCAAATACGCCTCTTTCGATCAGGATTTTGCTCTGGGTCTTCCACATTCTTATAGCAGCCTCCCCCATTAACTCTGCAGGAGGTGCAATTCGGGTTAATTTACTTTTTTGTCCGGCGGGTAAGATGGGTTTTCTCCCCCCTCCAGACGATCGAATTCCACCAGCCATAACTCCTCTTTTAATAGGTGAAGCCTACCGGAAAAAAGATCCTTATTTATGACGTACAAAAATGGCCTTCAGGATGCAGTCCTGAAGCGCGAAAGGGGTAAGGGATTTACTCCCCCCCTCCCCCTTGAAGATGGCAGCTAGAAACCATGCAAAAGGCAGATACTGGTCATCCATCAGGATGTTCAGCAAAGTGTCTTGAGTTAATCTCAATAAATAAACAATGGAGTCTAAGAAATGGATAAAACTAGAAAATATGATAGAGCCTTACAACTTGAAATCCTCAACGCCCATATAGATTGTGCTCCTAACTATTTAAACAGGGCACAGGAGCGAGCGCTCATTGAGAAGTTTGACAACTATGATCACTTTGTGGCGTGCATGCTATATCTTGAAATGCATGCTCTTGTTTCTACACCCTTCGTACGTAGCGAAACCATGGCTGGCGTTGATTTTATCTTCAACGCCCCATACTGCAACATTACAGAGAAAGGAATTGATTTTCTTCTTGATGATGGCGGCTTAAGTGCGATCCTTAAGGTTCAAACCGTTCGGTTACACAATGACACGATTGTTGCCCTTGAGGATATAATCCGTGTCGCAAATATATCTGAAGATCAGAAGAAGGGATTGATTTCAAAACTCCGAGAACTTCCGGGAGACGCCATAAAACATTTGACCCTACAGTTACTGACTCAGGGGGTTCTGAATCTGCCGAACGCACTTCGACTAATTCAAACAACCCTCCAGTAGGGCTAAACTCGTCTGAGGGGCGAATTAACTCAAATTTGCCCCATCCCAATGTTTTACTTAAAAACACCCAAAATTCCTTCCGGGTATCTGCATGAATGTAGAAACTGTTCTTATGCATTACAGCAGTGAATATTATCATCGAATACGTTCTCTTGCTGTCTTTGCTCTGTGGCATTCCCAGCACAACGACTCAAGGTTGGAATCGTCATCAGTACCGCCATGAGCTTTTGGAATGATGTGGTCAACGCTTGCCGCTTTCTTCGCTATCCTCTGTCGGCGATGGTTCTGACACAGGTATTTATCACGCTGAAGGATACGCGCTCGTTTAATTTCCCAGAGTCGCCCATATCCACGTTCTTGCCTGCTCTTTCCCGACTGATAATTCCGCCAGCCGTCACCAGCATGCTGCTGTCGGTGTTGGTCACAATATCCGCTGACATCATTGGTGATTGCCGCACACCCTTTGTGTCGGCATGGGCGTTTAGCACGTGCTGGCATCGGCATAGTCCTGTTTGTTGGATACAAATGGTAATAGGCGGAAAGTAAAAATGAACCAGTAGCTGATTCAAAGTTCTCATAAATAGCGAGAATCTGCACGGTTCTTGCCCCGTAACATCACGGATTATCAGAAAGAAATAAAAATGATAATTATTATCAAAACATTCATGTGAGATCGCTGGAATAACAAAATCTGAAGCTCTCATCAAAAATAAGGATTTGTTAAGCTTCATGATTTATGGTCGATGTAACACACCGTTTGAGGCAAGAATAATGGTCAAATTCTCAAAACTTCAGATTCGATTACACTGGCTAACCCTGATATTAATAGCGATAACCTATGCAGCTATGGAGCTTCGTGGCTGGTTTCCCAAAGGCAGCAACACCTACCTTCTCATGAAAGAAACACATTACAATGTTGGGGTGTTTGTATGGTTTTTAATGATAATACGATTAATTATTAAACATAAGTATCATGACCCAGCCATCATTCCCCCCCCACCAGCCTGGCAGATGATGGCGGCTAAAATAATGCATATCCTGCTGTACATTTCTTTTTTGGCTCTACCATTATTAGGTATTGCAATTATGGCTTACGGTGGAAAGGACTGGAGTTTCTTAGGTTTTAACGTTGTATCGTTCGTTGCTCCTGACGGGGAAACAAAATCACTTATCAAAGATATTCACGAAACACTGGCAAACATCGGATATTTTTTAATCGCAGCGCATGCTGGTGCAGCGCTATTTCATCACTACGTCCAGAAAGATAATACTCTTTTGAGGATGTTCCCTGATTGTAACGATAAGAAATAAATACAAATTTTAATGTTTAACATTACAGCAAGCGCTCAGTGAATGCCTGCTGTAATGCCCGCTCAGTCAAGTTGAAGCACACCGTGTTCTTCTGAATCAGAGAATGCAACCAACCCAGTGTATTCGGGGATAGTGTTACCGTCATCAGCATCAAATGCTGAAATGGTTGCGTGAAAAATCAAAAATGCTCCAAATCCCGCGCTGCTGCTGCCCCGTGGCAGGCCACCTCACCGGGAGGACCCATTAAATAATAATGAGTATCACTTGCCTTAATGAGTGGAGAGTAACAAAAAACCGCCCTAAGGCGGTTTTCAAATATTCCCACGTAACTTGTCAAGAGCATAAAGACCATCACCATCACCATCACCATCACCAGCATCCAACAAGGCGTAATACTCAGGATCTTTTATTCGCTCTATCTGGTTAGATATATCTAATAGCTCGCCTTTTAAAGCATCAATTTCTGATCTCAAATTCTCATTTTCGTCTTTGAGATCCATAACTTCTTGCTGTAGAGATAATATGCTTTTAACCGTTGCAGGAAATCGATTTATTTCATGCCAGATACCGATAAATAATGCTATTGCTGCGATGGTTAACGTTCCCACAATCTATCCCCTTCATATAGTTTGAGGAGATAATAACGCATAGAGTAACCACTGGCACTCAGTGAATGCCTGCTCTAATGCCGCTAGTCGTCGAGTTGCAACACACCGTGCTCCAGTGACTCTGAGTAGGCGATCAGCCCCGTATATTCAGGGATAACCTCTCCATCATTCGCTTCGAATTCAGGGATTGTCCCAGTTGTGATGGTTTATTGGGGCTGACCATCTTCTTTCGCGAAGGCTGCCAGGTCTTCAATCTGCTTAGCTGTAAGAACTACTGTCATGCTTATTCCTCAGTTGTTAAAAAGCCCCGCTATTGCGAGGCTATAGGCTTGTTGTTTGACTCTCTCACTGAGTCGTAAACGCGCTCACATGTCATTCCAGCGTTGTAGCGGTCGTCAGCGATTCCAGCATAATATTTAGCTTCTTCTGCAATACTTCCGAGCATGTCGGCGAGCATTCTTGCGTCGGCTTCGGTTGTTTTGCTTCTGACGGCAGCGGCAAGATCTGCGGTGTGCTTTGCGGCGTCCAGGCGGGTAGCGAGTTTTGTTGCTTCGGTGCGCAGTTGGCTAACAGCGGCAGACAGGCCAGCAACAGAGGCAGCAGATTTAGCGGCTTGTGCTTGTGCATCTTTAACGGCCTCATCCCGGGCAATAATTCGCCCTTGTTCAATCATGCGGGCGGCGGTCTGCGCGTTCGCTGTTCGCGATGATTCCGCGCTATCACGTTCCGCCCACTTTTTTTCCCAACCACGATTACTCCATACATTCCCTGCAATGAACGCAACGACCACCAGCATCGAAATGGCAATACACTGATAGCGTATGCTCACTGGTCTATCCCCCAGCACGTCAGCGCGCTTTCCTGGTCTCGTCGTTCTACTTGGCCATAGCAGCCATTTTTCTGGCCTTTGGTCAGTCGACAGTCGCGGCCACCGTCTTTAATCCACCAGCGAATAGCTTCACAGGCTCCTTTACGATCACCTGCATTGATCCGCTTATAGAACGTGGATGGGAAGCATTTTCCGGGGCCGATGTTATACGGACAAAAAGATGCGATCCCAGCTTTCTGTGGTTCGGTCAGTGACACCTTGATGTTTCGCTCAACCCACGCCAGCGCCTTGTCGCGTTCTATGGAGTTCACCTGAGCGCATTTCTCAGCTGACAGCTTCATGCCTTGCACTACCGGCTTGCCATCAATCATCGTGGCGCCACGGCAAATCGTCCATAGCCCTCCGCCGTCGCGATAAGCCGTCAGACTATTCCCCTCTTTCTCATCCAGAAACTGATCGAGAATAACGGGCGCGGATGCCCCGGCAAGAATCAGACCAACGACCGCTGCGCTCAGCTTATTCCTCAGCTTTTGTGGCATAGCCATTGCGACGATCCTCCCGTTCTTTCCAGCGGAAATACCAGTTCACTGCACAGGTGATTACCGTGCATGCGATACCGACAATAATTGCCCAGTCGCTCAGGCTTAACCCTGCAATTCTGTCGGCCAACATCCAGGACACCTCTTTTGCTGTTTTAGCTGTTTCGGCATATGCCTTCGCTGATACACCGCAGCCGGTCAGCGTGGTTCCTGTTCCATATGAAAGTCTGCTGTAAATGGTGCTCATTCTGGTCATAGCCTCACCTCCGATTTTTCGGATGGCGCTGTGTGTGATGAAAGGGTCAGGCTTCACGGGCTGGATTTATCAACAAAGCGCGTAACGGATGATTCCCGTGAGCCTGAAATGAAAATGCCACCTACTAGTGGCTTCAGAAAACAAAAAACCCCGCCGAGCGAGGTTTGAGAATGCTTAAGTTTGTGTCTAAGTGACCACCCTTAACACGTTACATGAAGAACTGCGTACGCGTTAATTTTTTTCTGTGGCTTTTAGTGTTAGATTTACTCATAAGATAGATACTTTGGGACACATGATGTAAAGTACTGTTTATACATACAGTATAAGGAATGTCATGATGAATAAGTTAGCACGCTTATTATTAACAGCCAGCTCCATTGCGCCTGTATGCGCTACTCTTTTTTTTATTGGGTATGTAAAAGAAACCTTTTGGTTGATGCAATATAGCTTATGCGTAGGAATAGCAAGCTGGTTATTGGCTATAGGTCTTATCCAATATGCTGAAAGGAAACTGGAACCTCTGACAAAAAATATCAATTCAGTTTCACCAGCTAACAAAGAAGTAACTAATTACTTTTTAAGTTATCTATTTCCTCTCCTGGGTACCGATTCCATTGCTGAAAACAAAGCATATGCATTATTCTTTTACTTATCGTTATTATTTTACATTAGCTTTTCCGAAAACTATAATTTCAATCCCGTTCTTTCACTCATCGGCTATAAATTTTACGAAGCCGAGGATGACACCGGCGTAGGTTTTGTTTTGATTTCTAAATCAGTTATAACTGATATTAAAGATATTAAATTCACAGTTGTTCAATTAACAGACTACACTTTTTTACATGTTAAAGGATAATAATCATGGCACTTTTTGCAGTAATGGATAATACAATAACACCGAGAATTGTTAGAGTTGGGCTTGATAGAAATGCCAGCGCATCTGTTACAGCTATTTTTCAAAAACAATCTCAACATTTTGAGAGCCATCATAACAATAAAATATCATTCTACGCCGGTTATGACCCAAAATATAATGAATGCTTTGAAATTCAGAAATTCACTGACTCCGCAAGCCTTCTTGATGCTGTCAATAGGCCAACAGCAGTACCGATATGGGATCCTAGTCAAATAGACATCGACAAAATTAAAGCATTATTTGTCGGTGTTGGCACATCAGCAAACCCTAATATTATCGCACTACAAACCTTTAATAAAAAACAAATTTTGGATAATTCAAAATCATTCTTCGGGAGATTAGTAGCAAGTAAAACTACTTTTAGCAAAGCTGATAGTGTTGGTTTTAATGTTGATGATAAACTTGTTGCCGTAATTGAAAACGATAAAATACGATTTAAGAGCTTCTTTAAACTGAGAAGTATTTTCGATATGACGTCCTATTTCTCGGCTGCTACAGATAAAGAACTTACTACATTTAGTCAACTTAGTGTATTCTCTACACCTCAAGGTTTTGATTTAAAAAACGTTGCGGATACAGTAATTAGGAACAAAGTTACGTTAATAAATCAGACAGGGATGTTAACCCCTAAAAACCTATCAATATTTAAAATTGAAGCTTCCAAAGTCAATTTCCCATTACAAACCACATTAATTGGTGGTGTTGAAAAAATCGTCATGCCTTCATCAAAAAAGGAAATAAAAGCCCTACTCGACTTTATTGAGGAAGACATTTGGGTCTCTGGAATAAGTGGTAGACGCTTTAAGTCAAATTCAAAGCGTCCAATCTAATTGGAATACGGAGAAAATTATCTAATAGATAAGAGTGCAAACAATGCCTTCTATGAAACCAAGCGCTGTTTGCAGCTCTTTTCTAATAGTCCCATCCGAACACTTTTTCTTCTTTGCAATGGCCCGCAAGGATATACCTATCACAAAATGTGCAATAACTAACTCATACTCTTCCGATTTGTATTTCCGTAAACGAGACACACAACCATCAATCATGATGCCTTCGTCATCATCACACTGAATACGTGATTTTTTGCCATGTGGAAGCAAACCTTTAAATCCTGCAGCAATTGGTTGCCAGTCCACACCGCTACTGTCAGCTGCAGCCCATGCCCCCCAACGATCCATCACTTCATACATATCACGCATCAAATATCTCCTTACGCCAGAACACCGAGCCCATAAGCCCGATCCAGCACTCTGATAATCATTACCGGCTGAGGCGCATGTTTTCGCTCAAACTTCACCGGGTCGTTATGTAGTTCTGTATGGCACTGACGACACAGGGGGATCGCGAAAATATCATGCGCCTTCGTTGCTATCCCTCCCTGCCCCCAGCCAATTAAATGGTGTGGGTCATCTGATGATTTACCGCAGGATTCGCAGGGCTGTGTTTTAATCCATGCCAGATATTCGGGGGCCGTCCAGCGGATTCGCTTTGGACGTTTCATATAGGTTTGCGGGGACTCAGGATCGACCAGAACACCAACTACGGGCTTAACCGCTGGCACCTGCACTACGGTTACTGTGCTGGCTTTGGCTGTAATGATGCCGGTGGAGGAGACACCCGGTTCGATATCGCATTCACGCATGACAGACTGATGCTCTTCCGAAGGAATACGGAGCGCCCGGCTGGCTACGGATTCGGGAATTGCGTCGCTAACCCCCATACGAACCGCCCACCAGCAAAGCTCCGCCAGCGACAGTTCTCTGGACGGATCCTGATTCAACACCACTATGATGCTGTTAATAATCCAGTTAATAACATTACGTCTCGCCATCCCTGCAAGTTGTTCGCTGTAGTGGTCACGCAGTTGGTTATCACAATGTCCACACAGAAGAACCGATCCGGGTTCATGACGCAGAGTAGTTAACTCGTGATAATGGTAATCACTGTGTGGCCACTGGCAGCAATTACCGCCATAACGCAGAAGCCAGTAATCAAGGCCACTAAAACCACCAGCAGCCTTTATAACCTTTTCATCCAGGAAGAACGGCCACAGAGACTCGTCACTGGCAAGCGGCTGGCGAACGTCAGGAACGCGGCCGGCGGGCAACCGCTCCATGCCTGCCGGCTGGCTTTCCACCAGCACACGTTCACAACTGAATAATGACATCAGCTCACTGCCCGGCTTGAGCAGCACAATTCCAAGCTCACGCGCAACCACCGGCTTCAGTAGCGCCCTCATTCTGCAATCTCCCCGATAATTATTTGTCCCTTCTCTCCCCATAATTTTGTGATGCGTGAATCCCAGATGTGAGCATCATCTTCGTAAATAGCATCCATCAGGGCTTTCATCATGTTGTCGAAATCAGGTTTAGCCTGATGTGGTTTACCATTGAACTCAGTCCGTTTCTTATTGCTCCAGCTCGCTGGCATCGGAAGAATGAAGGTGACATGCGAACCGCTTTCCGGCAGCTCAACACCCTGCAGACGAACTTCATCACAGAAAGCCCGGTAACGCAGAACCTCGGGGCGCTTTTTCCATTTGTCAGCGCGCGTCATTCTGGGCTTGCCCATTGGGGCGATATTGAAGACTTTCACATTCACCTCCAGATCCGTTGTTGCCAGGTTCTATCCTGACGCGGAGTCTTAGAGACTTCTGGCAAGAACGCGCTGATCGTCCAGTGAATAAAGTCATTATCCAGACTACGCTCGGTCTTAATCTGCTTTGCGCGATAGCGGGCTTCCAGTTCGTCAGCCTGCTCAGTGGTGAGTTGGGTATGTTGAAACCAGCTTTTCTTCATAACGCACCTCTGGATGCGGCAAAAAGAAAATCGCTGGCGTTGGTTAACGTCAGTATGTGGGATTGCTTGCATTGATCTTGCGCCATGGGGCTTTTCTCCATTGGCGCAGCAGGTTGCTAGGTGTTCAAGCTAGCTTCATTACTATATACATTTCAGATTTAAAAAAAAAGTCTATCTAGATTTCATCTATCAGTGCTGATGATGTATTTTTCAAACTTGCTTTAAGTTCTTTGAGCTTTGTTTGTAATGAACTCGCCTCAATACTGTAATGTACCGCCCTGTGGCAATTTGGACATAATGCAGCACAATTACTAGGCGTATCCTTACCTCCTTCACTTAGTGGAATGATATGGTGGACTTCCAGAAATGGTGCGCCGTTAGGCATTCGAAATGGTGCCGCTTTAAGGCATAATGAGCATATTCCTTTACTTTCCTGCAATATCCACGCCTTGACTTCCGGAGATCTTGCATAAATTTTTAGAGCAGAAATTTTGCTCTGAGGGGTTTGGATACCATCTGGTTCAGATAACTTAAAATTAGCTAGTTGTTGAGTCCGGAGAAATAATTCATTTTCATCAAAGGTTGGAACGCTATAGTAAGAAAAATCACCTTCAACTACCGAATGCCACGATTCAACGACATCAAATCCTTCAACACTAATTAATATTCGTTTTGTTCTATTTCCTGAAGGCGTTTCTCGTCGCTCAGTATTACTGAAATAACGTTGCAGCTTACACAATTCATTACGAAGATATTGAGCAGGCTTAGAATCAATATCAAAATAACCAGAATCACATAGCCTTCTGCTCCATATTTCAGGGATACTTTTCCTTAATGGGGCTGAAGCTATATAAGGTATAATACGCTTAACACCTTTACCCTGTAGTCTTTCTATAATGATCTCTAATGCTTCATTGTAATCAGAATTCCTTTTTGAAGGCCCCCAGGACTCCAAAACAAGTCCAAAACAACCATCTTCTTTTTTGATACTACATGCAGCATTTAATTGCCGACCATCGTTTCCCCGAACATTCATACACTCTAATCCTTAGAAGTAAAATCATTACTATACTAATCCCATTGTATGAAAAAGTTAACAAGTCAGTATTATGAGTAATCACCAGCCAAGAGCATATGCGATATGTTACAACCAATAAAGTCATTTCATATCACAGCAAAAATTTGCTACTGTATGGAAATCGTTATGGTTTCTCCCCATGATACAGTACTCCTATGGCGTGAGTGCAACATCATTAAGAGAGACGCGATAACCAGCCCTTTCCAACATCTGAGTAAACAACGTTGGTGTACCAATAATTTCATCATCCTGAAGAGGCATGAAAGACACCATGCTACCGCGACGGTACATCAGGGCGCGTTCACATTCTGGAAATGATTGCAGTCTGGCAACGATGACCCCATCGTGACATCTGATGACTGCATAGCCTTTTTTGGGCAATTCTACTTTTTCTTTCACTTAAACTCCCCCATGCAAACGGGATCAAAGCAACACCCAAAATAATTAATAAAACCAATTGTCAGCACTTTCCGAGGTCTCCTGGAGGCTGATCTCTGTTTTATTTTTATCTTCCTTTTCACAACCTGGGATACTCAATCCATCAGAACCAGCGCGAAGCACACGAAGGCTGCAGTTTTCATAATGATTCTCTAACCTTTTCAGCAACACTTCCGCCAGTACAGATACCGAGCTTTTAGGAATTTCTTTCATGCTATCAATGGTTAATTCAACTTTCATAATGGCCTCCATTGCACTTACTGTATGTATATACAGTACACTTAAAAGATAGTATGATCAACGTTTTAACAGCACAAAATGGTAAAAATGATAAGCGTTGCCTGATGGGGGAACATTGACACAAACAAAAATAAAAACTCTACATATCAATAAATTATTCGTTTACTACCTCTATTTACGAACATAAACACACCCAAGCGACAATGAGAATGATTATCGTTATTGAATTTTTCCTTAATCTTGTTAGTATCTTACTCACAGATGGATAATCGTTGATAACAGGAGCAAAACTCGATGAATTCAGGAATAACACTCAAGTACTATCTTAAAAATAGTGTATGGAGCGTAATAGTCATTGGTGTTTTTTTATACTCCTGGATAAACGACCCTAACAATAATCTGACTTTCCAACTGCTCCTGGCAATATTTATTAATTCGCTACTATTCCCTTTCTCTAAATACATCATTCAAAGAAGTGTCCTTTTGTTTTCAAAGAAAGAATTTTGGCAGAGAGACTTTTTTATCAATCCAACAGGTGGTAGTTTAGTCGTTCTTTTTGAATTTTTCTGCTTTATACTGGCAATTCCAGTTTGTTTATTTTTTTTAATTATTAAAACTGTAAAAACCCTCTCAAAATCATGAGAGGGCTATTATGCTTAGATACCTATTAACTTGTTAATATCTTCCATAAGGCTGTCATTTACCAGAGCACTCATAGCGGCCATTATAATTGCAAAACCGAGGATACCAACAGGAGTTCCGACCATTAAAGCAAACGTCCATGCAGTTACTGCAGATGCAACCCTACCCGCAGCAAGCGACTCCATTTTCACAAAGAATGGCCGCCAGTTATCAGTGGTGAGGGCTTTCTGTAATTCAACTGCCACGTCCAGACGGTCGAGACTCTTACTCACAAATCCGAACGCTTTGCTATAGATACCAAAACTCTTGGCCATTTCAGCTCGATTAATTGACTCCAGGGCATGAGAAATAGCCTGACGATCTTTAAGACTGTATTTTTTATTCAGGTTATTCCTGAATTTATCAAAGGATTTGAGAGCATCATCAACTCCATTAATTTGTTTACCTCTTGAAGCCTCAGCCAGTTCCTTTGCAACTTTCGAAGAGTGCTCACCTAACTTACCGGTTAGCTGATTATAAAAATCAGCAGTCACTTTAAGCGCATCTTTGATCTGTTCTGCATCTTTAGATTTTAGTTCATCGACTTTTTTCTGTTTTTTTTGCACATCTTCTTTAGCTGCTGCGAGTGCTTTTTTTGCCTGTTCGACTTTGATATCCATATCTTTATCAATAGCAAACAAACGGCTCAGTTCAGCCCTGACAACTTTCAATTGTTGCTTAACACGCCCGGGGTTTTCCAGCGACAGAAACCATTGCTCATTATTTTGTTTTAGGTATTGTTCACGTGCTCGTCTTTTAGATGCTTCTGTTTTCAGAAGGGCTGAATTATCACGCTCATATTTGACTTTACTCAAAGCCAGCTGCATCTTCGCCAATTCAAATTCTGAAACATGCCCAGAAAATTCATTAACTTGCTTTTCAAAAGTTGCAACATCATGATTAAGCTGTTGCAGTTTTTTTTCGAGATCTGCCTCAAGATTGGTTGCGTACTTGATCTTATTATCACTCTCTTCGCGATAGATCCCTTTCATCCCCTCAGACATTGGTACGATAAAATCTTCATCCTCATCAAACGGACTTTTAGGTTTATTCATCTCCCCAATTTTCTGATCCCAAATGCGGGTTACGTTGTCCGGACTCTTAGGAGGACTCCCAGACCATCCCTCTACAATCATATCATCTCCACTTCCCTGTAAAGCACGCTGCCACCCGTGACCATTCCAGTGATAACCCATTGACTCCATAATATTTTTTTCTGTTGGATCAATGTCTTTATAATCAGCCATCATAAACTCCTTTTATCATAAACAATAAAAATACTGTATGTATACACATGTGTATATACATACAGTTAAAATGTACACCTCAACTTCCAACAGATCAACAAATAATAATCATTATCATTTATACTGAATTCATAATGACATCTTCTCCACTACAGCTATAACCCCGCGCATAACCGCAATGTTTGTTACTGGATATGCGAAATTCCAGCACCTCATCAATCACTTTCACAGCATCAGCCATTGCGTAGCCGAGATTACCGCCGTCGCTTTGTGCTGCTGCTTTGCTGAGTGTTTCGCGTATCTGGAGCAGGCGATCGAGTGATACAGGACCGTTCGCTGGGTGGTTGTTAGTTGTCATGCTGGCATCCTCCCCACGATTTCAATGACCCGGCGCATAACCGCACTTCCCCGAAAATCTGCTGGTAACTCAATCACAGGCTTACTAGAGCCGTATGAAAAACGCTGGAGATCGAAATCAATCACAGCCTTCTGGTCCCTGAACAAACCAAGACGACCGTAACGAATGAGTTCGCCGCGTTCGGCTGCTACGCGGAAATACTTCTCAGCAGTCTGACGATGCAGCGACAACATCTGTGATGCCTCGCTAACGGTTAAGCGTCCACGGATTTTCACCTCTTCGATAATCACCCGAATAAGTGCCGCCTGCTCTTCTGGTGTATTTGGTCTTGGCATGCTGATCATCTCCG
The DNA here is from genome assembly GCF_004684345.1 of Citrobacter tructae. NCBI lineage: Bacteria > Pseudomonadati > Pseudomonadota > Gammaproteobacteria > Enterobacterales > Enterobacteriaceae > Citrobacter > Citrobacter tructae. The sequence continues at coordinate 1,228,258 of NZ_CP038469.1, forward strand.
GGCTATACGCAGGCATTCATTACGTTGCTGCGCTATACGTGACACTTCAGCCGAACTGCGGGCAATGTCTAACATGTCGGTATATACCTTTGCCGCGCGCCGCCAGAGTCCTCGTGACTTAAGGTCTTTCGCCATTTTCTCCGCTAATTGCGTTTCAACCGGATCGCTTTTCTCTTCCATGAAGGGCAGTTTTACGTCGGGTATTTCTGCATCCGCAGCGATGTTATATACATACTGAGTTCCGTTGTGAGTACGCAGGACCGTGCTGCTAACAGTCAGCGCGCGCAGAAACTTACCTGCGGTACCGGATGGAATATCCAGCGCTTCACACACATCACGTAATACACAGTTCGGGGTATGGCGTACCACTATCGCTACCCGATCTTTCTGAGAGATTTCTATGGTCATTGGTCAATACTCGTTTTAGTTCGTTAAACCAGCTGCTTTGCGGCGTTTGTATTCTTCCATCAGTAATTGCACTGGCGTTGGTCCTGCCGGATGGTGCGGCGCCGCCAGTTGACGTCGAATTGGGGGGACACTTAGTCCATTACCAACATGCTTCGACCACTTCGTAAGTAACTTTTCCGCCAGTCGTTTCAGCTCCCCCTCTGTCATTTGTCGTTCTACGCCCGTTCTGCGCATTTCGATGCAGATGTGATACAGCACAGGCTGAGGCCATGGATATTTATCGCTACCTGAATACCGATATGACTCATTGCGCCAGCGCCGGTACTCCGCCATAACCTGCTCCGACGTCAGTCCGAATGGATTCGCTCCACTCTCTGAAACCAGAGAAACAAACTCAGCCAGGTCAGGCGGCCATGTATTTCCCATTGCGCAGCGCTCCATGCATTGCTGACAGACCAACCTAATTTGCTGTTCAGTCATCGAACCTATCTGGGCTATCCAGATAGGCGAAGGCTCCGCCCCGTTCTTCTGGGTCCATCGGTTCGAATACACCTCCCCCATGACCTGCCACAGACGCCAGGCTGTTTCCGTCGCCATCAAGTCCATTCCTGCGGCGCCACTCTGCGTGTGCTGACTGAATTTGCTGAACTGCCCGGGATGCTGTTGATTCTGATCCTGCTCCCACATGACTGTTACCTCCGGTTTCTGGTTTTACCTGCGTTCTCACCCGGGCTACATGTCGGGCAAATTTTTGTTCCCACTGGATTTGTGTAAAAACTTTCCCTTCCGACTCCCAATACGCGGTGAATTCTGCGAGTTCAGTCAGAAGGTAATCTGGTTCAGGCAGGGAGATACCCCACGATGCGGCGCGCTGTCGGAAGTCTCTGGAGGGAAGCCAGCTATCTGCCATGCTGAATTTCCCGATCGGTTCATCAACACCGTCCAGGTATCGGGGCATGGCCGGGGATGACAGTTCATCCCCATTCAGATTTTTCATCGCGCCCGCGTTAAGAGAGGGGGTTAAGATCTGTTTACTGCTAACTGCTTTCTGGATACCTGATGGCAAGGGTTTAGCCAAAGACTTAGCCTTATCCTTAGGCAAGGCGAAAGCCTTATCAAAAGCCATACCCATAGCGTCAGAAACCCCGTAACAGGCGGCTTTGAGAGCTTCATATGCTTTATCTTTCAGTGAACATTCAGGCAGTAATTCAAACGATCTTGCCCAGGATTTGATCACGTTCACTGATGCTGGCGGGTTATGTTTCACCGCATTAGGCAACCAAAAAACTCTGGCTTTAAGGTCGGCTTCCACCATACCTAACGCTATGGCTTCGCCTAAGGCTAAGTCGAAGGCTTCGACATCCCAGTTTAATTCTTCGGTCATAGCCGCCCTTCCCGCCTTATACAGCCCGGGAATAATCCCTGTGAATGGACCTGTAAGCAGGTAAATAAACAGACTCTGCCCACTTGGCGGGAGTGGTGATAAGGCTCGAAACTTCGGGTCATCCCACATGGTGATCTTCACCTTACGGTAAGGCTCGTTATTAGCCTTACTCTTAGGCATGGCCTTAGCCAAAGGATTAGGCATACTTCACCCCGCGAGTTGCAGTAATAATGGTCATTGGTCAAAACTCGATTAAAACAATTGCGGCGCTACGGCGCTTATACTCGCCAGTAGTGGTCCCGCCGCGTCAGCAGGTAACATGTTGAACAATGCGATTGCCGCCTCACGAATTTCCTTCTCGAGCTTTTGTAATGGAGCGCCAATTAACTTCGCATGGTGTGCCTCACTGCACTCTTTGATAGCGTTCGCCACCAGCTCCGCTTCTGTGCTTGCATTACTTAATCCATGCTTCCTGGCAATCTGAACTGGCATAGCGGCAATAATTGAACCTGACAGTTGCATAACGTAAGCCGTGTACTTTTCCGAACCGCCCTCGTTTTTCAGGTATCGGAATAAATTCTGTTTATTAACAGCAATTCCGTGTCCATCTGCTTTGGCCCACTCTTCAGCCACCAGCTGAGTGATCCGTTCCTGTGCCTGTCCTGGTAATGTCGATTCCCATTCACGAACGGCGGCCAATATGGCACGGTGCTGAATGCCGTCACGGCGCTGGGGTTTAAATTGATTTTCCGTTTTCAACGGAATAGCTAAACGTTGGCTATGATGTTGATACGTGGCTGATTGCATGATTAAGCCTCCTTTTGAGGTAAACCATCAGTGGGGTTTGGATAAAGGTCCGGTCGCAACTCGTGTGGCGTAATTTGCCAATTGAGAGCTTTGGATACGCGAACAACAAGCTCGCCGGGTACTTTTTTCTTGAACCATCCATTAACTGTTTGAGCTCGCCGATTTAGACGGCGCCCCAGTTCTGCCTGACTGCATATGGCTAACATTTTCTTTTGTGTTGTGAGCTTCATTGATTTGTCTCGAGTAGTGAACGTGAAGCGAGTAAATCAAATTATTTCGATATCGTCAAATTATATCGATAGGTTGAGCTACAGATAAAATCTGTATAATCAGATGTATGTTTTTGAGCGGGCTAGGAATATGAACTTCGGAAAGCGATTACAAAAAGCCATCCATGATCTTGGAATATCTCAATCGGAACTCGCACGCAGACTGGGAGTAAAAGCCCAGTCAGTAAATGGCTGGTGTAACTCTAATATACTTCCAAGAGCTGACATCCTAGATAGGCTACAGTCCGCTACAGGCTATCCACTCTATTGGTTTTTTCTTGAAGAAACTGAAGCTGACACTATTCCTGCCATAACATCAGAAAAAAAACGTCAACCTCAGTCGGCCCAGGAACAAAAGCTACTGGAGCAATTTGAGCTTTTGCCCACTGACGATGAGAGAGAAAAGATAATTAAGTTGATCGAACTGCGTCTGCAAGAGCTAGATGATGTAGCTACTGCTTACCTAAAAAAACGAAAGATAATCCCCAGTAACGAGTAACCCCTCCACTCCTGCACCCTTCATAAAGCACGCGAAATCAATCCGATAAACTAATCGGTGAGCTGTTCACACTCATTGATATCGATTTAATTTGACATATATCGATTCAATCGATAATACTATTCCCAACTCAAAGACAGTCATCTAGGCAGGACGCCCATGAAGTAGCTGCCGGTGGCATACGAATCACCGGATGAGATGACAAGTATTAACACGCAGCAGGTTCAACGTTCCGCCAGCCTGGCGACAAGGGCAACGCAAGAGGATAAATCCATGATCGATTTCGCACGTAAACCAGTGCAGTGTCAGGCCGTACATCTAAATCGCATTGAAGTAATCATTCGACTGATTTGCTACACGCTTGCCCAGAAGGGCGCCCCGTCTGCCGACCAACAGACTGCAGTTCGTTCATAACGAGTTTGACCAATGGCTGTTGCCAGCATCAGTAAGGAAGTGACTATGGAGTTTGGAATGAAACGTGTGGTGGCATCTGTTCAGGTGGTTGCCATCCTCAACAGGATTTACAACGGCAGCCCTGTTTCCGTCGCATCTATCAGTAAAGAATCAAAGCTGTCTGTGTCTTACCTCGAGCAGATTTTCTCGAAGCTGCGCAGCAGTGAAATCGTCACCAGCCAGCGTGGCGCTGGTGGCGGGTACCACCTTAGCAAAGCAAACCCCAGCGTGGCTGACGTCGTTCGCGCCGTTACTCACACGCCTGATTCATTTGAGCCCGTGCTGAATGCTCTGGAGTGGGTCCCCGTCGCACAGCTGGTGCAGGGAAAATCCCCCACCCCATAAAGCACAAAACCCGCGCAAGGCGGGTTAAGTACCCGGTCAGCCGACCAAAGCTTTCCGGAACGAGTTTTGACCAATAACCACTACCTTAGGCGGCGATCATCAGCTGCCGGGTATCTTACAATCCTACGGAGCCCGAACGCAATGTTAACGTATGCGTATCTTATTAAAGCCAAAGCGAAAGCAACTGAGGCAAAAAACCTGTTTTGCTGGTTCTCTGCGAAATCAGATTCCCGTGCAGAACGCGAAATCCTCAATATTCTCGAAGACAACGATATTGCCGTCGGTCGTGGCGCCGACTATCAATTACCTGTCCGCACCAACTGGTTTGTTGTTGACGATCTTCCTGAGGAAAGCACACTTGATGACACATGGTGCGATCGCTACGAACTGGCAGAAGACCAACAAACGTGGCAACTGAAACAGAAGCCTGATAATGAAAATCAGGAGACTTCCTGCCAGCAAAAACCTGAAACTACCAGTGCCAATGTACCCACCAGCGATGCACCAGCGTTGCTCCGCCCCATATCTCGCCTGCGCCTGTCTCAGCGACTGATTGCGCACCTGGTCAATGACACTGAAGAGAAGGAAATCAGCGAAGCGCAGCACATCCAGATCGGACAGATGGAACTGGACGAAAATGATCTCTATGTACAAAACCTGTTACTGGCCGTTACGAATGTGCCAGCGGTGAAAGAGCTTTCTGCTCATGTCGAGTGGAAACTGGCAAACGCAATAAAAGAAGTCTTCGACCGTGAGCAGGTCTATACCGTTGCTTCATTTGAGGAATTTATTACCGAATGGATTGAAGAACCAGATGCCCGGGCTCTTACCGCTCAGGAATGGGTTAATGATAAGAAGGCACGAATTGTGGGTGATGAACAATCAACTCCACCTGTAACGCCAGAGCTTATTACCGTTGCGACTCTGCCGCTACGCCAGCGCCTTTTAGCTCAGTTTATTTCTGATGAATATGCTTACCATATTGATACTGAGCAGAAGAAGACCATTCAGGAACTCGAACTGGATGCGGATAACAGCTATGTGCAAAACCTCCTGCTTGCCGCCGAAAATGTAGAACCATTCAGGAAAGCGCCAGAGTTCGATATCTGGAAAATTGTCAGCGCGCTGAAAACTATTTTCCCGGTTGATGGCAAACGAGTTGAACTGTCTACCGTCATCCATTTCTTTAAAACCTGGTTCAATACTGAACACATCGACCGTGGGCTGCTGGTTAAAGAGTGGTGTAAGGGCAATCGTGTGTCGCAGATTCAGCGCTCTGATACCGGAACGAACGCTGGTGGTGGCAATAAGACCGATCGCAATTCCGATTACGCCCATACACTGGATACGCTCGATGTTGAGATTGCACTGGCCACGCTGACAGTGGATTTCGATATCTACAATATCCCAGGGTCCATTCTCCGCCAGGCAAAAGAGATCATCGCAGCCAAAGACAGTCCATTTAAAGAGTGGTCCGCAGCCCTGCGCAAATGTGCTGGTATCCTCGATTACTCGCGCGCAGCTATTTTCGCATTAATACGAGGAGCTCATCCCTCTTATTATCTTTCTCCCGGACGCTTATCCGGCTACATCAATGCAAATCTGGCCGAAAGCAATCACGAAAAGCCAACCGATGAAACACTGGCGACTGCACGCCAGGTGAATAGCGCTGCTGTTGTCGCAGCAGTAGTTCAGGGTAAAGAGCCGATTGAAAATCTGGAAAAACTGTCCACTGATTTTGCGGTAGTAGGGGCTCTGGCAGCAAAAGCTGCAAAACAAGAATCCTCAGAAACCATCAAACAACCTGAAGTAGCCAATCTCGGTAACGGCATCTTTTCTGTCGATGGCCTGATGAATACCTCTGCAATATTAACCGAGGAAACCACCAGCAATGTGCAGATGGAAGAAACTGACAACAACGAAATCAAAGCTAATCCTGAAGTGTCTCAGGGCGAAACAGCAGTTTTGTCAGTTAAAAGCGCTGATGCAACTGGTGACGCGCCAGCTTCCCTGAATAATGAACCCGTTCACCATATTGATACGGATCCCCTGAACGCTTTTTATACTCACCTGATGGTTGATATGGAAACTATGGGCAGCGGTCCTGATGCCCCAATAGTGTCTATCGGCGCCGTATTTTTCGATCCTTCAACTGGTAACACTGGTGCCGAGTTTTACCGGGTTGTCAGCCTTGAATCATCGATGTCATTTGGGATGAAACCGGATGCGTCGACGATTCAGTGGTGGTTGAAACAATCATCTGAAGCCCGCTCTGCCATTCTTGTTGATGAAGCCATGGGGCTGCTTGAGACCCTCGAACTCCTGGCTGACTTTATTGCTGAAAATGCTGCTAACGGAAGCCACACAGTTCAGTTATGGGGTAATGGATGTTCGTTTGATAACGTCATTCTTCGCCGCGCATACGCGTTAACAGAAACTCCCTTCGCTGTTCCGTTCTGGAATGACAGGGACGTAAGGACCATGGTCGAACTGGGTAAATCTGTCGGTATCAATCCACGCTTCAACATCCCGTTTGAAGGCGACATGCACAATGCGCTTTCTGACGCCCGACATCAGATCAAATACGTCTCTGCAATCTGGCAGCGCCTGACCACAAACTGATTTCATATATTCACTAAGTGGCCCGTCACTGGGCCATACTCTGGGGGAAAAATGTCCAGACTGATTTTACTCTCTGAATGGGCGAGATCAGAGTTCGGTGACCCGGTTCCGAGCAAGTCCACGCTCAACAAATACGCTAAAAACGGGATGATCTTTCCTCTCCCTTGCCGTGTTGGGAAAAGCTGGCGCGTTGAGGCTAATGCGCGATTTACTGGACTCACAACAGAACCAGTAATTAAAAATCAAGATCACCCGTTACTCAGAAGGATTTTAGAAGATGGCTAGACCTCGAAAACACAACGTGACCATTCCCGGATTGTCATGTTTCCTGGATTCGAGGACCAACAGGGTGTACTGGAGGTATAAGCACCCTGTAACTGGTAAATTTCATGGTTTGGGAACAGATGAGCAAGTTGCTAAAGAAATAGCTGTCGAAGCAAATAGCCGGCTCGCAGAAAGACAAATGCGGCACACATTTAAAATCAGAGAAGAAATCAATAAACGGTGTGGGCTGGCTACAACGGTAAGCGAATGGATTGTTCGGTACCGAAAGCTTCAGGATCAGCGCTACGAAACTGGAGAGATAAAACTCAATACGCTTAAGCAGAAAAACGCCCCGCTTAACGCTTTTGAAAGCCATCTTGGCATGCAGGCAATCGACAGTATAACGGTTAAGGATATAGTTGGGATCCTCGAGGACTACAAGAATAAAGGCCAACTACGGATGGCACAAATTGTACGCAAGGTGCTGTCGGATGTTTTTAAAGAAGCACAGCAGGTAGGAGAAGTGCCGGCGGGATTTAATCCAGCTGAGTCTACAAAAAAACCGCAGGTTCGTGTCTCGAGACAACGACTGACGTTCGAAGAATGGCTGATGATCTATCAGGCAGCCGACAAAGATAATTACTTTCTGCAGAAAGGGATGCTGCTGGCCATCATTACAGGTCAACGATTGGCCGATATTTGTAATATGAAATTTTCAGATATCAGAGATGGTCACCTCTTCGTTGAACAAAGTAAGACAGGTGCAAAAATCGCGATACCTGTAATGTTACGTTGTGACAAACTCAATATTTCTCTTGAGGACGTGATCACCCAGTGTCGGGACAGAATACTTAGCCCATATTTACTCCACCACCACCACGACAAAGGGAAAGGCAAAAGAGGTGGAATGGTCAAACCAGCATCTCTAACTGGTGCGTTCAGAAAAGCACGTGACTCAGTTGACTACGACTGGTCAAGCAAAGGTGCTCCCCCTTCTTTCCATGAGCAACGTTCTTTGGCTGAAAGGATATTCAGGGAGCAAGGTATCGACACACAAATTTTGTTGGGCCATAGCAGTAAAGTAATGACCGATCACTACAACGATACGCGTGGAAAAGAATGGAAAAAACTGGTCATTTGATGACCAGTTTTGCAGAAGAGTTTTGCAGGGGTTTTGCAGAAGAACTTAAAAACGATAACCCGCAGAGAACATAAACACCCACGGATCGAGGCGTACACTGTCGTGCTGCTGCGCGCCAGCCAGTTTATAGCTCGCGGTGGTGTCAATATCCATGTACCACACCGACATGTTGATCAACCAGTCGCGGTTGATGAGATAGTCCATCCCCACCTGTCCCGCCGCACCCCAGGAGTCTTTCAGGCTCAGGTCAGATAATCCGGTTTCTTTGCCCTTATCGTTAAATCCTTCGTCAAAGAACGTTGTGTAGTTCACGCCGACGCCAACGTAAGGACGCAGTTTGCTACTGGAGTCACCAAAGTACCACTGCGCCATAAGTGTTGGCGGTAAGTGGTGAACGGTCGCAATATCACCGGTGGTTGACGTGCCGATTTTATGACGAAATGGCGTTGCTGCCAGTAATTCAACACCAATATTGTCAGTCGCCATATAGGTGAATGTCAGCCCCAGCTGTGTGTTATTGCTGACATCAAAACCACCCAAACTTCCCAAGGTACCGCCCGCGCCTTCCGTCGGCCTTACTGTCGCAGAACCTGCGCGGATAAAGAACTCTCCAGCTTCATGCGCAAATGCGTTCCCGGAAAGTAGAGTTGTTAAAGCCAATGCTGCCACTGTTAATTTTTTCATGTCCGCTCCATCGTTATGGTTATAAAAGCGAAACGAATATACCTACAATGGAGTAATAAATGATCTAACACAGATCACATTAAGGTCTGTAATTTAACATTTATTGATCCAGATTAAGTTAGAACTTGCATTCAAAATCCTGGTTAACTTAATTCAGATCAATTTTGATATATTTCCACCTCGCAAGCATATTCCCCACCGATGGTAACTGGCGTATTGACCCCATGGTGTACACAGAACAATCAGCGTTCTTGCATAACGCTGAAGTCATAGCCAAAAATTACCAGCGCTTTACAAAGATATGCTTTTCCATACACCTCGCGATGCTGCCACTGTAGAGTTATCCAGGGTACAATTGCCCGCAAATGAACACCTGCAAAACTCAAGGAGAGTGCATGTCAATCACGGCGAAGTCCGTTTACCGTGACACGGGAAACTTTTTCCGTAATCAATTCATTACCATCTTGCTGGTATCGCTGTTGTGCGCGTTTATCACAGTGGTGTTAGGGCATGCTTTTTCCCCCAGCGACGCGCAGATTGCGCAACTCAGTGAAGGGGATCAGATAACCAACAGCGTGGGACTTTTCGATCTGGTACAAAACATGACGCCAGAACAGCAGCAAATCCTGCTACGCGCATCTGCGGCATCGACGTTTTCTGGACTTATTGGCAATGCTATCCTCGCAGGCGGCATTATACTTATGATTCAGTTAATTTCGGCAGGCCATCGGGTTAGCGCGCTGCGGGCGATTGGCGCCAGTGCGCCGGTATTGCCTAAGCTGTTTATTCTGATTTTTCTGACTACCCTGCTGGTGCAAATCGGTATTATGCTGGTCGTTGTTCCCGGTATTCTGTTGGCCATTCTGCTGTCGCTTGCGCCAGTGATGATGGTTCAGGACAAAATGGGGGTCTTTGTTGCGATGTGCAACAGTATGCGTCTGGCGTGGTCTAATATGCGACTGGTTGCGCCCGCGGTGATCGGTTGGCTGCTGGCAAAGACATCACTGTTGCTGTTAGCACCCACTTTTGCAGTATTAACGCCGAACGTTGGTGCGGTAGTGGCGAATACGCTGAGCAATATGATTTCGGCCGTCTTGCTGATCTATTTGTTCCGCCTGTATATGCTGATTCGCCAATAAACCCTGTATGCATCCCGGCCACTCGGTCGATGCTTTTTTGATTACGGAATCGAAGAATGAAGCAGTTTCTTGATTTTTTACCGCTGGTTGTCTTTTTCGCTTTTTATAAGCTTTATGACATCTATGCGGCGACCTCAGCACTCATTGTCGCGACGGCCGTGGTGTTGATTTACAGCTGGGTTCGCTATCGCAAGGTCGAGAAGATGGCGTTGATCACCTTTATTCTGGTGGCCGTATTTGGCGGTCTGACCATTTTCTTCCACAACGATGAATTCATTAAGTGGAAGGTAACGGTGATTTATGGACTGTTTGCGGGTGCATTACTGGTAAGCCAATGGGTGATGAAAAAGCCGCTGATTCAGCGCATGTTAGGCAAAGAGCTGACGCTGCCGCAACCTGTGTGGTCGAAACTGAACCTGGCTTGGGCCGTCTTTTTCATCCTGTGCGGCCTGGCGAATATCTACATCGCGTTTTGGCTGCCGCAAAATATCTGGGTTAACTTCAAAGTGTTCGGCTTAACCGCCCTGACGCTGGTCTTCACGCTGCTGAGCGGAGTTTATATATACCGCCATCTCCCTCAGGAAGATAAATCGTAATGACCGTTCGCCAGATCTCCGGATCTGGCGAAATTTTATCCCACTGCGTTCCCCTCTCCCCTCAACACCGCATTGCACGCCGTATCCCCTCTGTTCTCAGCCCACAAATTCTAGTAGCATCCGCCTGTAATCTTTCTCTACAGTCGGTTCTACAATGACAACAACGAATAACACCCCTCAGGGTGAGCTGGTTTTACGTACTCTGGCCATGCCTGCCGATACCAATGCTAACGGCGATATTTTTGGCGGTTGGCTGATGTCACAGATGGATATTGGTGGCGCTATTCAAGCCAAAGAAATCGCACACGGTCGTGTAGTAACGGTGCGAGTGGAAGGAATGAGTTTTTTACGTCCGGTTGCCGTGGGTGACGTGGTTTGTTGCTATGCGCGTTGTGTAAAACGTGGCACCACGTCAATTAGCATCAATATTGAAGTCTGGGTTAAGAAAGTGGCATCGGAGCCCATTGGGCAACGCTATAAGGCCACCGAAGCACTATTTATCTACGTGGCTGTCGATAAAGACGGCAAACCCCGTCCGATCCCCGCATCAGCCTGATAAGCCGCGTTAACGTCGCTATCAGACCATCAACATAATAATTGCCGGATGGCGGCGTTCCGTCTCATCCGGCTTACTTCTTACTCGATCTGCGTCGTACCGTTCAGACGAAAGACAATGTTCACCACCAGTCCGGAACCGGGTTTTCCCGCCTCGTAACGCCATCTGCGCATGGCATTCTTCACTTCACGTTCAAACATGTTGGCAGGTTGTGCGGAAAGCACCTCCACATTCTCAACCCGACCATCTGACGTCACGTCAAATTTCACTTTCACACGACCTTCAATACGCAGCGCCTGCGCACGTGCCGGGTACTGTGGCTGATTACGACTCAGCGCACGTGGGCCAGCAGGCGCGCTCACGGTCGGCTTGCTGGTCGCTGGTGCGGTACTGGTAGTCGGACGCGCAGGGGCAGAGTTTTCAACCGGTGCGGCCGGACGCGACTCAACCGGTTTAACGTCACGCTTCGGTTGCTCCTGCACCTTCTTAACCGGTTTAGGCTTTGGTTTTGGCTTCGGCTTCGGTTTCTCAATGACAACCGGCGCCTCTTTTGGCGGCTCAGGAATCGGTTCGGGTTCCGGTTCAGGCTCCACAACGGGCTCCGGCGGCGGCTGAACGACCTGCGGGGGTTCAAGGTCAGCAGGTGCGACCATCGTGATAGAAATCGGCTGCGCGGGCGCAGGCAGTTCAATAACCTGATGTACCGAGGTATACAGCAGCCCTGCCACTACAGCACCATGAATGCCGACGGAAAGTAACGTCGACCAGGGAAAGCGACGAGGTAAATCAAGGGTCATTGAAGTCATAATCGTTTCAGTTAAAAAACCAGGCCCTGATTTTAAATGCAAATAGCAATCATATTCAATAAGCCCATGGCAGTATGCGCATTTAAAACGCGATTTTATGATAATAAACCATTACCAAAGTATGGGCTTAACAAATCAGTTATCTTTCCGTTGCAGTTATTAGGCCTTTCCAATAACGTAATTAACGACTTTTACCGTTCAAGGAGCGCTTCCCGTGCTGTACGTTATTTATGCTCAAGATATCGCCGACTCTCTCGAAAAACGTCTTTCGGTGCGCCCAGCGCATCTGGCACGTCTGCAATTGCTTCATGACGAAGGACGTTTGTTGACCGCAGGCCCTATGCCCGCAGTAGATAGCAACGACCCGGGCGCGGCAGGATTTACCGGTTCAACCGTGATTGCCGAATTTGAATCGCTGGAAGCAGCACAGGCGTGGGCAGAAGCTGACCCGTATGTGGCGGCAGGCGTTTACGCGCATGTTTCAGTAAAACCGTATAAGAAAGTATTTTAATAAACAGAACGAACAAGCAAACATTGGGCACCGCCAGCGGTGCCCTTTTTGATCAGATGCCGTGGATTGCAAACAGCAACGAGTTACGTTGATGATTGAGAATGCACTTTCTGATGGTGTGGATGCGCATATTTCGGCGCGATTGTCCTTCAAGCCAACGCGCTTTACGGCGGCTAGCCTGACGCTGCATCCGCCAGCGCCCCACTTCCGTTCTACTACGCTTCATGTTAACTACTCTTACAGTCACAGAGCGGACATTATACCGCCAGACCGAAGGCAGACCAGTAGTTTTCCCGTGTTTTTATTTGCCAGATGACTCCTGATGCGTAAACTCTTAACAATACGCTTTCAAAAGGATTTTTAAATTTATGACAACCTTCTACACCGTGGTGAGTTGGCTGGTCATTCTGGGATACTGGGTACTCATAGCTGGCGTAACATTACGCATTCTGATGAAGCGACGCGCAGTGCCCTCCGCAATGGCCTGGCTTTTGATCATCTATATTCTGCCATTGGTCGGGATCATTGCTTATCTGTCCTTTGGTGAACTCCACCTGGGTAAACGCCGCGCCGAACGAGCCAGAGCTATGTGGCCCTCTACGGCCAAGTGGCTGAACGACCTGAAAGCCTGTAAGCATATTTTTGCTCAGGAGAACAGCAGCGTCGCCTCTTCTCTCTTTAAGCTGTGCGAACGTCGGCAGGGCATTGGCGGCGTAAAGGGGAATCAACTTCAGTTGCTGACCAGCTCCGATGATGTGATGCAGGCGCTGATTCGCGACATTCAACTGGCGCGACATAACATTGAGATGGTGTTTTATATCTGGCAGCCGGGTGGTATGGCCGATCAAGTTGCTGAGTCATTAATGGCCGCAGCGCGACGCGGTATTCACTGTCGTTTGATGCTGGATTCTGCGGGTAGCGTGGCATTCTTCCGCAGCCCGTGGGCCGCGATGATGCGTAATGCAGGCATTGAAGTCGTCGAGGCGCTGAAAGTTAACTTAATGCGTGTCTTCTTGCGCCGTATGGACCTGCGCCAGCACCGTAAGATGATAATGATCGACAATTACATAGCCTACACCGGCAGTATGAACATGGTTGATCCACGTTTCTTTAAACAAGATTCCGGCGTCGGACAATGGGTCGATCTGATGGCGAGAATGGAAGGTCCGGTCGCCACCGCCATGGGGATTGTCTATTCCTGCGACTGGGAAATTGAGACCGGTAAGCGGATTTTACCGCCGCCTCCGGACGTCAATATTATGCCGTTTGAGCAGGCCAGCGGACACACGATTCATACCATTGCCTCCGGCCCGGGTTTCCCTGAAGATTTGATTCACCAGGCCTTACTCACTGCGGCATACTCTGCGCGCGAATATTTAATCATGACCACGCCCTACTTCGTCCCCAGCGATGATCTGCTGCATGCCATCTGTACGGCGGCGCAGCGTGGTGTGGATGTGAGCATTATTCTTCCTCGCAAAAATGATTCCATGCTGGTTGGCTGGGCAAGCCGGGCCTTTTTCACCGAACTGCTGGCGGCTGGAGTTAAGATTTACCAGTTTGAAGGTGGGTTGCTACATACCAAGAGCGTGCTGGTTGATGGCGAGCTGAGTCTGGTCGGTACCGTGAATCTGGACATGCGCAGTCTGTGGCTAAATTTTGAGATCACGCTGGTGATTGACGATGCCGGATTTGGTGCCGATCTCGCGGCAGTTCAGGACGATTATATCTCCCGCTCTCGCCTGCTTGATGCGCGTTTGTGGCTAAAAAGACCACTCTGGCAACGGATTACCGAGCGACTGTTTTACTTCTTTAGCCCGTTGCTGTAAAACGTGCCCAAGAGACGGTAAACAGGTAGTCATTATGGATATGGATTTGAACAATCGCCTGACTGAAGACGAAACGCTTGAGCAGGCTTATGACATTTTTCTCGAACTGGCGGCCGACAACCTCGACCCTGCTGACATTCTGCTGTTCAATTTGCAGTTTGAAGAACGTGGCGGTGCAGAGTTATTTGACCCGGCAGAAGACTGGCAGGATCACGTCGACTTTGACCTGAACCCTGACTTTTTTGCCGAAGTAGTAATTGGTCTGGCTGACTCAGAAGATGGCGAGATTAACGATATTTTCGCGCGAGTCCTGCTCTGTCGCGAAAAAGATCACAAGCTCTGCCATATTCTCTGGCGCGAATAAGCCAAATAAAAAAAGCTGCTGACGCAGCTTTTTTTATTTAATTCGGAAGCTTACTTCCGCAGCGGTTACAAAATTGCGCGCTGTGCTCGTGCTGATGCTGCTGGCACTGAGGGCATTTACGCTGATTCTGCCGATGCTGAAACGCGCTGCTCATGTGCGTGGTAATCAAACCGGTAGGTATCGCAATCACGGAATAACCGATAAGAATAAGCACCGACGCCACCATTCGCCCCAACGGCGTGTGTGGCACGATATCCCCATAACCCACCGTCGTTACCGTCACGATTGCCCAGTACACCGACGCATTCAGCGTATCAAATCCATACTTCGGCCCTTCAATGAGGTACATCAGCGCACCGAAAATAATCATCAAAATGGCGATAAAAGAGTAGAACAGGATCAACTGGTGACGCGCGCTTTTTATTGCCCCCCAGAACACCATTAGCGATGGCATAAAGCGCAGCAGTTTGAGGATCCGCAGTACACGAATCGCCCGCATCGCGCGCCAGGCAAAAACATAATTAAGGCTCATTTCTGGCCATAGCCACATGACATACAGTGGCAATATGGTAGCCAAATCAATGATACCCCAAAAACTGAACACATATTTTGCCGGATTGGCCCAGCAACATAATCGCAGCAGGTATTCGATGGTGAAGACCAGAGTAATAAAGATCTCCAGCCAGACAAATGAACGCCATTCATCATACGTTAAATGATATTGCGTCCCGACGCCTGACTCGACGAAAATAACAATGACGCTAAGCAACGCAAACAGCGCGCACAGGCCTTCAAAGCGGCGGCCTGAGCGCGTGTTTAAATCGAATAATTTACGATAAACAGCGCGGCGGACAGAGGACACGAAGCCAGACACATTCACCTCACCTATAAAAAGGGCTGACCAATGTCAGCCCTCACGATTATAGCGGGTCTACTTTCAGGCAGGAAACAGCATGACGGAAACTTCCTTCCAGAACCGGTCGTGTCTTCGCACATTCCGGTCCGGCAATCGGGCAGCGCGTACGGAACACGCAGCCAGACGGCGGGTTTATCGGTGACGGCAATTCGCCTTCCAACAACTGGATGGTCTTGTTCCTCTCCTGGTCAGGATCGGGGATCGGTACAGCCGACATCAGCGCTTTGGTATATGGATGCAGCGGATTATGGTACACCTCATCGTAGGTGCCCAGTTCCACCGCATGCCCCAGATACATCACCAGCACACGATCGGAAATATGCTTAACCACCGCCAGGTCATGGGCAATAAAGATTAACGATAAACCCATTTCACGCTGCAGTTGTTGTAACAGGTTAACCACCTGTGCCTGAATAGACACATCCAGCGCGGAAACCGGCTCATCACAAATAATCAGCTTCGGCTCGAGGATCAGCGCACGAGCAATCCCGATACGTTGACACTGCCCGCCCGAAAACTCGTGCGGATAGCGGTTGATCAGGTTGGGCAGCAACCCCACCTTCATCATCATCGTCTTCACGCGATCGCGAACTTCCTGACCGGACAAGCTGGGATGATAAGTGCGCAGCGGTTCAGCAATAATTTCACCAATGGTCATCCGCGGGTTTAATGAAGCCAGCGGATCCTGGAAAATCATCTGAATATCGCTGCGCACGGCCCGCCACTCATCAGGTTTCATACCCAGCAGATCTTTACCCAGCCAGGCCACCTTGCCATCGGTGGCTTTCACCAGACCGATAATTGCACGGGCAAAGGTAGATTTACCACAGCCTGACTCGCCTACCACACCTAAAGTTTCACCTTCGTACAGCCGCAGGGTCACGCCATCAACAGCCTTCAGCGTTTTTGAGGGTTGCCAGAACCACTGCTTGCCGTCTTTGATATCAAAATGAACCTTAAGATCGGCTATTTCGAGCAGCACTTTTCGTTGTTCAGTCGCCGTTGTCATACCAGTTCCTCCACCGGTTTAAAGCAGGCGCGCAGGCGGCCCGGGCTAAACTCCTCCAGCGGTGGAGCACTGCTACAGATTTCCATCGCATGTGGGCAACGAGGCTGGAACGGACACCCTTTTGGCAAACGCAGCAGGTTTGGCGGATTGCCCGGGATGGTCAGCATCTCTTCCCCTTCTGCATCCAGACGCGGCACCGCGTTAAGCAAACCAATAGAATACGGATGAACGGGCTTATAAAAGACATCGCGCGCGCTGCCATACTCCATGGTGCGCCCGGCATACATCACCAAAACTTTGTCACAGATCCCGGCAACCACACCAAGGTCGTGGGTGATCATAATAATCGCAGTATTGAATTCGCTCTTCAGTTCATTCAGCAGCGTCATAATTTGCGCCTGAACCGTCACATCGAGCGCGGTTGTCGGCTCATCGGCGATTAATAACTTCGGCCTGCACAGCAGTGCCATGGCGATCATTACACGCTGGCGCATCCCGCCGGAAAACTCATGCGGGTACATTTTCATACGCTTGCGCGCTTCCGGCATTTTAACCGCATCCAGCATTCTGACTGACTCTTCAAAGGCTTCCGCTTTGCTCATGCCTTTATGCAGCATCAGTACTTCCATTAGCTGCTCCCCAACCCGCATATACGGATTCAGGGAGGTCATAGGATCCTGGAAGATCATCGAAATTTGTTCGGCGCGCAGTTTGTTCAGTTCGCGTTCCGGTAAATTCAAAATTTCACGCCCATTGAACGTCGCAGAACCGCCAATGCGACCATTGGCCGCCAGAAGCCCCATCAGGGCAAATGCCGTTTGTGATTTCCCCGAGCCGGATTCACCGACAATACCCAGCGTTTCTCCGGCACGCAGCGAAAAGTTCAGATCGTTTACAGCAGTGACATCCCCATCGGGGGTGGCAAACGTCACGCGAAGATCTTTCACGTCCAGCAGTGCGTTAGCCTGTTGTTGCGCGAGCGGCGCGGTTGAGGTTTCAATTACGCTCATGGCTGCACTCCTTAACGGTCTTTCGGGTCGAGGGCATCACGCAGGCCATCGCCAATAAAGTTGAAACAGAACAACGTCACCACCAGAAAACCTGCCGGAAACAGCAGCAACCACGGTGAGACTTCCATTGAGTTAGCGCCATCGCTTAACAATGCCCCCCAACTACTTAAGGGTTCCTGTGTCCCTAATCCAAGGAAGCTCAGGAAGGATTCAAACAGGATCATGCTCGGCACCAGTAACGACGCGTACACCACCACCACACCCAGTACGTTCGGTACAATATGACGAATAACAATACGCACGGTCGACACCCCGCCCACCTGCGCGGCTTCAATAAACTCTTTGCGCTTCAGGCTCAACGTCTGGCCACGCACAATACGTGCCATATCCAGCCAGGAGACCATACCGATCGCCACAAAAATCAGCAGGATGTTTTGCCCAAAGAAGGTCACCAGCAGAATGACGAAGAACATAAACGGGAAGGAGTTGAGGATTTCCAGCAGGCGCATCATTACGGAGTCAATTTTGCCACCCAAATAGCCTGACAGCGACCCGTATAACGTGCCGACAAGTACCGCCACCAGCGCTGCGGCAATCCCGACCATCAGCGAAATACGTCCGCCAATCGCCACGCGTACCAGCAGGTCGCGCCCCGATGAGTCGGTACCGAAGTAATGCCCGGACTCGCTGTCCGGCGCGCTGGACATCATTCCCCAGTCGGTATCGAAGTAAGTAAACTGTGACAGCATCGGCGCAAGGGTCACAAACAGTGCGATAATCACCAACACCACCAGACTTGCTACCGCCGCGCGGTTATGCATAAAGCGTCGACGCGCATCCTGCCACAGGCTACGACCTTCGACCTCCAGCTTTTCACTGAAAAGCTCCAGCGTCTCGCTGTTTTTCTTACTTAACATCATAGATAGCGAGCTCCAGTATCAGTAACGGATTTTCGGGTCGATAACGGCATACAGCACATCAACAATCGCATTAAACACAATCGTTAATGCCCCCACCAGAATGGTCAGACTCAATACCAGCGAGTAGTCGCGGTTCAGTGCGCCATTAACAAACAATTGACCAATACCCGGCAAGCCATAAATAGTTTCAATAACCATTGAACCGGTAATAATGCCGACGAACGCCGGGCCCATATAGGACAGCACCGGCAGCAACGCGGGCTTTAACGCGTGACGGAAAATAATCCGCCGCATCGGTAAGCCTTTTGCCCGTGCGGTACGAATAAAGTTGGAGTGCAGCACTTCAATCATCGACCCACGAGTGATACGCGCGATACTGGCGATATACGCCAGCGACAACGCCACCATCGGTAGGATCATAAATTTCAGCGCCCCACCGTTCCAGCCACCGCCAGGCAACCATTTCAGCGTTATCGCGAATATCATCACTAATAAGGGAGCGACCACGAAACTGGGGATAACCACCCCGGTCATCGCCACCCCCATTACCGTATAATCCCAGCGCGTGTTTTGCTTCAGCGCAGCAATGACTCCGGCACTGACGCCAACGAGTACCGCCAGGATAAAGGCGGCGGCACCCAGCTTCGCCGAAACCGGAAAGCTCGAAGCCACCAAATCGTTAACCGTATAATCTTTATATTTAAAGGAAGGTCCAAAATCGCCGTGCGCCAGCTGTTTCAGATAACTGAAGTACTGGGTGGTGATAGGATCATTAAGATGATATTTCGCTTCAATATTCGCCAATACCTCTGGCGGTAACGCGCGCTCACCAGTGAAAGGACTTCCCGGTGCAAGACGCATCATAAAGAATGAGATCGTAATAAGAATAAATAGCGTCGGAATCGCTTCCAGACAGCGACGTAATATAAATTTCAACATTGCCCGTACCTTCTGGCGTGTGCCTTTACACCTCTTTGAGCCAAACTTTAGGTCAAAGGAGGTGTTTATAGTTCGAAGAAAAAGACACTGTGGGGCAACAAATGATTGCCCCACGTCTTGCCATTAATGCTTGATAATATACAAGTCTTTAACGTGGATATTATCCATCGGGTCTTTACCGGAGTATCCACCTACCCATGGTTTCACCAGACGGGCGTTGACATAGTAATAAACCGGTACAATCGCAGAGTCTTTATCCAGTTGCTGCTCAGCTTTCGAATACAGTTCGCTGCGCTGCGCTTCATCTGTCACTTTCAGCGTATCGGCAATCAGCTTATCAAATGCCGCGCTCTTATAGTGAACGGTGTTGTTGGAGCTGTCTGACAGCACCATGTTGAGGAAGGAGGTAGGTTCGTTGTAATCCGCACACCAGCCGGCACGAGAGACATCGTAGTTACCCTGATGACGGGTATCGAGGAAGGTCTTCCACTCCTGGTTTTCCAGCTTAACGTTAGCGCCCAGATTTTTCTTCCAGATAGAAGCTGCTGCAATTGCCAGCTTCTTATGCAGATCGGAGGTGTTATACAGCAGATCGAAGGTCAACGGTTTTTCTGCAGTGAAGCCTGCTTCAGCAAGCAGTTTCTTCGCTTCTTCGTTACGTTTTTCCTGGGACCACTTGAACCATTCAGGCTCAACCAGTTTTGCCCCATCGGTATACGGCGGAGTGAAGCTGTACGCAGGCAGGTCGCCCTGATTCTTCACTTTGTTGACGATAATGTCACGATCCAACGCCATCTTCAGGGCGGTACGAACACGCACATCGTTGAACGGTGGTTTCTGGTTATTGATTTCGTAATAGTAGGTACACAGATACGGGTCAACGTGAACTTCGTTCGGGATCTCTTTTTTCAGTTTCTGGAATAACTCAATCGGCATGTTGTTGTAGGTCATGTCGATTTCACCGCTGCGATAGCGGTTAACGTCAGTCACTTCAGAAGAAATTGGCAGGTAGGTTACCTGGTTAATAACTGTTTTAGCGTTGTCCCAGTAGTTGGTATTACGCTCAAGCACAATGCGCTCGTTGACGACCCAATCTTTTAATTTATAAGAGCCGTTAGAAACGATGTTCGCAGGCTGGGTCCATTTATCACCAAATTTTTCCACCACCGCTTTAGGCACTGGGGAAACGGAGGAGTGAACAAGCAGTTTGTAGAAATAAGGGACCGGTTCACTGAGGGTGACTTCAAAAGTATGGTCATCAATGGCTTTCACACCAAGATCGGTGACCGGTTTTTTACCGGCGATAATGTCGTCAATATTAACGATGTGACCGTACTGCAAATAGCTGGCGTACGGTGACGCGGTATTCGGATTCGCCAGGCGTTGCCAGCTATACACGAAATCTTGTGCGGTAACGGGGGATCCATCCGACCATTTCGCGTCTTTACGCAGATGGAACGTCCAGACTTTAAAATCTTTATTTTCCCATTTTTCAGCCACACCTGGCGATGGCTTGCCATCAACGTCGCTGATTAATAAACCTTCAAACAGGTCACGGTTAATGTTGGATTCCGGTACACCTTCGATTTTATGTGGATCGAGGGACTGAACTTCCGAGCCATTATTACGCACCAGCGTTTGCTTTTCAGCCAGTTGAACACCGGCGGGTACTTCTGCCGCCGTGGCAACATTTCCCGCGATTAGCGCAGATAGAATCCCCGCCGCTACTAAACTTTTTTTAGTGATGTTAGTCATTGTGTTGTACTCCCTCATTATTATGGCTGGTTTTTTAACCAGACTGTTAATCCTGTACGGATCCCTGTACGGCACCGGAGATTTTCTGCCGTCAGGTGGTTTATTGTTTACTGCTTGCTATCACCGACTTTATTTATTCTGGCGATTCGTACGACCGCCTTGCGTCGATTATCTGCGTGCCTCCCCTGCCGGAAACACGCGGTTACTCTGTTGACAAAAACCAAGTGAAAATAATTCTCATCAACGATAAATATTCTGCAAAATACCTGGCCGGAAAGTATCAAATGCGTTTCTTAACCGCCAATACATTTTACAGATTTGTTAACTAATTCTCTTTTATCGAAAAAAAATCTGACAAAAGCGGGTCTCAAAAAGAGAGTATTCTATAAAAAATACATGATAAACAATGAATTAGATCAACAGCATGGCTGATTATCCTGTCCGGTATCCACCCACTGTCAGAGTGCACATAAATTTAACAATTGGTTATTAATTAGCACATTCATCTAAAATAGATGCCGAAATAACTAATAACATTTCGATAATCCTACAGCAAGCCCCAGAGTATGATGTTAGCAAAATAACAACGCGCACTCTGTTTAGCTGTACAGCCGAAAAAATAATTATCTTTTAAATCAATGGATGAGCGAGGGATTGGCGATCGGCTTCTTTTATAATTTCAACGCTGATTTTCAACTTTAGTGAGAAGTTTTACTGATAATGAAAAGAACGGAGTCGATGGCCAACTCCGTTTCCAGTGAGCGGTCCTGTCAGGACAGCAAGCCGGGGAAAATGGATTTAATGCCAGTGACGATAAATTCGATACCCAACGCCATGAGCAGTAACCCCATAATACGCGTAATAACGTTAATGCCCGTTTGTCCCAGCAAGCGAACCAGCCAGGGCGCCATACGAAACAGTCCCCAACAGCACAGGGCAAACAGTGCAATCGCCACAAAGAAACCGAACAGGTTTAATGCACTGTGGTAGCGTGTTCCCCAAACGATGGTTGAACTTATCGCCCCCGGCCCCGCCATCAATGGCAATGCCAGCGGAACAACGCCGACACTCTCACGTATAGCGGTCTCTGATTTTTCCTGTTTGTTTTGTTTATCTTCACCGAGCTTTCCGCTGATCATCGACATCGCGATGGTCACCACCAGAATCCCACCGGCAATTCTGAACGAATCAATCGAGATACCGAAGAGTTGCAGGATACCATCACCGAGGAACAGCGAGGTCCACAGGATGATGGCTACCGACAGGTTTGCTGTCAGGTTGGTTTTGTTACGCGCAGTTGCGGTTTGGTAGCTGGTCATGCTGATAAAAACAGGAATGATCCCTACGGGGTTAACCAGCGCAAATAACCCAATGAAAAATTTAAAATAGAGAGGAAAATCAAATAGCGTTTGGATCACGGTTAGCTCCGAAGCGTTAGCCGGATAAAATGAGTCATAAAAACTGTTAAAAACCGCGCTGAAGATACGCCTTTTGGCAGCATTCTTCACCTTCTATCTGCGTATATCTCTGTAAACATGCTACCAATACTCAGTGTTATTAATATGTATTAAATATGCTAATGTTACCCTCATTCACCACATCTATTTATTAACATTTGCCGACAATCGCTCAAAGAGCCTGCTGAAAGGTGTCAGCTTTGCGTAAATTTGATCCAGATCACGCAATTACTACTCAGAAGTGAGTAATCTTGCTTACGCCACCTGGAGGAAATGCGTTAGAGTTTAATGACGCAAACGTATAAGCTCTTTTAGTAAATCAATGCACGGCGTACGTTAATTAACCGTTTGATTTTCAAAACGTTACACAAATTTTCGTTGATCTGTCTATACTCTCGTAGCGAGCAGATGATTTACTAAAAAAGTTTAACATTATCAGGAGAGCATTATGGCTGTTACTAATGTCGCTGAACTTAACGCACTCGTAGAGCGCGTAAAAAAAGCCCAGCGTGAATATGCCAGTTTCACTCAAGAACAGGTTGACAAAATCTTCCGTGCCGCCGCTCTGGCTGCCGCAGACGCTCGAATTCCTCTCGCGAAAATGGCCGTTGCCGAATCCGGCATGGGTATCGTCGAAGATAAAGTGATTAAAAACCACTTCGCTTCCGAATACATCTATAACGCTTATAAAGATGAAAAAACCTGTGGTGTCCTGGACGAAGACCATACTTTCGGGACTATCACTATTGCTGAACCGATCGGTATCATCTGCGGGATCGTTCCGACCACTAACCCAACGTCTACCGCAATCTTCAAATCGCTGATCAGCCTGAAGACGCGTAACGCCATCATCTTCTCTCCACATCCGCGTGCTAAAGATGCGACCAACAAAGCAGCAGACATCGTTCTGCAGGCTGCAATCGCTGCTGGCGCACCGAAAGACCTGATTGGCTGGATCGATCAACCTTCCGTTGAACTGTCCAACGCTCTGATGCATCACCCAGACATTAACCTGATCCTTGCGACCGGTGGTCCAGGCATGGTTAAAGCGGCATACAGCTCCGGTAAACCAGCTATCGGCGTAGGCGCAGGTAACACCCCTGTTGTTATCGACGAAACGGCTGATATCAAACGTGCTGTTGCATCAGTACTGATGTCAAAAACCTTCGATAACGGCGTAATCTGTGCTTCTGAACAGTCTGTTGTGGTTGTTGACTCCGTCTATGATGCCGTTCGCGAGCGTTTCGCCAGCCACGGCGCTTATATGCTGCAAGGCAAAGAGCTGAAAGCTGTTCAGGACATCATCCTGAAAAATGGCGCACTGAACGCAGCTATTGTTGGTCAACCGGCGTACAAAATCGCTGAACTGGCAGGTTTCTCCGTTCCGACTAACACCAAGATTCTGATTGGTGAAGTTAAAGTTGTTGACGAAAGCGAGCCGTTTGCTCACGAAAAACTGTCTCCGACACTGGCAATGTACCGTGCAAAAGACTTCGAAGACGCTGTTGTTAAAGCTGAAAAGCTGGTTGCAATGGGCGGCATCGGTCACACCTCTTGCTTGTACACTGACCAGGACAACCAGCCAGAACGCGTTGCTCACTTCGGTCAGATGATGAAAACCGCGCGTATCCTGATCAACACCCCGGCTTCTCAGGGTGGTATCGGCGACCTGTACAACTTTAAGCTTGCTCCTTCCCTGACTCTGGGTTGTGGTTCCTGGGGTGGTAACTCCATCTCTGAAAACGTTGGTCCTAAGCACCTGATCAACAAGAAAACCGTTGCTAAGCGAGCTGAAAACATGTTGTGGCACAAACTTCCGAAATCTATCTACTTCCGCCGTGGCTCACTGCCAATCGCGCTGGATGAAGTGATTACCGATGGTCACAAACGTGCGCTGATCGTGACCGACCGCTTCCTCTTCAACAACGGCTACGCTGACCAGATTACTTCTGTTCTGAAAGCCGCAGGCGTTGAAACCGAAGTGTTCTTTGAAGTTGAAGCTGACCCGACACTGACCGTTGTTCGCAAAGGTGCTGAGCTGGCTAACTCCTTCAAACCAGACGTGATCATCGCGCTGGGTGGCGGTTCCCCGATGGACGCCGCGAAAATCATGTGGGTTATGTACGAACATCCGGAAACCCACTTCGAAGAACTGGCGCTGCGCTTTATGGACATCCGTAAACGTATCTACAAGTTCCCGAAAATGGGCGTGAAAGCGAAAATGATCGCTGTCACCACCACCTCTGGTACCGGTTCTGAAGTCACACCATTTGCGGTTGTTACCGACGATGCTACCGGTCAGAAATATCCGCTGGCAGACTACGCGCTGACCCCGGATATGGCGATTGTCGACGCCAACCTGGTTATGGAGATGCCGAAGTCACTGTGTGCTTTCGGTGGTCTGGATGCGGTAACTCACGCCCTGGAAGCTTACGTTTCCGTACTGGCATCTGAGTTCTCTGACGGTCAGGCTCTGCAGGCGCTTAAACTGCTGAAAGAAAACCTGCCAGCGTCCTACCACGAAGGTTCTAAGAACCCGGTAGCACGTGAGCGTGTACACAGTGCCGCAACCATCGCGGGTATCGCGTTTGCTAACGCCTTCCTCGGTGTATGTCACTCCATGGCGCACAAACTGGGTTCTCAGTTCCACATTCCTCACGGTCTGGCGAACGCCCTGCTGATCAGCAACGTTATTCGTTATAACGCGAACGACAACCCGACTAAACAGACTGCCTTCAGCCAGTACGACCGTCCGCAAGCACGTCGTCGTTATGCTGAAATCGCAGACCACCTGGGTCTGAGCGCGCCGGGCGACCGTACCGCAGCGAAAATCCAGAAACTGCTGGCATGGCTGGATGAAATCAAAGCTGAACTGGGTATTCCTAAGTCTATCCGTGAAGCTGGCGTTCAGGAAGCTGACTTCCTGGCACACGTTGACAAACTGTCTGAAGATGCGTTTGACGACCAGTGCACCGGCGCTAACCCGCGTTATCCGCTGATTTCTGAACTGAAACAGATTCTGCTGGATACCTTCTACGGTCGTGAATACAACGAAGGTGAAACTGCCGCTAAGACTGAAGCAGTTGCTGCACCTAAAGCTGAGAAAAAAGCGAAGAAATCCGCTTAATTCAAACGCCTGACTTTTAGTCATCACCCTAAACGGTCCCTGTGGGACCGTTTTTTTTCGTCTTATTAATTCTCGTCTTAATAGTGCAAACGCTCACGCAGCCCATCGCGGCGAATGGTCATGTCAGTGAGGAGATTGAGAGATGAGTAAATAAAGCGCCTACAGAGGTGACTGGAGGGTAGAGTTCACCGGCTAATACAAATACTCTACCCTGCGTGTTATCAGCGCCCAGGAAAGCGTGGGTTAATCGTGGCTGTGCCTTTCCTGAATGGCCGTCAGAGAACCCTCAGACTGCGCTTCTTTATAGTGCTTGCGGCATACCGATACATAGCGCTCATTCCCACCGATAACCACCTGCTCACCCTCGTTATAAGGTCGTCCGGCCTGATCAAGACGTAATACCATGCTGGCCTTGCGCCCGCAAAAGCAAATGGTCTTTAATTCAACCAGCTTATCTGACCAGGCAAGCAGGTATTCGCTACCGCCAAATAATTCACCGCGAAAATCAGTACGTAACCCGTAACACAAAACCGGAATATCCAGTTGGTCGACAACCTCGGATAATTCATAAACCTGTTGGCGCGTCAAAAACTGCGACTCATCGACCAGTACACAATGTATTCTCTGCTGCGCATTCTCCGCGCGAATTTCATCGAACAAAGATGAATTTTGGTTAAACAGTTTTGCAGGTGACGACAGACCTATACGTGAACTTACTTTCCCTGCCCCAAATCGGTCGTCAATTTCCGCTGTATATACAACGGCACGCATGCCACGTTCCTGGTAATTGTATGAAGATTGCAGCAAAGCGGTCGACTTCCCCGCATTCATAGCAGAATAGTAAAAATATAGCTGTGCCATTGACCGTCGGCCCTCACCTGGGTAAATAAATATGGGCGGGATTGTATCATAATTCACAAACATGTCTGAGCGGCGTTGCTACCCACACACGTATAAAACATCGCGCAGCATCAGTCATCGACACGCTAAATATGACGTACTACAGGAAGACTCAGGGAACATACTTAAGTATGGGACGAAGGCCAATGAACACCGTCAATGCTCGAACAATCCGAAGCATAACGGTATATACACATTCTTTCACAAATAGTGCCCTTGAAATTCATCAACGATGATTATCATCACAGTTCAATAAAGCCCCCCTGCTGTTATTGTTATTGAATCCCACAGCGGCCTCCTCGTAATAGCGAATTCCCGTAAGCAAAACTAATACAAAAGGTTGAAATTACTGCAAACAGATACAATTGCAACACCATAAAATGTGACCTGAATCTTGAATTTTTACTCTTGAGCGAAGAGTATCCACCGTACCAATAAGCCTTTTTTATGCCCCGCATTGTGGACAATTTAACGGTAAAGAATTAATACAGGGACTAAATAAAGCGCAATTTTGAATTCCTTACATTCCTGGCTATTGCACATCTGAATTTATCACTCTATTATTAGCTCAACAAACCCCACCCAATATAAGTTTGAGATTACTACAATGAGCGAAGCACTTAAAATTCTGAACAACATCCGTACTCTTCGTGCGCAGGCAAGAGAATGTACTCTGGAAACGCTTGAAGAAATGCTGGAAAAATTAGAAGTTGTCGTTAGCGAGCGTCGCGAAGAAGAAAGCGCTGCTGCTGCTGAAGTTGAAGAGCGCACTCGTAAACTGCAACAATATCGTGAAATGCTGATTGCTGACGGTATTGACCCGAACGAACTGCTGAATAGCATGGCTGCGGTTAAAACCGGTGCTAAAGCTAAGCGTGCAGCACGTCCGGCTAAATATAGCTATGTTGACGAAAACGGTGAAACTAAAACCTGGACCGGCCAGGGTCGTACACCAGCTGTGATCAAAAAAGCGATGGAAGAACAAGGTAAACAACTGGACGACTTCCTGATCAAGGATTAATCCACAATTAGTTTGCTTAAAATCCCGCCAGTGGCGGGATTTTTTTTACCTGTACTTCGCATAACACCCTACCCAATTTAGGTATAAAAAAACGGCGCTGGATAAACAGCGCCGTTTTATGTGGATTAATAACGTGATGTTACTTCTTAATACCCATCTCGTCTTCAAGCCAGGCTTTAAATTCAGCACCGAGGGTATTATGACGAATGCCATATTCGACGAACGCCTGCATATAACCCAGCTTATTACCACAGTCATGGCTTTTGCCCTTCATGTGATAGGCTTCAACCGTTTCTTTTTCAATCAGCATATCGATAGCATCGGTCAGCTGAATTTCGTCACCCGCTCCCGGAGGCGTTTTTGCCAGCAGAGGCCAGATATCTGCGCTTAGAACATAACGACCGACAACAGCAAGATTGGATGGCGCGACATCAGCTTTCGGTTTTTCAACAACACCCACCATCGGTACGCTTTCGCCCGGCGCTAATTCAACCCCTTTACAGTCCACAACACCGTAAGCAGTGACGTCTTCTACAGGTTCCACCATAATTTGGCTGCTGCCTGTTTCATCAAAGCGACTAATCATTTCGGCGAGGTTATCGCGGGATAAATCAGATTCATATTCATCCAGAATAACATCCGGCAGGATGACCGCGACAGGTTCATCGCCAACAACCGGGTGTGCGCACAATACAGCGTGGCCCAGACCTTTTGCCAGCCCCTGACGTACCTGCATAATCGTCACATGCGGTGGGCAAATAGATTGAACTTCCTCCAGCAACTGGCGCTTAACACGTTTTTCCAGCATCGCTTCGAGTTCAAAACTGGTATCAAAGTGGTTTTCAATAGAATTTTTAGACGAGTGAGTCACCAGTACAATTTCAGTGATACCCGCAGCAATACACTCGTTCACGACGTATTGAATTAATGGTTTATCAACCAGCGGTAGCATCTCTTTAGGAATTGCCTTGGTAGCCGGTAACATCCTGGTTCCTAATCCCGCTACCGGGATAACGGCTTTTTTGACTTTCGAATTAAGGGCAGCCATTTAAAACTCTCCTGGACTGTTCATGTATTGAACGTGTTCATCAATCTGTATCGCATCCGAGTATATCAGTACCGCGACAAGCTTCAGGTCTGAAAAGGACGCGCGTCGGTATAATTAAGATAAATACGAATAAATCTGGCGCTGATAGTAGCACTGCAAAAGACAGGGATGTGAAGCAATTTAATCCCCTGCCTCTCGATTGTTCATTCCGCAGACAACATCAGGCGCAGGCGACCTCCCGCCCCCCAAATTTGGCACTGCCAGGACTCGCAGCGTTGGCTTAGCTGGTTAAGGTAAGTATTCCCCAGGGTACCCAGCGGAACGCCATTACTGATTTGTACATTGTGGCTGCCGGTATTTAAGGTCGCGTTCAGACCTGCGGAGACCAAGACCAGATTTTTTAATCCGCTATGGTAGTACCCCACCAGCAACGGAAACTGCCCGGGTAGATTGGCTTGTCGCAACAGGTGGTTAACCTGCTTCAGGAGCGCACCGAGTTCCGGTAACCGCTGATTCTGATGCGCAAGCTGTTCCTGCAACAAACCATTAAACAGCGCTCGCAGTAACAGCGCCGCCAGCACGCCATTATCCCCTGCCCGCGTCACATCCAGACAATAGAAGGCAAGGTCGTTTTCCGACAACGGCGCAATATCAAGTACCAGCCCCGGTTGGTCGGCCGCAACCAGCTGACGATAGTTAATGCGACAATGCGAGATAACTTGCTGAACCGGAGGCTGCAACTCTTGCAACAGTTTTGCCGCAGCGGCAGGATCGCCAACCATGGCATCCCAATCCCGAAACAACCGTTCTTCTTCTTCAACACGAGAGTTAAACATGTTGGGATAGAGGCATGCAAAGACCGTTTCCCGCAGCCGGTTAAGGTCTTTCACCGGCTTCAGCAGTACGTCGTCCACGCCGAGGCGCAGCGCTTTGGCAATGTCAGACATATTTTCCGTCGCGGAGATAACCAGGATTGGCGTCCGATCGCCACGGTTACGCAGGTATTCAACCAGTTTGAGACCGTTCATTCTCGGCATTGCAAGGTCGCAGATCATCAGATCGGGTGCAAAACGCCCCAATAATTCCAGCGCATCAAGCCCATCGCCCGCTACAGCCGTTGTCGCTCCCAAAGAGGAAAACCATGAGTCCAGAAGTGAGCGAAATACAGGCTCATCTTCAACAATAAGAATCTGTTTTCCGACCAATGGCTGCGTCATATTCTCCCCCCTGACTGGCTTTAATCAATAGTGGCATGCTATTGCTACTCACGCCTGTCAGAATTGACTTAAGTGTTGATAAAAAATGCGTTAGATATTGGTTTTCACCAGAGGCAGCAGCTCGTCCATTTTTTTCTCTACTGCAAGCTGCCCTGCGGCAATAGCCGCACCTGCACGGTGGAAATCCAGCGTGGATATTTGCGGACAAAACGGCTGAATCAGGATATCGGGCGGGTCGCCGGCCATGCGGTTACGCTTAAGCCGATTTTCCAGCACCTGAATAGACGTGGTCATAATCTCCATCGCCGTCGGTGCGGTTACGGCACGTCGGGCTGTAATATTACTCAACCGCTCTTTCAGGCGCGCATGCCATGAAAGCTCATCATCGCTAGATTCGCTATCATTGCTGACGTTAAAGGAGAGCAGATCTTGCTGCATGAGATGTGCATCATGTTGCAGGTCAACGGCAATAACGATATCGGCACCCAACGCGCGCGTCAGCGAAACCGGCACGGGATTAACCACCGCACCATCAACCAGCCAATACCCATTATGTGCGACGGGGGACATCAGACCAGGAATACTACAGGATGCCCGGACGGCAAGATGTAAATCGCCTTCGGTAAACCACAGTTCACGACCCGTGCTCAGATTAGTGGCGACGGTAGCAAAGCGGCGCTGGCATTGTTCTATTTCCTTCACAGGCATGACATTACGGTATTGATTGAACACGCGTTCACCGCGCAGCAATCCACCTCTACGCCACGAGAGATCCATCAGGCGTAAAACATCCCAATAGCTGAATGAGCAGACCCACTGCTCAAGGGCAGGTAATTTATTGCAGGCATAAGCGGCGCCAACCAACGAGCCGATAGAGCACCCTGCAACGATATCAATATCAATGCCCATATGTTTCAGGGCCTTAATCACACCAATATGCGACCAGCCTCGTGCCGCGCCGGAACCTAGCGCCAGCCCAATTTTTATTTTTCTCATTGTACCTACAGACTTCCCCTGGCTTGCAGACGTAGCAACATCACTACGGCTCAGTTAACATAGTGCTACCGTGGCGTTTTTACGCCGTTTTTTTATTCCAGGGAGTATTTTGTGTCTCAGCTGTGTCCCTGTGGTAGCGCTGTCGAGTATAGCCTATGTTGCTACCGTTATGTGTCTGGCGAGCAAGTAGCACCTACGCCGTCACACCTCATGCGTTCTCGCTACTGCGCTTTTGTGATGAAAGACGCAGATTACCTGATTAAAACCTGGCATCCCGACTGTCATGCAGCCGAGTTTCGCGATGACATTAGCGCAGGATTTGCTCATACCGAATGGCTCGGACTCACCGTTTTTGAACAGACAACGTCGGAAACAGAAAATACCGGCTATGTCAGCTTTGTGGCGCGTTTTTCCGAACAGGGAAAAACGGGTGCAATAATCGAACGCTCTCGTTTTTTAAAAGAAAACGGCCAGTGGTATTATATTGATGGTACGCGCCCACAAATTGGCCGTAACGATCCCTGCCCTTGCGGGTCAGGTAAAAAATTCAAAAAATGCTGCGGCTAGCCAACGCCCGACAGCATTAATTATGCAAACATTTTCAACAGGAATACCCCGGCAATGCATTCACAACAACGTAAAGTTCTG
Organism: Citrobacter tructae; assembly: GCF_004684345.1. Taxonomy (NCBI): domain Bacteria; kingdom Pseudomonadati; phylum Pseudomonadota; class Gammaproteobacteria; order Enterobacterales; family Enterobacteriaceae; genus Citrobacter; species Citrobacter tructae. The sequence continues at coordinate 1,259,898 of NZ_CP038469.1, forward strand.
CGCACTATCTGCCCCGACCAAAAAGGTTTGATCGCACGTATCACCAATATTTGTTACAAGCATGAACTGAACATCGTGCAAAACAACGAGTTTGTTGACCACCGTACCGGCCGCTTTTTTATGCGCACGGAGCTGGAAGGCATTTTTAATGACGTCACGCTATTGGCCGATCTGGACAGCGCCTTGCCTGAAGGATCCATTCGCGAACTCACGCCAGCAGGCCGTCGCCGCATCGTCATCTTAGTCACCAAGGAAGCACATTGTCTGGGTGACCTGTTAATGAAAGCCAATTACGGCGGACTCGATGTCGAAATTGCGGCGGTAATCGGTAACCACGACACGCTGCGCTCACTGGTTGAACGTTTTGATATTCCTTTTGAGCTGGTCAGTCACGAAGGCTTAACGCGCGAAGAACACGATCAAAAAATGGCAGATGCAATCGACGCCCACCAGCCGGATTATGTCGTGCTGGCAAAATATATGCGCGTCTTGACGCCAGAATTTGTTTCTCGCTTCCCGAACAAGATCATTAATATTCACCACTCATTCCTGCCTGCCTTTATTGGTGCGCGTCCGTACCACCAGGCTTATGAGCGCGGCGTGAAGATCATCGGCGCGACGGCTCATTATGTGAATGATAACCTCGACGAAGGTCCAATCATCATGCAGGACGTTATTCACGTGGATCACACCTATACCGCGGAAGATATGATGCGGGCAGGTCGTGACGTAGAAAAGAATGTTTTAAGCCGTGCGCTGTATCAGGTTCTGGCCCAGCGAGTATTTGTTTACGGTAACCGCACGATTATTCTGTAATCACCAATAATATGAATTGATTAGCTTTACTGCGTTACGGATGAAAAACACGCAAACGATCTACGTTAAGCAAAGGAATGCTTTACAGCGGCGCGTCATTTGATATGATGCGCCCCGCTTCCCAAGGAAGCAGGCCAGTAAAAGCATTACCCCGTGGTGGGGTTCCCGAGCGGCCAAAGGGAGCAGACTGTAAATCTGCCGTCATCGACTTCGAAGGTTCGAATCCTTCCCCCACCACCATCCTCATAGCATTACCTACAATTTGAATTACCCCTGGTGGGGTTCCCGAGCGGCCAAAGGGAGCAGACTGTAAATCTGCCGTCATCGACTTCGAAGGTTCGAATCCTTCCCCCACCACCATCACTTCTTTGTAGTATTTCAGCCCAATCAAATCACAATCTCCTATATTCTGCCCATACGGGAAGGATGAGAAGCTTCGACAAGGTTCGATTCGAGCGTAGCGAGAAAGCGTTGCCGCAGGTAACGACCCGAAGGGCGAAGCGCGCAGCGCTGAGTAATCCTTCCCCCACCACCATCACTTCCCTGTAGTATTTCAGCCCAATCAAATCACAATCTCCTATATTCTGCCCATGCGGGAAGGATGAGAAGCTTCGATTCGAGCACACAATTTGCCTGATGCACGATGCTTATCAGACTTACAAAAAACGCCTACATTCACCGTCCTGCAAACAGTTATAAAAAAACCCCGCCGAAGCAGGGTTTTGTCTTACGCAGATAACCGATTAGTGACGCGCACGAACAATCTGGTACTTGCGGGTCAAATACTCGACCGGCACGCTCCAGATGTGTACCAGACGCGAGAACGGGAACAGCAGGAACAGCGTCATACCGAGCACCAGGTGCATACGGAAGATAAACGCCACACCGTCCAGGTACTGAGACGCGCCGCCGTGGAAGGTCACCACGGACTGTGCCCAGTTGACCAGCTTCATCATCTCGCTCCCGTCCATATGCTGGGCGGAGAACGGAATAGTCAGCAGACCCAGCGCACACTGGATAACCAGAACGGACAGCACCAGAATATCCGCGCCGGTGGTGGTGGCACGCACGCGTGGGCTGAACAGACGGCGTTTGAGCAGCAATACACCACCGACCAGACACATCACGCCGGACGCACCGCCCGCAAACATTGCCATTTTCTGTTTCACTTCCAGCGGCAGCCACGCTTCGTACATCCAGTGCGGCGTTAACATCCCCAGGAAGTGGCCGGCGAAAATACCCAGGATCCCGATATGGAACAGGTTTGACGCCATGTTCATCCCTTTGCGATCCAGCATCTGACTGGATGCCGCACGCCAGGTGTACTGCCCGTAGTCATAACGCAGCCAGCTACCAATCAGGAAGACAGAACCCGCAATGTACGGATAGATGTCAAAGAAGAACGTATTCAGGAAGTGCATTATTGCTGTCCTCCGGTGGTGATATTCAGATACTGCGGCGCTACGGCCCCGGCAAAACGACGCTGGTGAGCGGAGATCTCAGATTCACCGCACCCTTGATCGGCAAAGAATTTCACCTGCTCTTCTTCCCAGACAGCGTCCAGCGCCTGCGGAGTATCATCGCGAACTTCATCCGCAATTTTCTCCGCAACTTTGTCGCTGTCGATAGCGGCATTCGCCAGTTTCAACAGCAGGTCGAACAGCACGGCGTAGCGACTTTCACGCTGTTGCAGACGAGCACTGAGCAGGGCCAGAATCGGGGCGATATCCTGCAAACCACCCAGCGCCTCCTCCTTCGGCAACTGCGCCAGATATTCCAGGTACAGCGGCAGATGGTCCGGCAATTCGCGGCTGTCGAGCTGTAAACCGTGCTGCTCGTACTGCGCCATCAGGTCAACCATCGCCTGACCGCGGTCGCGGGATTCACCATGCACATGTTCAAACAACAGCAGCGAGGTTGCACGGCCACGGTCGAACAGTTCACTGTAGCTGGACTGCGCATCCAGCATGTCCTGCGCGGTTAAATCGCGCAGGAAGACGCCCAGAGTCTGGGCATCATCTTTGTCCAGGTTTTCAGATGACGCGAGTGCATCGAAAAGTTCCTGCTGATGCTGCCACAAGGCAGCATCCGGGTACTCGAGCAGACGCGAAACAATGACAAGTTCAATCATTGGTGCGGCTCCGTTTTGCTGGTCACATCGACAGCATCGATGCGGCGGCTGTTGAACAGATTGAATTTAGTATCAGAACCGTGGCAACCGTCACCGAAGGTGAAGCCGCAACCGCTTTTCTCCGGGAACGCGTCACGCGCCAGTTCACGATGGCTGCTCGGCACCACGAAACGATCTTCGTAGTTCGCAATGGCCAGGTAGCGATACATCTCCTGCGCCTGAGCTTCGGTCAGACCGACCTCTTCCAGCGCACGGGTGTCGACTTTACCGTCAACGGTTTCCGCACGTTTATAGTGACGCATCGCCAGCATACGTTTCAGCGCCAGTACGACCGGCTGAGTATCCCCTGCGGTCAGCAGGTTTGCCAGGTACTGGACCGGAATACGCAGACTGTCCACATCCGGCAGAATACCGTTGCTGCCCAGTTCGCCCGCATCAGCCGCAGATTGGATCGGTGACAAAGGCGGCACGTACCAGACCATTGGCAGCGTGCGGTATTCCGGATGCAGCGGCAGCGCCAGCTTCCAGTCCATCGCCATTTTGTACACCGGAGACTGCTGGGCCGCATCGATCACACTCAGCGGAATACCGTCTTTCAACGCCTGTTCAATGACCGCCGGATCGTTCGGATCGAGGAACACGTCCAGCTGACGCTGGTACAGATCTTTCTCGTTCTCAGTGCTGGCTGCGTTTTCAATCGCATCGGCGTCATACAGCAGTACGCCAAGGTAACGAATACGACCGACGCAGGTTTCGGAGCACACGGTCGGCTGACCGGCTTCGATACGCGGGTAGCAGAAGATACACTTCTCTGACTTACCGCTCTTCCAGTTGAAGTAGATTTTTTTGTACGGGCAACCGGTGATGCACATACGCCATCCACGGCACTTGTCCTGGTCTATCAGCACAATGCCGTCTTCTTCACGCTTGTAGATGGCACCGCTCGGGCAGGTTGCCACACACGCTGGGTTAAGGCAGTGCTCGCACAGACGCGGCAAATACATCATGAAGGTGTTTTCGAACTGGCCATACATCGCCTTCTGCATGTTCTCGAAGTTTTTGTCTTTCGACAGCTTCTCGAACTCGCCGCCCAGGTCATCTTCCCAGTTCGGACCCTTGGTGATCTTAGCCATACGCTCACCGGTGATCAGCGAACGCGGACGTGCAATCGGCTGCGCTTTGCTGTCAGCCGGTGCGTTGTGCAGCGCCTGGTAATCGAAATCAAACGGCTCGTAGTAGTCATCAATACCCGGCAGATGCGGGTTCGCGAAGATTTTACCCAGCAGCAGCGCTTTGTTACCCATGCGCGGCACCAGTTTACCGTTGATCTTACGGATCCAACCGCCCTTCCATTTTTCCTGGTTTTCCCAGTCGGTCGGGAAACCGGTTCCCGGCTTGGTTTCAACGTTGTTGAACCAGGCGTACTCGGTCCCTTCACGACTGGTCCAGACGTTTTTACAGGTTACTGAACAGGTGTGGCAACCGATGCACTTATCGAGATTCAGCACCATGCCGACTTGTGAACGAATTTTCATTTTACGCTCTCCTGTACCTGGTCATTGCCTTCGCCATCCAACCAGTCAATGTTCTTCATCTTACGTACCACCACGAACTCATCGCGGTTTGACCCTACGGTGCCGTAGTAGTTAAAGCTGTAGGCCAGGTGTGCATAACCACCAATCATGTGCGTAGGCTTCGGTGTAATACGGGTCACCGAGTTGTGGATACCGCCGCGTTGCTGGGTGATTTCTGAACCCGGCAGGTTAACGATACGTTCCTGCGCGTGGTACATCATGGTCATCCCGGCCGGTACACGCTGGCTCACAACCGCACGTGCAGTTAGCGCACCGTTGCTGTTAAAGACTTCAATCCAGTCGTTGTCTTCAATACCGATCTCTTTGGCATCTTCTTCGCTCATCCACACCACTGGACCACCACGACCTAAGGTCAGCATCAGCAGATTGTCGCTGTAGGTGGAATGAATGCCCCATTTCTGGTGCGGCGTCAGGAAGTTGAGCGCTTTTTCCGGGTTACCGTTGGATTTCTCGCCCATCACTTCTTTCACCGAACGGGTGTCGATTGGCGGGCGATAAACCAGCAGGCTTTCACCGAAGTCGCGCATCCACTGATGATCCTGATACAACTGCTGACGACCGGTCAGCGTACGCCATGGGATCAGTTCGTGAACGTTGGTGTAACCAGCGTTGTAAGAGACATGTTCATCTTCCAGACCTGACCAGGTCGGGCTGGAGATAATTTTGCGCGGCTGTGCCTGAATATCACGGAAGCGGATTTTCTCGTCTTCTTTATTCAGCGCCAGATGCGTATGGTCCCGACCGGTAAACTCGCTCAGCGCCGCCCATGCTTTGACGGCTACCTGGCCGTTAGTTTCCGGGGCTAGTGTCAGAATCATCTCTGCCGCATCAATCGCCGTATTCAGCATCGGCTGGCCTTTAGCCGGGCCTTCAGCCTTGGTGTAGTTGAGTTTACGCAGCAGGTCCATTTCACTCTGGGTGTTCCAGGCAATCCCTTTACCGCCATTACCGACTTTATCCATCAGAGGGCCGATAGAGGTGAAGCGCTCGTAGGTTGCCGGGTAGTCACGTTCAACGGTCATGATGTGCGGTGCGGTAACGCCTGGGATCAGGTCACATTCCCCTTTTTTCCAGTCCTTAACATCCAGCGGCTGCGCAAGTTCGGCAGCGGAGTCGTGCTGGATAGGCAGCGTCACCACGTCAGTTTCTTTGCCGAGGTGACCCACGCAGACTTCAGAGAATTTTTTGGCGATGGCTTTGTAGATTTCCCAGTCGCTCTTCGATTCCCAGGCCGGATCAACGGCGGCAGACAGCGGATGAATAAACGGATGCATATCCGACGTATTCATGTCATCTTTTTCATACCAGGTTGCGGTTGGCAGCACGATGTCGGAATACAGACAGGTGCTCGACAGACGGAAGTCCAACGTGACCACCAGATCCAGCTTGCCATCAAGACCGTTGTCCTGCCATTCCACTTCTTCTGGCTTCACGCCCCCCTGCTTGCCCAGGTCCATCCCCTGAATACCGTGTTCAGTACCCAGCAGATACTTCAACATGTATTCATGACCTTTACCGGATGAGCCCAGCAGGTTAGAACGCCAGATGAACAGGTTACGCGGATGGTTTTTACCGTTTTCAGGTTGTTCCGCCGCAAAGCGGATAGAACCCTCTTTCAGGGATTTCACGGTGTAATCCACCGGTGTCATCCCAGCTTTTTCCGCCTCACGTGCAATGTACAACGGGTTGGTGCCCAGTTGCGGTGCAGACGGTAACCAGCCCATACGTTCAGCGCGCACGTTAAAGTCGATCAGATGACCGCTATAGCGAGATTTGTCGGCCATCGGCGACAACAATTCCTGCGCAGTCACCGTCTCATAACGCCACTGGCTGGAGTGGTTATAGAAGTAAGAGGTGCTGTTCATGTGACGTGCCGGACGCTGCCAGTCAAGGCCAAACGCCAGCGGTTGCCAGCCGGTCTGCGGACGCAGTTTTTCCTGCCCAACATAGTGCGCCCAACCGCCACCGCTCTGACCGACACAGCCGCAGAACACCAACATGTTGATAAGACCACGATAGTTCATATCGAGGTGATACCAGTGGTTCAGACCGGCACCGACGATAATCATTGAGCGACCGTGGGTTTTGTCGGCGTTATCGGCAAATTCACGGGCAATGCGCACGATCTGAGTGCGTGATACACCGGTAATTTTTTCTGCCCATGCCGGGGTATACGCTTTGATATCATCGTAGCTGGTTGCGCAGTTTTCATCGTTCAAACCGCGTTCCAGGCCGTAATTGGCCATGGTCAGGTCATAAACGGTGGTCACCAGCGCAGTAGAACCGTCCGCCAACTGCAGGCGTTTCACCGGCAGTTTGTGCAGCAGAACGTTTTCCAGTTCGACTTTATTGAAGTGCTCGGTACCTTCGCCGCCAAAGTACGGGAAACCGACTTCAGCGATGTCATCCTGGCTGCCCAGCAGACTGAGCTGCAGTTCGGTTTCTTGACCGGACGTGCCGTCGCGCTGCTCAAGGTTCCACTTACCTTTTTCGCCCCAGCGGAAACCAATCGAACCGTTTGGCGCGACCATCTCACCGTCGGTATTGATGGCAACCGTTTTCCACTCTGGGTTGTTTCCCTGCCCCAGAGAATCGACCAGATCGGCAGCGCGCAGCATACGGCCCGCCGCATAGTAGCCGTCGCGCTCTTCGAGCATCACCAGCATCGGGAAGTCGGTGTAGCGACGCACATAGTCGGTGAAGTATTGGCTTGGGTTATCAAGGTGGAACTCACGCAGCATGACGTGGCCCATCGCCAGCGCCATCGCGGCATCAGTACCCTGCTTCGGTGCCAGCCACAGGTCGCACAGCTTGGCGATTTCGGCGTAGTCCGGGGTGATCGCGACCGTTTTGGTCCCTTTATAGCGAACTTCAGTGAAGAAGTGGGCATCCGGGGTACGGGTCTGCGGAACGTTGGAACCCCAGGCGATGATGTAGCTGGAGTTGTACCAGTCGGCGGATTCAGGAACGTCGGTCTGTTCACCCCAGGTCTGCGGAGAAGCAGGCGGCAGGTCACAGTACCAGTCGTAGAAGCTCAAGCAGGTACCACCAATCAGAGACAGGTAGCGTGCGCCAGAGGCGTAAGAAACCATCGACATCGCCGGGATCGGCGAGAAACCCGCCACGCGGTCAGGGCCATAGGTTTTGACGGTGTAAACGTTAGAAGCAGCAATCAGCTCATTCACTTCCTGCCAGGAAGAACGGACGAAACCACCACGACCACGCGCTTGCTTGAAACTTTTTGCTTTATCGGTGTCTTCGATGATGGATGCCCACGCGTCTACCGGGTCGCTGTGCAGTCTTTTCGCTTCACGCCACATTTTCATCAGACGTTTGCGCATCAGCGGGTATTTCAGGCGGTTAGCGCTGTAAAGATACCAAGAGTAGCTCGCACCGCGCGGACAGCCACGTGGTTCGTGGTTTGGTAAGTCTGGACGAGTGCGCGGGTAGTCAGTTTGCTGGGTCTCCCAGGTGACCAGACCATTTTTCACGTAGATTTTCCAGCTGCATGATCCAGTGCAGTTTACCCCGTGAGTTGATCGCACAACTTTGTCATGCTGCCAACGCTGGCGGTATCCATCCTCCCAGTCCCGGTTAGTATTGAGAAGCTGGCCGTGCCCATCGGCAAAGGTTTCGCCCTTCTGCTTGAAGTAGCGAAACCGGTCCAGGAATTTACTCATCGGTTTTCTCCTGTAGGAGCCTGACGGCTCTCTGATAAATCGACATTGCTTGATTGAGAGCGAAGGTAACGCTCTGAAAGGGCGTGAGAATTGATAACGATCAAGGCAGGCAGGGATGAAAAATGGAGGTTAATTTTTATATACCCCCTAAGTGGGATACCGATAAATCATTCAACATATTGAATTTAAATGTTTTTTTGAAATTCACTTATCATACAAATGTTAAATTCTTTATAAGTGGGTATTAAGGGGTATCCCCCCTGCTTAGCCTATTGAAGGCACCGTTCTCACAGGCTATTGTCGTGTCACAATACAACAGTATGTTGTAACTAATGGCGAGCAAAAAAAAGCGCGGTCTAACACCGCGCAATGGATAATCAACAGCTATTACTTTTTTATTTTTTAGAATGACGTCCGTATACCACCCAGGTGATGACCACGCAGGCGACATAGAAGATCAGGAACAGCTTCATCGCCCCAACCGGTGAACCGGTCAATGCCAGCGACGTACCAAACGCTTTTGGAATAAAGAAGCCGCCAATCGCGCCGATAGCCGAGATAAAGCCCAGTGCCGCAGCCGTGTCGGTTGCCGCTTCACGCATCGCTTTCTCTTCGGATCCACCCTCGGCTTTCACTCTGTCCATCGTCAGCTTACGGAAGATCACGGAGATCATCTGGAAGGTTGAACCACTCCCCAACCCGGCCGTCAGGAACAGCGCCAGGAACACCGCAAAGAAGGCGATAAAGCTACCACCTACACCGTTTGTTGGCAGTGTCAGGAACAGTAGAGCACTGAATATTGCCATCAGGACAAAGTTCACCAGTGTCACGCGCGTCCCGCCCAGTCGGTCAGAGATTGCCCCACCAGCAGAACGGGCCAGGGCACCAATCAGCGGGCCAAAGAAGGCGTAATGCAGGATCTGGACCTCAGGGAACTGCGTTTTGGACAGCATCGCAAAACCGGCAGAGAAGCCGATGAAGGAACCGAAGGTCGCCAGATACAGCAGGCTCATAATCCACAGGTGCCCGCGTTTGAGTACCGGCAATTGCTCTTTCAGTGACGCTTTGGAGGTCGCCAGTTCGTTCATACCAAACCACGCAGCCAGCGTGAAAATGGCCAGGAACGGTACCCAAATCCACGCGGCGTTGGCCAGATACAGCTGCGATCCATCCGGTTGTTCTACGCCGTGGCTACCAAATGCAGCGAAGATCGACAATGACACCACCAGCGGAGCAACCAGCTGCATAACGCTGACGCCCATGTTACCCAGACCGCCGTTCAGACCCAGCGCACCGCCCTGTTTCTGTTTCGGGAAAAAGAAACTGATGTTGGCCATGCTGGAGGCAAAGTTTGCCCCGGCGAAACCACACAACAGAGAGATGATAATAAAGGTACTAAACGGCGTGGTGGTATCCTGCACGGCAAAACCTAACCATACGCAAGGGATGATCAGGATACCGGTACTGAATGCCGTCCAGCGGCGTCCACCAAATAAGGGAATCATAAAGGAGTACGGGACGCGCAGCAGCGCACCGGAGACCGACGGTAATGCCGTCAGCATAAACAACTGCTCGGTAGTGAAGTCGAAGCCGACCTTCGGTAAGTTTACCGCCACGGCGCTGAATAACATCCACACGCAAAACGCCAGCAGCAGACAAGGGACGGAAATCCACAGGTTGCGGCTGGCAATACGATGACCTCTTTGTTGCCAAAAGGCGGGATCTTCCGGCCGCCATTCTGTAATTACAGATCCAGATGCCCTTTCTGGGGCAGATGAGTGACTCATAGACACCTCTGATACTTGTTTCGATGCCTGCCACATTAGGGTTTACAGCGAGGGGTAAGTTGATATAAATCAAAGGAAAAGGTGGCATTATTAATGCTTAAAATTTGTCATTACCCCAAATGAGTACATAACATCGGTGAAAAAGATGTGGTTTTTCACGCTTCTGTCGCCCCCTACCCCCCCCAGCCAGGAATCTCTCCTACCAGTGGCAATTAAGGGGTAGCCCGTTTGAGGTATGGGTATACTCCAGTGTATCGCTGAGAATAACGCCACTGACTACTGCAGAATCGTCATTCAATAAGGTTTTCGGTGCAACGAAAACCCGAAGGAACAAGTCACCATGTTTAAACGTTGTCTCTCCCCGCTTACGCTGGTCAACCAGGTGGCGCTGATTGTTTTACTGTCCACCGCGATCGGCGTGGCGGGTATGGCTGTCTCCGGCTGGCTGGTTCAGGGCGTTCAGGGTAGCGCCCATGCGATCAACAAAGCGGGTTCCCTGCGCATGCAAAGCTATCGCCTGCTGGCAGCCGTACCGCTTGATGCTAACGATCAGCCGCTACTGGATGAAATGGAGAAAACGGCATTCAGTCCTGAACTGACGCGCGCCGCTAAGCGCGATGGACAGCAGGTTCAACTGAAAGCATTACAAGATTACTGGCATACCGAACTAGCGCCAGGACTTGCCCATGCGCAAACAGGCAATGCGGTTGCACAGGATGTTGCACGTTTTGTGACCGGACTGGATAAGCTGGTTACCGCCTTTGACCATACCACCGAACTGCGAATTGAACGCGTTGTCCTGTTACATCGCCTGATGGCTATTTTTATGGCGTTGCTGCTGGTTTTCACCATTATCTGGCTACGTGTACGCCTGCTACAACCCTGGAAACAGCTGCTGGCAATGGCGCGAGCCGTCAGCCAACGCGACTTTACCCAACGCGCGCGTATCAGCGGACGTAATGAGATGGCGGCCCTGGGTTCGGCGTTGAACAATATGTCAGAGGAGTTAGCCGAGAGTTACGCAGTACTGGAACAGCGGGTACAGGAGAAAACGGCCGGTCTGGAACATAAAAACCAGATCCTTTCCTTCCTGTGGCAGGCCAATCGCCGTCTGCACTCTCAGGTCCCGCTGTGCGAACGTCTCTCCCCGGTACTTAACGGACTACAAAATTTGACGCTGCTGCATGATATCGAACTGCGGGTGTACGACCTGGAAGATGAAGACAATCATCAGGAGTTTACCTGTCAGTCAAACATCAGCTGTGATGAAAAAGGGTGTCATCTGTGCCCGCGCGGTACGCTGCCAGCGGTTGACGGCGGTATCACGCTGAAATGGCGACTGACCGATTCGCATACTCAATATGGTATTCTGCTCGCCACCTTGCCGCACGGGCGTCATCTTAGCCACGATCAGCAGCAACTGGTTGATACCCTGGTGGAACAACTGACCGCGACGCTGGCGCTGGACAGGCACCAGGAGCGTCAGCAGCAGTTGATTGTCATGGAAGAGCGTGCCACCATTGCGCGCGAACTGCATGATTCTATTGCACAATCACTTTCCTGCATGAAGATGCAGGTCAGCTGTTTGCAAATGCAAGGCGAGGCGTTGCCGGAAAATTGCCGCGACCTGCTGAGCCAAATCCGTAACGAGCTGAACACGTCATGGGTGCAGTTGCGTGAACTGTTAACCACCTTCCGTTTGCAGCTCACAGAACCCGGATTGCGTCCGGCGCTGGAAGCCAGCTGTCAGGAATACAGCGCCCGATTTGGATTTACGGTGAAGCTGGATTATCAGCTACCACCGCGTCTGGTTCCTTCGCATCAGGCGATTCACCTGCTACAAATTGCTCGTGAAGCGCTGAGCAACGCGCTTAAACACTCTCAGGCCAATGAAGTGGTCGTGACGGTGGTGCAAAATGGCAAGCAGGTCAAACTGACAGTGCAAGATAACGGTCGCGGCGTACCGGAAAACGCCGAGCGCAGTAACCACTACGGCATGATTATTATGCGCGATCGTGCGCAGAGCTTGCGCGGCGATTGCCGTGTACGCCGTCGCGAGACAGGCGGTACTGAAGTTGCTGTCACTTTTATTCCCGAAACAAACTTCACAGAAGTCCAAGGAGATACCCATGAGTAATCTGGAACCGGCAACCATCTTGCTGATCGACGATCATCCGATGCTGCGAACCGGTGTAAAACAGCTCGTCAGCATGGCGCCCGATATTACCGTGGTCGGCGAAGCCAGTAATGGCGAGCAGGGTATCGAGCTGGCTGAAACTCTTGATCCCGATCTGATCCTGCTGGATCTCAACATGCCCGGCATGAATGGTCTGGAAACGCTCGATAAGCTGCGTGAAAAATCCTTGTCTGGTCGCATCGTGGTGTTCAGCGTCTCGAATCATGAAGAAGACGTGGTAACCGCCCTGAAACGCGGCGCGGACGGTTATTTGTTAAAAGACATGGAACCGGAAGATTTGCTGAAGGCGTTGCAGCAAGCAGCTGCCGGTGAAATGGTGCTGAGTGAAGCTTTGACGCCGGTGCTGGCCGCCAGCCTGCGTGCTAACCGCGCAACCTCAGACCGTGATGTTACCCAGCTCACTCCACGCGAGCGCGATATCCTGAAACTGATTGCCCAGGGCTTGCCCAACAAGATGATTGCCCGTCGTCTGGACATCACCGAAAGCACGGTCAAAGTCCACGTGAAACACATGCTGAAGAAAATGAAACTCAAATCGCGCGTTGAAGCAGCGGTATGGGTGCATCAGGAACGTATTTTCTGATATCGCGTGCAGTTTATCGCTAACGAGGATCATTTTCCGACATCGCACTAAACGGTTCGGTCAGTGATAGCGTGATCTCATTGGAAGAGACACGCTGGCCCTGTTCGTCTTCCACCACCACCGACAACCGCCAACGGTTTGTTGCCCCTTCACTGCGATCCCATTTCGGCATAATAATCGTCCAGCCTTCCGCGCTACGGGTGGTTGTTCCGGCCGTCAAACTCAGCGCCTGTGTATCCCCCTGCCACGTCAGATGCCGAATACCGTGCAGACTGCGCACCTCCAGCTTCAGCGCCACCGTTTCGCCAGGCTTGAGATCCCACGGCGGAGTCGCCAGAAACACAGACAGCGTTTTACGCTGGCGATATTCCATCGTCGGCAGGTTGTTACGCTGCGGATCGTCATAGCGGCTGCCACGCAGTGACTGACTGCCTGCCACTTCGCTGACCATTAGCTGTTTTTTTAACGGTACGCCAAAGCGATAATTGAGCTTTAGACCAACACTATTCTGACTTTCTCCACTTTCACCCTGCTTATGTTGTGCGGTCACCGTCACCAGCGGTACCGGCGTGTAGCTCAGCCCCAGCTTTACCGCTACCGGGTTGTGGTATCCGTTTCCGGAATGAAACAGATCGACCTGATCGCCAAAATATTGCTCAACGCTGACGCTGGTATTGAGATGCTCATAAAACGGCACCCGCATCAGCGCGGTGAGATCGTACCCACGCGCCATACGCTGCGCTTGCGTCGAAGAATGCTCCTGCCAGGATGAGAACGGCTGGTAATAATTGGCGGATAAGCGCAAATACTCACCCCACGCCTCGGCCCCCACACCGCCGCGCGGCAGGCTTTCATCCAGCAGATTGTCATAAAATGTGTTGTAACCTAACAACCAACCGTTGCGCACCCAGCGCTGTCCAATACCCAGATTACTGACCAGTCCATCATCTTGTTGGGTCAACCCCATCTGGCTCCAGGTCAGGTAGCGTTGGTTATCCTGCCAGGGGATAAACCAGCGGCCCCGGCTGCCGGTGAAGTGGCCCTCGTTATCCACCTGTAGCCCGACACTGGCGTTTCCCCAGGGAGAGAGCCATGATTCCAGTTGCTGATTCACCTGCTCGCTGACCGTGTCACGCACCTGGCCAAACGCGAATTGCTTCGCCTGTTCACCGGTATCTAGCCCGTTATCGGTCATGCTGGCTTCGCCAAACGCTTTAACCATTTCGGCAAAATGCTTTTCGCCTACCCGTGACTCCGCAGCCATACCGAGATCGGGCAAACCATCATTATTGTTGTCAAACGGGTTAGCAGCCTGCTGGACAAACGAAGACTGCGCGCTAGCAGTACCGCCTGCCAGGAGCAAGAGTGTAAATACAGCGGAAGAAGAATAAAAAATACGGCTCAAATCGTTAGTTGTTTCTTACATCAATTAACCACAGCGGCATACTTATCTTAAACCATAACGTCTTCAGCGTTGATTTTCAGCCCTTCCCTCTTTTTTCGGCATTATCCTGGTATCGATAAATAGGTGTAACATACGTGTCGGTTATTAACGCTCACTTGCAGCAACAGGAGTCAAAATGCAAAAGATAGTGATCGTCGCAAACGGTGCGGCCTATGGAAGCGAATCGTTATTTAACAGTCTGCGTCTGGCCATTGCCCTGCGCGAGCAGGATGGCAACCTCGACCTGCGGCTTTTTTTGATGTCGGACGCGGTGACGGCGGGTTTACGTGGGCAGAAACCGGCGGAAGGTTACAATATTCAGCAAATGCTGGAGATCCTGACCGCGCAAAACGTACCGGTAAAACTGTGCAAAACCTGTACCGATGGTCGCGGGATCACCGCGTTGCCGTTAATTGACGGCGTTGACGTCGGTACGCTGGTGGAATTAGCCCAATGGACGCTGGCGGCCGATAAGGTTTTAACCTTCTGATAGACGCTTTTCAGGCAAGCGCACTGAGAGAGCCTGATATTTCCAGATTTAATCTTTTAGGGGCGCGGTTTCGCTAAACGTTAGCACGCCCTTTCAACCCTTTTCAGGCATTTTGTCATTTTTGTTTAATCGTTATGCCATTTTTTGATCAAAATCAGCATCCTGTATCTCCCCCTTTGGTGTTATGCAATGAGTGAAATGTGAACAACATCACGCAGCACTTTCGACAGGAAGTACGTTGTTTTCAAGAACGGGGTGAAAAATGGCATTAGTGAAGGCAAGTTTGAAATTGTTTGGTGGGGATACCGTGGTGGTGCGCTGCTCTGAGCGCTGTCACATTCATCTGATGAGCGAGAAGAACCACGTCAAAGACACGCAGACCGACATTTTAAGCGTGCAGGATCGTGATAACGCATGGCTGACCGTGCCGTATACCGGCACGTGGAATGTTCTGATCGATAGCCACAGTCAGTCACTGGAGCATTCCATCAGTTATATAGCAGCCTGATTGTTCGCTGCCCGATAGCGCACACGCGCATCGGGCAGTTCGCCGACTCAGGCAAATCCCGGTCGCATTACGCCTTCAGGCAACACCTCGCCCAGCAATCTTTTGACCGTGACGATCAGTTCGTTCAGGCAATCATCCTGCATCCCTAACCGGGATAGTTCTTGTTCCAGCGAGAACAGATACTGCGCGTTGGTCCCCAATGGCCCACTGGCAGCGGCAATCAGCGGTGCTATCACCTGCGCACGCGTATCGGACTCAAATAGCGGATGCCGCGGATCCATAATAAAGACCAGCGCATTGACCGTTCGCCCGTCATCAAGCGTTAACTGACACCAGGTCGGAAGATAGCAACCAGTAATCATTTCACGCTTCCACAACAGCGACAACTCTTGCTCCAGCGAGGCATCCGGTAAGCGGTAGGCCACACCGGTGGTGCGTCCCCCTTCTTTCAGGGCCAGCATCCGTCCCGGCTGACATGCGGTTCCTCGTCCCGCCGTCAGGCGCAGACAAAATGCCCGATGCCAGCCAACTAACGTACCGGTACATGACTCTTCAAACTCTAACGCCGGGTTCCACATCAACGATCCATAACCAAAGATCCACACCGGTCCATCATCTGGTCGGCAAGCGAGCGTGGCGGCCAGTGAGGCTGCCCGTTGTTCCGCTGACCAGAGTAGTGATTCTTCAATAGCACCAAATGCCGTCTTACAGTCGGCATTTAATAAAAAATCACGCGTTAACACCTTACACCTCCGCCACTGCAACTTCCCTGCGACAACTTTTTGACGCCTTCCGGGCTTTTTTGCTGCTCATTTTGAAACCAATATCAGGACAATAGGCAATTCACCGGCTGCATGCAAGGCAACAAAGACTCAACGGCACTTTATATCCTGTCCTTATGGCTCGAGCGGGACTGGCATTTTCCCCATTATCAGTGTCAATATTTGTGCTCAATTAAAACTAACATGTTGTTATTTAAATGTTCTCTAAACAAGATAAGTGATTTTACTCATTTTAAAGCAAGAAACGGGCCACGCCGTAAAATTACGTAAAAACAGATCGGAAATACCGAGATATCTGTTATTTTTTACATTCTTTAATACATTTATAATTATAAGCACCTGCAGAGATGGAGAATTAATTACATGACACATGCACATGAGGCGGTGAAAACCCGCCACAAGGAGACTTCGCTCGTCTTCCCGATTTTGGCACTGGTAGTTCTGTTCTTATGGGGGAGCAGTCAATCACTACCAGTGGTTATCGGCATTAACGCACTTGCTCTGGTGGGCATATTAAGCAGCGCATTTAGCGTTGTTCGTCACGCAGACGTATTAGCACACCGACTCGGCGAACCTTACGGGTCCCTGATCCTCAGTCTGTCGGTTGTTATTCTTGAAGTTAGTTTAATCTCCGCATTAATGGCGACCGGTGACGCCGCGCCTACGCTAATGCGCGATACGCTCTACTCCATCATTATGATTGTTACCGGTGGTCTGGTCGGTTTTTCATTACTGTTAGGCGGGCGTAAATTCGCCACTCAGTATATGAACCTGTTCGGTATTAAGCAGTATTTGATCGCCCTGTTCCCACTGGCCATTATTGTGTTGGTGTTCCCGATGGCATTACCGGGGGCGAATTTCACTACCGCGCAGGCACTGCTGGTGGCGTTAATTTCTGCCGCGATGTACGGCGTGTTTCTGCTGATTCAAACCAAAACGCACCAGAGTCTGTTTATTTACGAACATGAAGACGAGGGCGACGACGACGACCCGCATCACGGTAAGCCATCAGCGCACAGCAATATGTGGCATGCAGCCTGGCTGATCGTCCATTTAATTGCGGTTATCGCGGTCACCAAAATGAACGCCAACTCGCTGGAGACACTGTTAACGGAATTGAATGCGCCTGTTGCGTTCACCGGTTTCCTCGTCGCGTTGTTGATCCTTTCCCCTGAAGGGCTGGGTGCGCTGAAAGCGGTACTGAGTAATCAGGTACAGCGGGCGATGAATTTGTTCTTCGGCTCGGTATTAGCCACGATTTCATTGACCGTACCGGTAGTGACACTAATCGCATGGGCAACCGGGAATGATTTGGTATTTGCCCTGGGCGCACCAGAGATGATTGTGATGGTCTCATCGTTGGTACTGTGCCATATCTCCTTCTCCACCGGACGTACCAATGTACTTAACGGTGCGGCGCATCTGGCATTGTTTATCGCGTATCTGATGACGATCTTTGCCTGATTCATAAAAAAGCCGGATGCGACGTAAAGTGTCTTATCCGGCCTCATTTTGATTGCTCGTTATCTTGCCCGATAAGCGTAAGCACCTTCGGGCACACAGAGAAATCTTAGTTCTCAGTATCCAGTTCGTCGAAGCTTTTCACCAGATCGTCAATCGCTTTGATCTGCGTGAGGAACTGTTCCAGCTTAGCCAGCGGCAGCGCGGAAGGACCGTCGCATTTCGCATTGGCTGGGTCCGGATGCGCTTCAATAAACAGCCCCGCCAGACCGACCGCCATACCGGCACGCGCCAGTTCGGTAACCTGCGCACGACGACCGCCTGATGCGGCACCAAACGGGTCGCGACACTGCAGCGCGTGGGTGACATCAAAAATAACCGGAGAGTTACCGGAAACTTTCTTCATCACACCAAAGCCCAGCATATCCACAACCAGGTTGTCGTAACCGAAGTTCGCGCCACGGTCGCACAGAATAACCTTGTCATTACCGCCTTCATGGAATTTATCCACGATATTGCCCATTTGACCTGGGCTTACGAACTGCGGTTTTTTCACGTTGATAACGGCACCGGTTTTCGCCATCGCTTCGACCAGATCGGTCTGGCGAGCGAGGAATGCCGGAAGCTGAATCACGTCCACAACGTCAGCCACAGGCTGTGCCTGGCTGGCTTCATGAACGTCGGTGATCACTTTTACGCCAAAGGTTTGCTTCAGTTCCTGGAAGATTTTCATCCCTTCTTCAAGGCCCGGACCACGATAAGAGTGGATGGAAGAACGGTTGGCTTTATCAAAGGAGGCTTTGAACACGTAAGGGATACCCAGCTTTTGAGTAACGGTTACGTAGTGCTCACAAATGCGCATCGCCAGATCGCGGGATTCCAGCACGTTCATGCCGCCAAACAGCACGAACGGCAGGTCATTTGCCACGTTGATGTCGCCAATGCTAACCACTTTTTGTTTCATAGGATCGCCTTAAACGGTAGGTAAAGTGTCATTAATCAATGCAATACAATTTGCTTGTGCGAAATAGTATTAATCTGCGCACGGATCATTTCGCTGATCGGGTCTTCCGGACATTGCTCAACGAAATAACTTAAATCAGTTAACGCAACATGTTCACATTCCAGCTGCGCGTAAATCAATCCGCGATCGCGTATTTCGTACGGATCTTCAGGATTAAACTGCAATAATGCTTCACTTGCGCGCAGTGCCAGCTCCATTTGCCGTTCTTCCATCAGTGACGATTTCAGCGTGTCGAGCAGCTTGCGGATCACTTCCGCGTTATCCGCTTCATCGAGATCTTCGTTAAACAGCTCCGCAACTGGGCTGATATTCCCCTTCAGCCATACTTCCAGCGTGTGCTCATTTAACGTTTCGCCATTGAACGGGTTAATCAGCCACATTTCACCTTCCAGTGATTCAATACGCAGGATGAGCTGCGTCGGGAAAATCACCGGAACCAGTGGCAGACCCAGCCGATTGGCAAGCCACAATAAGATTGCGCCCAACGACACCGCGCTGCCCTGACGATTTTTCAGGACCTGGTCAAGCCAGAGTGCATCAGAAAGACGATAGACGCCGCGGGTATCCGTAAATCCCCAGTCGCCGTAAAAAAGTGCCAGCAATTTATCCAGTTGCTCATCCTGAGACAAGAGCTGGCTAATTTCTTCATGCGCGAGGCTGGCCAGACGTTCCAGTTCGTCGTAGACAGATTGCGTAGGGAAATCCAGGCGGATAGATTCCGATGCCAGGATCATCCCATCGCACAGCGGCGCTTTATTAAATTCGAAATCAGCTAACGACCTCATGATTACCCCAGTAACGGTATTTTTGTGGTGGCGAGTTTAATGATGATGTACAGCACCACCAGCGCCAGCGGAAAGGCGATTAAACGCATCTGCTGACTGCGCGCCCGACGATAATCGAGCGCAATAAAACCCAAAACGATGTAAATGATAACCCCAAACAGCTTTTCAGTCAGCCATGTACCCTGTGCGGTGAATGGCAGGATGTGCGTTTTAGCGATCAACGCCACGCCGCTGAGTAACAAAACGGTATCAATGACCGGCGGGATGACCCGCGTCCAGCGCGCAGAAGCAAGGCGGGCGTCGGAATAACGCCACCAAAAACGCAGCGTGAGCAGGCCGACGGACAGCGCGATGCTAATAAGATGAACGTTGAGTAACACACTGAAGGTAGTCATGCCGCGATACGCCCGAGCGTAATGCGCTCGTTGCCGCCGTAATCACGACAGGTTTCAACCGCCAGGTATCCGGCACGCATAAACGCGTCGCGCACCGCCTCCCCCTGTTGCCAGCCATGTTCCAGCAGCAGATAGCCGCCGGGGGTTAATACGTGCTGAGACTGGTCGATGATATGCACGATATCTGCCAGACCATTCGCGCCTGCCACCAGCGCGGTCAGCGGTTCAAAGCGCACATCACCTTGCGCCAGATGCGGGTCCTGCTCATCAATGTACGGCGGGTTGCTGACAATCATGTCAAACCGCTGCCCCTGCAAGGCGCTGAACCAGTCGCTTTGCAGCACACGCACATTCCTGATACCCAAATGCTGCGCATTGCGGGTCGCCAGAGCCACGGCATCCGGCATCCGGTCAACCGCGGTGACTTCGCAATCAGGGCGCTCGGTGGCCAGCGCCAGCGCAATAGCACCCGTGCCGGTCCCCAGATCGACAATACGGCACGCTGATGTTGGCAGACGCGCCAGCGCCTGCTCGACCAGGCATTCGGTATCCGGACGTGGGATAAGCGTCGCCGGTGACACGAACAGCGGCAGTGACCAGAACTCGCGAACACCGGTCAGGTGCGCCACGGGCTCTCCCCGCTGACGGCGAGCCACCAGCGAGTTCAACTGTTCATGCTGTGCTGCGGTTAATTCCGTTTCACCAAACGCCAGAATAAAGGTGCGCGCCTTGCCGGTGACGTACTCGAGTAAGATCTCGGCGTCGCGGCGCGGGCTGTCGCTGTCCTGTAAATGGCTTATCGCTTCACGCAGCCAGTGTTGATAATCCATTAATCCTGCTCGGACAGCGCCGCCAACTGGTCAGCCTGGTATTCCTGGACAATCGGCTCAATGAGCATATCCAGTTTACCTTCCATCGTTTCGTCCAGGCGGTAGAGCGTCAGGTTGATGCGATGATCGGTGACACGACCCTGCGGGAAGTTATAGGTACGGTTACGATCGCTGCGATCGCCGCTGCCTAACAGGTTACGACGTTCAGAGGCTTCCGCCTGCTGGCGTCTTGCCACTTCGGCGGCACGAATACGCGACCCCAGCACCGACATCGCTTTGGCTTTGTTTTTGTGCTGCGAACGTTCGTCCTGACATTCAACCACAATACCGGTCGGCAGGTGGGTTATACGAATAGCAGAGTCGGTGGTGTTAACGTGCTGACCACCGGCACCCGATGAACGGAAGGTATCAATACGCAGATCGGCCGGGTTGATGTCCGGCAGTTCGGCTTCCGGCAGTTCCGGCATCACCGCGACCGTACAGGCGGAAGTATGGATACGCCCCTGAGATTCGGTGGCCGGAACGCGCTGTACGCGATGACCACCAGACTCGAATTTCAGTCGACCATACACGCCGTCGCCGCTCACCTTGGCAATAATTTCTTTATAGCCGCCGTGTTCACCTTCGTTGGCGCTCATGATCTCCACGCGCCAGCGACGAGATTCAGCGTAACGGCTGTACATACGGAACAGATCGCCGGCAAACAGCGCCGCTTCATCTCCGCCGGTTCCGGCACGGACTTCGAGAAACGCGTTGCGCTCGTCATCCGGATCTTTCGGCAGCAGCAGAACCTGTAGATGCTGCTCCAGCTGTTCACATTTTTCTTTTGCTTCGCGCAGTTCATCCTGCGCCATCTCACGCATTTCAGGATCGTCGAGCATCATCTGTGCCGTTTCGATATCTTCCTGAACCTGTTGCCAGTCCGTAAAACAGCGAGATACATCGCTTAACTGGGCATATTCGCGCGACAGCGCACGAAAGCGATCCTGGTCTGCGATGGTTCCAGCATCGCCGAGCAGCGCCTGAACTTCTTCATGGCGTTCATGCAGGGCTTCCAGTTTGGCAACGATAGAAGGCTTCATAGGCGTAAATGCACCCTGTAAAAATAAGATTGGTGTGCTGCTACTCCAGCCCGAGGCTGTCGCGCAGAATATTCAGGCGTTCACTATCCCCGTCACGGGCAGCCTGTTGAAGTGATTTGGTTGGTGCATGGATCAGGCGGTTTGTCAGTTTCCAGGCCAGATCCTGCATAATGGCTTGCGCATCACCGCCCTGTTCCAGGGCAGCCAACGCTTTGGCGGTCAGTTCATCACGAACCTGTTCTGACTGACTGCGATATTCGCGGATGGTCTCACTCGCGCTTTGGGCGCGTAGCCAGGCCATAAATTCGCTGGTTTCCTGCTCGACGATCGTTTCGGCTTCCACCGCCGCTGCTTTACGCTGCGCCAGGTTATGCGAAATGATGCTTTGCAGATCGTCAACGCTATACAAATACGCGTTCGACAATTTGCCGACTTCCGGCTCAACATCGCGCGGTACGGCAATATCGACCAGCAGCATCGGCTGATTGCGGCGGTTTTTCAGCGCGCGCTCCACCATCCCTTTGCCGATAATCGGCAGCGGACTGGCGGTAGAACTGATAATAATATCGGCGTCCTGTAAGCGCGCATCGATATCACTCAGTGAAATCACCTCAGCGCCGACCTCGTCCGCCAACACCTGCGCACGTTCACGCGTACGGTTGGCGATGATCATCTTCTTCACTTTGTGTTCGCGCAAATGACGCGCCACCAGTTCGATGGTCTCGCCTGCGCCAACCAACAGTACAGTCACCGTGGACAGCGATTCAAAGATTTGCCGGGCCAGCGTACAGGCCGCAAACGCCACGGACACCGCACTGGCTCCGATGTCTGTTTCTGTACGTACACGTTTAGCGACGGAGAACGATTTCTGGAACATGCGCTCCAGCGCACTGGCGTTCAGGTGGCCTTTTTGCGAATCCGCAAAGGCTTTTTTCACCTGTCCAAGAATTTGTGGTTCGCCGAGCACCAGCGAATCCAGGCCGCTGGCAACACGCATCAGATGGCTGACGGCATCGTTGTCCTGATGCCAGTAAAGGCTGCTGCGCAGGTCTTCTTCATTCAGGTTATGGTATTCGCACAGCCAGCGGATCAGCGCCTCTTGCAGGTTGTCCTGCTCTTCGACGCTGAGGTACAGCTCCGTGCGGTTACATGTCGACAGCACTACCCCGCCCTGCACCATTGGCTGCGCAAGCAGGCTGTCCAGCGCCTGATCGAGCGTATCCGGCGAAAACGTTACGCGTTCTCGCAGCGATACAGGTGCCGTTTTATGGTTAATACCAAGCGCTAAAAGGGTCATGTGTGCGGGAATAGTACCAGCGTTGATAAGGTTAGACTGCGGGCATCATACAGGATGCGTGCGGCCAATAAAAGAGACTGCCCCCTTTTGGAGTAATAGCTTAGTGCACAAATTTTAGTGATTTAAGATAACGTGAACGTAGACGAGGTCAGACAGCGGCGCTAGCATTAAGAACTATAACTGCAACGTATCTCAAGGATTTGTCATCATTATGACCCTGCCTGATTTTCGCCTGATCCGCCTGTTGCCGCTGGCAAGCCTGGTCCTCACCGCCTGTACGCTCAACGCGCCCAAAGGTCCCGGCAAAAGCCCCGACTCTCCGCAATGGCGCCAACACCAGCAGGAGGTACGTGCGCTGCACCAGTATCAGACTCGCGGCGCGTTTGCCTATATTTCCGACCAGCAGAAAGTGTATGCCCGCTTCTTCTGGCAACAAACCGGTCAGGATCGCTATCGTCTGCTGTTGACCAATCCGCTGGGCAGTACCGAACTGGAACTGAAAGCCCAGCCGGGCAACGTCGAGCTTGTCGATAATAAAGGTAAGCATTACACCGCCGACGACGCCGAAGAGATGATTGGCAAACTGACCGGCATGCCGATTCCGCTCGATAGCTTGCGTCAGTGGATCCTCGG
Organism: Citrobacter tructae; assembly: GCF_004684345.1. Classification (NCBI taxonomy): domain Bacteria; kingdom Pseudomonadati; phylum Pseudomonadota; class Gammaproteobacteria; order Enterobacterales; family Enterobacteriaceae; genus Citrobacter; species Citrobacter tructae. The sequence goes on from NZ_CP038469.1 coordinate 1,283,418, forward strand.
TCTGCCTGGCGATGCCACCGACTACAAACTCGACGAACAGTACCGTCTGAGCGAAGTGAACTACAGCCAGAACGGCAAAAGTTGGAAAGTGGTTTACAGCGCCTACGACAGCAAAACGCAGCCAGCGATGCCCGCGAACATGGAACTGTCTGACGGCGACCAGCGCATTAAGCTGAAAATGGATAACTGGATCGTGAAATGATGACCCACTGGCCCTCTCCGGCAAAACTGAATCTGTTTTTATACATTACCGGACAGCGTGCAGATGGTTATCACACGCTGCAGACGCTGTTTCAGTTTCTCGATTACGGCGACGATATCAGCATTGAAGTGCGCGACGACGGCGACATTCATCTGCTTACTCCGGTTGCAGGTGTTGAGCATGAAGATAACCTGATTGTGCGCGCCGCGCGTTTGCTGATGAAAACCGCTGCACAGAGTGGACGCTTGCCCGCCGGTAGCGGCGCGGCCATCAGCATTGATAAGCGTCTGCCAATGGGCGGTGGCCTGGGGGGCGGTTCATCGAATGCCGCCACCATTCTTGTGGCGCTGAACCATCTCTGGCAGTGCGGACTGTCCGTCGATGAACTGGCAACCATTGGGTTAATTTTGGGAGCCGACGTGCCGGTATTCGTACGCGGACATGCGGCCTTCGCCGAGGGTGTGGGAGAAATCCTCACGCCGGTTAATCCGCCGGAAAAATGGTACCTGGTTGCTCATCCTGGCGTCAGTATTCCAACGCCGGTGATTTTTAAAGACCCGGAACTCCCGCGCAACACGCCAAAAAGGTCAATAAAAACGTTACTAAAATGTGAATTCGGCAATGATTGCGAGGTTATCGCAAGAAAACGTTTTCGCGAGGTTGATGCGGCGCTTTCCTGGCTGTTAGAATATGCGCCGTCGCGCCTGACTGGTACAGGGGCCTGTGTCTTTGCTGAATTTGATACAGAGTCTCGTGCTCGCCAGGTGCTTGAGCAAGCCCCGGAATGGCTCAAAGGCTTTGTGGCGAAAGGTGTCAACCTCTCCCCATTGCACAGAGCGTTACTCTAAATCACTCGGGTTTCAGGAAGATGGCGAGATGACGAATCGCCAGGCGCATACAAAAGTATGTGACTGGTGTGAGGAATTGATGCCAGCACACATGAAACGTGAAGGATGGCGAGTAAGCCGGGCAAGCTGAGTTTCGGTGACAACGTCACCCTGTTCCAGACGTTGCATCGCGCTCTTTAATACACCGCCTGGAGAGGATACTGCCTGGCCCGCACAGTTTTCGGCAGATTCTTTCCACCAATGGACGCATGCCTGAGGTTCTTCTCGTGCCTGATATGAAGCTTTTTGCTGGTAACGCCACCCCGGAACTAGCACAACGTATTGCCAACCGCCTGTACACTTCACTCGGCGACGCCGCTGTAGGTCGCTTTAGCGACGGCGAAGTCAGCGTACAAATTAATGAAAATGTACGCGGTGGTGATATTTTCATCATCCAGTCCACTTGTGCCCCTACTAACGACAACCTGATGGAATTGGTCGTTATGGTCGATGCTCTGCGCCGTGCTTCCGCAGGTCGTATCACCGCCGTTATTCCTTACTTCGGCTATGCACGCCAGGATCGTCGCGTACGTTCCGCTCGTGTACCGATTACCGCAAAAGTCGTCGCGGACTTCCTGTCCAGCGTTGGCGTTGACCGCGTCCTCACCGTTGACCTGCATGCTGAACAGATCCAGGGCTTCTTTGACGTACCGGTTGATAACGTATTCGGTAGCCCAATTCTGTTAGAAGACATGCTGCAGCTGAACCTGGACAACCCGATTGTGGTTTCTCCGGACATCGGTGGCGTCGTGCGTGCCCGCGCTATCGCTAAGCTGCTGAACGATACCGATATGGCTATCATCGACAAACGTCGCCCACGTGCGAACGTTTCTCAGGTGATGCACATTATTGGTGACGTTGCAGGTCGTGACTGCGTCCTGGTTGATGACATGATCGATACCGGCGGTACGCTGTGCAAAGCAGCAGAAGCACTGAAAGAACGTGGTGCCAAACGCGTATTTGCGTACGCGACTCACCCGATCTTCTCAGGCAATGCGGCAAACAACCTGCGCAACTCAGTGATTGATGAAGTCGTGGTCTGTGACACCATTCCACTGACCGACGAAATCAAAGCACTGCCAAACGTGCGTACGTTGACCCTGTCGGGTATGCTGGCCGAAGCGATTCGTCGTATCAGCAACGAAGAATCCATCTCTGCCATGTTCGAACATTAATCGAGCCCGGCTCAAAAACCCGCTGCGGCGGGTTTTTTTATCCGTTTTACTTATTTGTATGATTTATGCCAACTTCAACTATCATTTTCTAGATAGATGATGCGCTCATGGATGAAACATTATTGTGAACAGACTATTTTCCTCACATGTGATGCCTTTCCGCGCCCTCATTGACGCTTGTTGGAAAGAAAAATATACCGCCTCGCGCTTTACCCGTGATCTGATCGCCGGGATAACCGTGGGGATTATTGCTATTCCGCTGGCAATGGCGTTGGCAATTGGCAGCGGCGTTGCGCCACAGTACGGCCTGTATACCGCAGCTGTCGCCGGGATTGTTATCGCCCTTACCGGTGGCTCACGCTTTAGCGTTTCTGGCCCAACCGCCGCCTTCGTGGTGATTTTATATCCGGTCTCGCAACAGTTCGGGCTGGCAGGCCTGCTGGTTGCCACGCTGATGTCCGGGATATTCCTGATCCTTTTCGGCCTCGCCCGCTTTGGTCGGTTGATCGAATATATTCCCGTCTCCGTCACCTTAGGCTTTACCTCAGGTATTGGTATCACCATCGGTACCATGCAGATTAAAGATTTTCTTGGACTGCAGATGGCGCATGTCCCGGAACACTATCTGCAAAAAGTGGGGGCGCTGTTCATGGCCCTGCCGACCATTAACCCTGGCGATGCCGCCATTGGCGTAGTCACGCTGGCGATCCTGATTTTCTGGCCGCGTCTGGGGATTCGCCTGCCCGGTCACCTCCCGGCTCTACTGGCTGGCTGCGCGGTGATGGGTATCGTTAACCTGACGGGTGGTCATGTAGCGACCATCGGGTCTCAGTTCCATTACATTCTTGCCGATGGCTCGCAAGGTAACGGTATTCCACAGTTACTGCCGCAACTGGTACTGCCATGGGATATGCCTGGGTCCAACTTTACGCTGAGCTGGAGTTCATTACAGGCGTTGTTACCCGCAGCCTTCTCGATGGCGATGCTGGGGGCGATTGAATCTCTGCTGTGCGCCGTGGTGCTCGACGGTATGACCGGCACCAAGCACAAAGCCAACAGCGAGCTGATTGGTCAGGGGTTGGGTAATATCGTCGCGCCGTTCTTTGGCGGCATTACCGCCACCGCCGCGATTGCCCGCTCTGCGGCTAACGTACGTGCCGGGGCTACCTCGCCCATTTCTGCGGTGATCCACGCAATTCTGGTGATCCTCGCACTGCTGGTATTAGCCCCCTGGCTCTCCTGGTTACCGCTTTCCGCCATGGCCGCACTGCTTTTGATGGTGGCGTGGAACATGAGTGAAGCCCACAAAGTAGTGGATTTGCTACGCCACGCGCCGAAAGACGACATCATCGTGATGTTGATGTGTATGTCGCTGACCGTGCTGTTTGATATGGTGATCGCCATCAGCGTGGGGATCGTCCTTGCCTCGTTGCTGTTTATGCGTCGTATCGCGCGCATGACGCGTCTGGCGCCAGTGAATGTTGCTGTACCGGACGACATACTGGTACTGCGCGTAATTGGCCCGCTGTTCTTTGCCGCCGCGGAGGGATTGTTTACCGATCTCGAGTCTCGTCTTGATGGCAAACGCATCGTCGTTCTGAAGTGGGATGCCGTTCCGGTGCTGGATGCCGGTGGGCTGGATGCCTTCCAGCGCTTTGTTAAACGACTGCCGGAAGGCTGTGAATTACGTATCAGCAATTTGGAATTCCAGCCGCTGCGCACCATGGCCCGTGCGGGTATCCAACCTATTCCCGGCCGTCTGGCGTTCTTCCCGAACCGCGACGCCGCGCTGGCCGATATTTAACGTTTAGCAGTGACCGGCAGGCTTTGCCTGTCGGTCACACTTCACTTCTGCAATCCTCTCTGAGTTGCTATTATCATTTCCCCTACTCCTGATGATAGCTACAGTGATGACCCCTAATTCTACATATATCTTTCGCGAAATTACCGAGGCGGATATCCCGGCCGTGCAGTCGTTTATTATCCGCCATTTGAATCTTTACTTTAGTGCCAATAAGCCACTTCCCCATCCACATGAAGATGTATTTGGCATCAATCACCAGTATATTCAGCAGCAAAGAAATTTGTTACTCGGCGTCTGGAATACGCAACAGCAACTTATCGCCACGCTGGCTGTATGTCAGTACGATGACAGAATACTCCCATTAAAAGGACGTTATATGTTGTCCGAAACGGCTGAAATCTGTCGTTGTTATGTCGAACTGGATTACCGTAGACAAGGTATTGGCAGCCAATTAGTCGCTCTGGCAGAGCATTTTTGCCGCCATCAGCAATATAAAGTGTGCTATCTCCACACTCATCACTTTTTACCTGGAGGTTATCAGTTCTGGTTGCGTCATCATTTCAGCGTTTTTTTTGATGAAGGTGGTGAACAGCAAATCGTGCATATGGAAAAACAATCGTAATAATGTGACAGAGAGCTAATAATTAAATTATTTAGCAGTCCTTATTATTTATTCTTCGATTATTTCACGGAGCAAGTATTAGTTGATCGACATCAAATAATTCTCGTTTAGTTTTTTTATATTCGTTATCAATGTTAAATCGAAGTTAACACAAAAAATATATCTAATTGTATTTTAAGGGTTTAATCGTAAAAAGGTAAGCATACCTACTGATTCAAGCGGTTGACGTGATAATTGGATACCGCTACAGTCCATCGCGACAGTATTTCAAAACATTTTTATTATTTTGAAACGGAATATGGTGCGGATGATTTCAATCTTATGCCATAGCTGCCCCCGCAACTGTAAGCGGATGCTGAATATCCCTGTGTAGTGATGATTCACTACAGGTCACTGTAAAGTATTTTTTATGGGAAGGCCGATATTCTGATTACCGCGAGCCAGGAGACCTGCTGTCATGGTTTTATACATTGAGTGGACGGGATGGTCCATGGGGTGATTTATTTGACGAATGAAAAAATTTGATTCCTGATCAAACCGGCAACAATATGTTTTATTTTCATATTATCTTGTCTGAATTTCATGATTAGATGTCATCTATCGTCATGTGCCTGTCCCGCGAAATAAACAATGACCAGACGCTAAGATTCTGGCATCAACGGGACAATGATAATGTATTCTGACATTACCTCTTCTTATTGCAAATATTCACTTCTGGCGCTGACTGGCGCGGCACTTTTCCTGACCAGTAATATCGCTACAGCGGCAAAGACACAATATCCGTTGACCATCAAAAATTGTGGTCGGGATATTACCTTCAATAAAGCCCCGCAGCGTGTAACCACCGTGGGACAGAACAGCACTGAAATCCTCTATTCTTTGGGTCTGATCGATCGCGTGGTTGGCACCTCGCTGTGGTTTGGTCCGCTACCGGAACAGTTCCAGGCAGCAAACAGCAACATTGCAGTCATCGCGCAAAACATCCCCAGCTTTGAAGGCATTATCGCCAAAAAACCGGACCTGGTTGCCAGCCAGTTTGAATGGCAGATTGGCCCGGCGGGTACGGTTGCCTCTTACGAACAATTTGGCGAACTCAATGTTCCGGTTTATACCGCCCCTGCCGACTGCGCAAAAGATAACGAAGACGGCGGCGATGGCGTGCGTAAAGGCATGTTTGATATCGCCATGGTTTACCAGGAAGTTGCCGATCTGGCGAAAATCTTCGATGTTCAGGACAAAGGCGATGAACTGATAGCCAGCCTCAAGGCCCGCGAGGCCGCTGCAAAAACGAAAATCACCGGTATGGACAATAACGTCTCTGCCGTCTTCTGGTTCTCCAGCGCCGACCTGCAGCTTGATCCCTATGTCGCGGGTAAATTTGGCCCCGCCGCGTGGATAGCACAAACCCTCGGGGTAAAAAATGTCATTGATTCCGCCGAGGAGTGGCCGACGGTCGGCTGGGAAACTATTGCTAAAGCCAGTCCGTCGGTCATCGTTCTTGGCGAAATGGGCCGTCGTCGTTTCCCGGCGGATGACTGGAAAGTCAAAATGGAATACCTCAAATCTGACCCGGTCACTCGACTGATCCCGGCGGTTAAAGAAAACCACCTGCCGGTGATAGATGTGCAAACCATGAATGCTGGTATCAGAACCATTGACGGGCTGGAAAAACTCGCCGATGCACTGGTGCAGTACGGTCTGGCACATCCTCAGACCACTCACTAATCCTCGTCATGCGTGATGCCGTGTGCCGGCATCACGCACTTTCGCACTCAGGAAAGCCATAAAGAATGAGCGAATTACGCAGGACGCGTCGGGCGATAAGTCAGTTTACCCAACGGACGCTGCTGCACAGCCTGTGGGTCAGCATGGTGATGTGCGGGGTGCTGCTGGCCGGGATTTCCATCGGTGAAACGTTTATCCCGTGGCGGCATGTCACCCACACGCTGGCAAACCACCTGTTTGGCAGCCAATATGCGGTGGACGCACTCGATGCCGGGATCATCTGGAATTATCGCCTGACCCGCGCGCTGGTCTCCGCCAGCTGTGGCGCCTGTCTGGCGGTTTCCGGCGTGGTGCTGCAATCCTTGCTGCGTAATGCGCTGGCCGAGCCTTATCTGCTGGGGATCTCTGCCGGGGCGTCGACGGGGGCGGTGCTGATCGCACTGACCGGGCTGGGTGCGGGAATTATTAGCATGTCACTCGGTGCGTTTATCGGCGCGCTGACGGCATTTCTGTTCGTCGCGCTGTTAGCTGTGGCAGCCAGAGGAAAGCACGGCTCTGCCACCACGCAAATCATTCTTGCCGGGATTGCCAGCTCGCAGCTGTTTAATGCCATCACCTCGCTCATCATTACCCGCTCGGCCAATGCCGAGCAGGCGCGGGGCATTATGTTCTGGCTGCTCGGCAATCTGAGCGGCGTGCGCTGGCCCGATGTGGTATTGGCAATCCCAACCGCGCTGGTCGGTATCATCGTCTGCTTTTGTTACGCCCGTCATCTGGACGCATTTTCGTTTGGCGCTGAATCGGCAGCCTCGCTGGGCATTCCGGTTAAACGCACGCGCAGCGTACTGATTACCGCGGTGACGGGGATGACTGCCATTATGGTGTCGATTGTCGGGGCCATTGGCTTTGTCGGTCTGGTGATCCCTCATGCCGCGCGGTTACTGGTGGGCAATCAGCATCACCGCTTATTGCCTGTCAGCGCCCTTATTGGTGCCATCTTTCTAATTGTCGCGGACGTCATTTCGCGCACCTTGCTGCCGGGGCAAGTGTTGCCCATTGGCGTTATCACCGCGCTGGTTGGCGCTCCCGCATTTTCGATTATTTTGATCCGAGGGAACCCGAGCAAATGACGGCTAACCCACACTTTACTGCGCCGCTACGTGCGGCAAATACGGTTAACCATATGGTCTGCGCCCAGCACCTGCACTGGGAGGTGAAGGGCAAGTCCATCGTCAATGATGTCTCTTTTCAGGTCGCACCCGGAGAGTTTGTTGGTATTATCGGCCCCAACGGCTCAGGGAAAACGTCACTGATTTCCCTGCTGGCCGGTTTGCTCAAACCCTCCGCCGGCAGCGTTTCTCTGAACAGCAAAGACATTCGCCGCTACTCGCGCCGCCATCTGGCACAAAAGGTCGCATTGGTTGAGCAACAGGCAGAAACCAGCGAGCGTCTGACCGCTATCCAGGCCGTTTCCCTCGGCCGCACGCCGTGGTTAAGCCTGCTATCACCGTGGTCACAAACCGACGACGATATCGTGCAGACGATGCTGGAGAAAGTCTCCCTGCAAAACCTCCAGCATCGCTGCTGGCATACCTTCTCTGGCGGCGAACGCCAACGCCTGCACATTGCCCGGGCGCTGGCGCAACAGCCGCAGGTTTTGCTGATGGATGAACCGACGAATCATCTCGACATCCAACATCAGATTGGCCTGCTCAATCTGGTCAAGCGCGAAAAACTGACCGTCATTGCCGCCCTGCACGACCTGAACCATGCCGCGATGTTTTGCGATCGCATCATGGTGATGACCGCCGGACGATTGGCTATGCAGGGCCGCCCTGCGACTATCTTCACCCGTGAAAATCTTAACAGCTGGTTTGGCATCGATGCGATTGTCGAACACGCTCCCAATGAAGCAACCTGCTTCATCCGCTACCAACGACCGGCGTAAATACGACAAGGAACCGCTATGAAACGCATTAAGCAAAGTCTGCTCATTCTGTGCCTGTTCGCTTTCACCTCGACAGCTTTTGCACAAACCTACGAAGTCCTGATGAAAAACCGCGGTACCGGAGGGCCGATGGTCTACGAACCGGATTATCTGGCGATCCAGCCGGGCGATAGCGTGAAGTTTGTTCGCAAGCACAAAAGCCACAATGCGGCCTCAATTGCCGAACTCTCCCCCGCCGATTACCCCGGTTTTATCGGCAAAATCGATGAGGAGATTGAAATCAAATACGACACTGCCGGTTTCTACGGCATCAAATGCTCACCGCACTATGCGCAAGGCATGATCATGTTGATCAAAGTCGGCGACGCCGTTTTGCCCGACAGCTACCGCGCGTTTAAAGCCCCTGGCCTTGCCGATAAACGTTTTCAGGACATTTATACCCGTCTTGAGAAACAGTAACGGCACAACGATAAGAGGATAACGGCGGTGAATAAAAAAACGGACAGCGAGGCAATCCACACCCAGCGGCGCGACTGCTTGTGCAAGCTGACAAAATTTGTCGGTGCCGCGGGGGTTACCGCAGCCGTCTGGCCGCTGATCTCGGCGCTGGGACCAGATGATAAAACCGTGGCAGAGAATGAGCCTGTCGATGTTTCCCTTGCGGGAGTGGCGGCTGGACAGACGGTGAAACGTATCTGGCAGGGAAAATTGATCCTGATTCGCCACCGTACACCAGACGAGATCGCGGCGGCGCAGCAGGCTGATGCCCGACGGCTGATCGATCCGCAGACGGATAGCGAGCGGGTGAGCACGGCACATCCGCAGTGGCTGATCGTCCAGGGTTACTGCCCGCACGCCGGATGCGTGCCTAACGCCAACCCCAGCGGACAGGGCTGGATTTGTCCATGTCACGGGTCAGAATTTGACTCGTCGGGGCGCGTGACGCGAGGTCCGGCCACGGCGAATCTGCCGATCCCCGACTATACCCTGGCTGCCGATGGACTGAGCGTACGCCTCGGCGCAAAAGAGGCCTGATATGAACGTAACGTCCCCTACCACGCCCCTGCGCCACGTTCAATTTCGCCTTCCGTTCCCCCGCTCGATGACCGGCATTTGGATCTTTGCCGTCGGCATCATCTTACTGGTCATGCTGGGCGTGCAAATTCTCTCCGGCATCGTACTGGCGATGTTTTATGTGCCCACGGCAGGATCCGCGTTTGATTCCATTGTTCATATTATGCGCGCGGTCAGACACGGCGAGCTGGTGCGTAACCTGCACGCCATTGGCGCCTCGCTTTTCTTCTTCGCCTGCTACCTGCATATTTTTCGCGCGATGTATTACAACGTTTACCGCAAACCGTATCTGAAGATGTGGACCATCAGCGTGACGCTGTATGTATTATTGATGATCACCGCATTTCTCGGCTATAGCCTGATTTGGGGGCAAAAAAGCTATTGGGCCGCCACGGTCATCACCAGCTTCGCCCGCGCAATACCGTTAGTCGGCGATACGCTGTATACCTTTTTGGTCGGTGGATATGCCCCCGGCACGCCGACGTTGGGCCGTTTTTATGTGCTGCACTTTATTATTCCCTTCGCCATTGTCGCGATGACGATATGGCATGTGCGTACCGTCCAGTCGGCTTTCGCCCATGCGATGAAAAAAACGTTTACCACCCGCGAATCGCAACGTTTACTGTTCGATTTTCGCGTCACCGAGCGCGATGCCCTCAAACTGACGCTGTTCTTAATGCTGTTTGCCTGGTTCTTATTCTTTGCGCCGCACTATTTCAGCAGTGCCGATAACTTCATCCCCGCCGACCCGACGGTCACGCCAGCCATCGTCGCGCCCGAGTGGTATTTTCTGCCCTTCTTTTCCATTCTGCGCTGTTTTCCCAGTGAGCTGGCGGGCATTGTCGCCATGTGCGCCTCGGTATTGATCTTCTACTTCTTACCCTGGTTGGATACCTCCCGCGCGCGGTTTCGCCACTTAAGCAAGCTCGTTAAAGTCGGTTTTTGGATTTGGGTCGGCAATGCGTTCTTTTTAGGCTGGCTGGGGTCTAAAGCGCTAGTCGGGCCAGATCTGGTGGACGGGTTCAGTAATGAAGAGGGCTGGATCCGCGCCGCTTCTCAGCTTTCAACGCTTATCTACTTCGCATGGTTTTTGATTGTGATGCCGTGCCGACGCTTACTGGAAAAACAGGACTGACATGATGGGACGATGGCTAACCTTTGCAGCCCTGAGTCTGGGTTTACTCTTTAGTAACACGCTTTACGCGCAGCTTCCGCCCCCGCAGCCGTGGGCATTTAGCGGTGTGAACGGCAAACACGACCCCGCACAGTTGCGGCGGGGCTTACAGGTTTACGAAGAAAAATGCCGGGCCTGCCACGCAATGAAATACCTCACCTTTAAAGAACTCACCCAACCCGGCGGGCCGCACCTCACGCAGGCTGAAGCCAAAACACTGGCCAGCGGTTATGTATTTACGACGGTTGAGGACGATGGGCAACCGGGAGAACGGGACGGAAACCTGAACGATGTCTTCGCCTCCCCTTATCTGAACGAGCAGGAAGCCAAATACCTCAACAATGGCGCGCAGCCGGTGGATCTGAGTTATATCGTGCGGGCGCGAAGCTACGATCGCGGATTTCCGCAGTTTATCCTCGATGCATTTGTTCCCTATACCGACAACGGTGCTGATTATATCTATGCGCTGCTGACTGGCTATCTCACTGACGATCCTGAGCTTAAGGCTAACCGCTATTTCCCCGGTGGGATTATCAATATGCCTAAACCACTGGCAGACGGTGACATTACCTGGACTGGGCAAGCCCATATCCCACAAACAGAGGAACAGTATGCGCGTGACGTCACCGCATTTCTGGCATGGGTTGCCGATCCGCAGCTGGCAGCAAGAAAACATCAGGGAATGTACGTGATGGGATATCTGGCGGTTGTTTTAGCGCTATTAGCGTTACTGCTGCTCATCCAGTCTCGCGCGCGCAGAAAAAAACGAACTGATGACCAGTCAGCGTAAGCTGGCTGGTCCGCAGAAAATGTCACCGCTTAGCTATGGCGTTGGCTATTATTACGACGACAGCGTTTATCGTAATGGCGCACCCACCAGTAGCGGTCGCTGATTTGCTCGTGACCGCCGACGCGTGCACCCGCCAGCCAGAGTACGCCGCCAACAAAAATACTGAGCACGGCACCGTGTGCGAAAAATTGTGGCAAGTTAAATTGCGGCAACTGATTTAAGATTGAATAGCCAACACCGACAACCATCACCACCAACCCTAAAGCCATGAGCACGTTACCGAGTAAAGAAGCGTTTTTGCGTTTCATGTGTCACCTCCGGAACTTTGGGTTGCTACAGGGAATACCCCTAATCCTTATGTGTAAAGTATAGACAACACTCCTGTTCGCATGTGCGCCAGCGATCACAATTACAAACACTCATGCAACAAAACTTTACAATTAACCTACTGAACTGTCTCATTTTCCAATAGTCCAGCGGAGCAATTATTCAGTTTTTGCCAGACTGCACGCAGTTTTTTGTCAAGCGCGCCGACAGACAGTAAACTACACGCCGGTTATGGACACACTCAGGACAAAATACGTGACGATTAAATTGATTGTCGGTCTGGCAAACCCCGGCGCAGAATATGCGGCTACGCGACACAATGCAGGCGCATGGTACGTCGATTTACTGGCAGAGAGATTACGCGCCCCCCTGCGCGATGAGCCGAAATTCTTCGGTTACACCTCAAGAGTGATGCTCGAAGGTGAAGATGTCCGTCTGCTGGTGCCAACCACATTTATGAATCTGAGCGGCAAAGCAGTCGGCGCGATGGCCAGCTTTTACCGGATTAACCCCGATGAAATTTTGGTCGCCCACGACGAATTAGATCTGCCTCCGGGCGTCGCAAAATTTAAGCTCGGCGGCGGGCACGGCGGGCATAACGGCCTGAAAGACATCATCAGCAAATTAGGCAATAACCCGAACTTTCATCGCTTACGCGTTGGAATTGGTCATCCCGGCGATAAAAACAAAGTTGTCGGCTTTGTTTTAGGCAAACCGCCTGTTTCTGAACAGAAGTTAATTGATGAAGCCATCGACGAAGCGGCGCGTTGTACCGAGGTTTTGTTTAAAGATGGCCTGACTAAAGCAACCAGCCGGTTACATACCTTTAAAGCGCAATAAGCAGCGATGTGCGGCATTTTTCCCGCGTGCTGTGTATAATAGGCCGAGTTATTTACTTTTCTACAATCTGTTTTCTATAACAGGTTGAATATCAAAAGATTAAGGTGATTTAAACATGGGATTCAAATGCGGTATCGTCGGTTTGCCAAACGTAGGCAAATCCACCCTGTTCAACGCGCTCACCAAAGCGGGTATTGAAGCGGCTAACTTCCCGTTCTGTACTATCGAGCCGAACACTGGCGTTGTACCGATGCCCGATCCGCGTCTGGACCAGCTGGCTGAGATCGTCAAGCCACAGCGTATTCTTCCGACCACCATGGAATTCGTCGACATTGCCGGCTTGGTAAAAGGCGCGTCCAAAGGTGAAGGTCTGGGTAACCAGTTCCTGACCAACATCCGCGAAACTGAAGCGATCGGCCACGTGGTGCGCTGCTTTGAAAACGACAACATCATCCACGTTAATAACAAAGTGGATCCGGCTGACGATATCGACGTCATCAACACCGAGCTGGCGCTGTCTGACCTCGATACCTGCGAGCGTGCTATTCACCGTGTACAAAAGAAAGCCAAAGGCGGCGACAAAGACGCCAAAGCTGAACTGGCCGCGCTGGAAAAATGCCTGCCGCAACTGGAAAACGCCGGTATGCTGCGTTCCCTGACCAACCTGACTGACGAAGACAAAGCCGCCATCAAATACCTGAGCTTCCTGACTCTGAAGCCGACTATGTATATCGCCAACGTCAACGAAGACGGTTTCGAAAACAACCCGTACCTCGATAAAGTGCGTGAAATCGCCGCGGCCGAAGGTTCCGTTGTAGTTGCCGTATGCGCTGCGGTTGAATCCGATATCGCCGAACTCGACGATGCCGATCGTGAAGAATTCATGGCTGAGCTGGGAATTGAAGAACCAGGTCTGAACCGCGTGATCCGCGCCGGTTACGAACTGCTGAACCTGCAGACCTATTTCACCGCAGGCGTAAAAGAAGTCCGTGCATGGACCATCCCTGTCGGTGCTACCGCGCCGCAGGCTGCTGGTAAAATTCACACCGATTTCGAGAAAGGCTTTATCCGCGCACAAACCATCGCGTTTGAAGACTTCATCACCTACAAGGGTGAACAAGGCGCGAAGGAAGCCGGCAAGATGCGCGCAGAAGGTAAAGATTACATCGTTAAAGATGGCGATGTAATGAACTTCCTGTTTAACGTCTAAATAATTTTTGTTATTTCATGAGGTTTCAAAAAATCTCATGAAAACTACAAAAACCCTTAAAATCCACGCAATTGCGTGGATTTTTTATTTCACAGAGTTTCAACTCATCTCGTAACAACGTAGTCAAAAATGCGTACATGGATGAGTACAACATTCTTCCATCTTCATTTTAAGTGAGTACCATAACGGTATAATTAATAAACAAGGCCCCGTTATGCTCACGGATACTCAATGTCGCACTGCCAAGCCGAAAAAAATCTTTATCGGCTCAGTGATTTCAATGGTCTCTATCTCGAGGTGAAATCTAACGGCAAAGAAGCATGGCGCTATCGGTTTAAACTCAACGATAAAACCTGCATGTTTGCGTTGGGCGAGTATCCAGTGGACACAGGCAGTATGCGCATCGGGTTGCTCTCCGCTGTTGCGGCAAGGCACCAAGCCATAAATTAAGACCGTTGTTATGCGCTGATATGCATAACAACGGGCGCTATATACCTCAACGTTTTATCCGAACCGATGAATTAATATCCCGTCATATCATCCTCTCTGGGGGAGTGGGACAATGCTCCCCCTTTAATACATTCCAGTATGGTGGTCATTGTACTTAAGTCATTATCAAAGCCACCGTGAGAGGTTGATTTTGTCTCTTTGCTTTGTGAAAAGTAGAATATCAGATTATTTCCTTTCGGCATTCCAGATTTATAAATTTCCATTCCAGCCAATGGTATATTTTTTCTTTCCTCAAAAGCCCGAGACACCAGATACAGCAGGGAGTGGCGGTATTTTGGCCATGGCACAGCTGACAAGCCAACAATATCCTTATACTCCAGGTCATCCTGCATCATGTACAGATAAATTTTATCGTTTAGCTTTACGTTCCCTTTATCTTTGAGTAGAGGCTGGTAATGCTCATTGAAAAAATCCACAGTGCAGGCTGGTGCCATCAAATGAATACTCTCAATACTGAGTGTGTTAAGCGCAAAGCGACCAAAGGCGGAAAGTAACCTGCCCAGAACGATTGACCCAGCACTGTGTCCCACCAAATGAATTTTGATTTTTTTCGCGCTAGCCTGATCCAGTTTTTTGAACAACGGCAACAGTCCACGATAGCCGCCATCATAATCTGGATCGCCGCTGAACGCTGCCTGAGCATCTCCTTTCATATTACGCCAGGCACGACTCCCAGCAGCTTTTACCGGCCCAGTTTCGTACATAAAATCATCACTAAAGCCGGTTCCGGCAATATCTGATGCGGCGGAAATTCCTCCGAACACTTCGCCAATAAAATCGGACGCCCACATCAGATGAAAGTTATAAATGCCGTTGTCATCAAAAATCCCCGACCTCTTCCATTTGGCAATGCGTTTGGCCTCATCCTCCTCGGAATTAAGCCCACCGTGAGCATAAATAACCAAATGTTTAAATCCCTTGCCCTTATTGCTAGTAGATGCGAGCAATCTTTTTGCTGTCTCTTCTATTTCAAGGCCAACCGGAGAGAAGTATTTCCCCGTATTTTTTAGTTTCCCATCATCAATATTGATAAAATGTCCAAGAATTTCATCCCGGGTCGGGGAAGATAAACCAACAAGGCCAGAGGGAGCATTAGTAAACATTCTGGGAACCGCATCAAAGGCGGAGGGTGCATTCACTCCGAGCTGCAAAACCCATGCATCCATCACCGTGTCAGCCCAGTCTTTGTAATCCCAGTGGGCTGTGCCCTTATTTCCCCATTTATCACCCCATGTGTTGAGGATCTGGAAACCTGTTTTATCATAACCAATAATAATGAACGCATGGCCACCAGAAGGCTCACCGCCTGGTATGATGATGCCGTTTTTGACATCGTGCCAGTTGTTATGAATTTGCGCGGAGATATAAATAGCACCAATATCATTAAGGGCTGCATGATAGTGGCTGAGTTCCGGTAACAGTCGATAATAAGCACCTAATCTAACTTCGCGTGCTTCTTTTGCCAATTTATAAGTTAACGTCCATAATTTCTTATTAACCTGCGTGCTACTTTCCTTACAAACGCCATTACGATAAAAGCCTTTAAGCCCCCCACGTAGACTGGAACCTTCATGAGGGGAGTCTGCCCACTCATCATTAACCTTGGCCATTTCATAAAGCATCCGTGCACTAACCCGATTATTTTTCAGGTCATTGCCGGTGGACATCAGGATATCGATGTAATGTCCCAGCGCGAAGCCAACACAGCTGTTATTTTCACCTTGGTCACGAATGGGGAAGGATAGGGTTTGTTTTATTTCCGGACTTAATACCCGCAGATTGGGTTGGTAGAGAGTGTCTCTGATGTCGGGTTGATCGGGAAGGATATCCAATATTCTTGGATTTTTGCTTCCCGGTTTAAGCTGCGTGAGGTAGTTCCTGCCGCCGATAGAAACCGTGTTGATATTGGGGTGTGAGCTAATTTTCTTTGTAGGCATAGCGGGCTCCAGAGGAATTTCTGTATTCAATAAGTATTCCGAATAATAGATCTCCTAAAGGGAACTCAACCCGGATTGTGCGCGCCAAAAAGAAACAAAACACCAACCGGACTGAGCAATAATGATCGTAGCACCAATACGTCGTAACGAATGGCATCTGGTGAAGAAATCATTCACAAAATCCAGGGTAAAAACTCTGCCCACAGGCTTACTGATATCCTAATACTGCATCGGAGATGAGCATGTCAGTGTGGAGGCAAGAACGCTTTGTTGTGCCCGTTCATCCACAGACGCTGGATTAACTGGTTTACTCTTTTGGCATCGACGGCCTGAAATCACTTTCGCCCTCTATACTCATATAGAGGTTAGCCTGAAAAACACCTGATAAGCTTTTCAGCTCTAAAGAGTGGTGTATTGCAAAGGAGGTCGCCCGTGCCACAGAATTGTCCCAGCAGCAATTGGCAGGAGGTTGTTGAGAATGGAGAACAGGAGCTGTTTGAAGGCTTTGCACGGGAGTTCGAGGTGCGACAGCAAAAAAATGCTCTAAACACTGGCTGCCCTGTGCGTCGTGGGTTTCACACAAAACTTCATACCGGAGTGGTTGCCGAGTTTCATGTCCTACCAAATCTGCCAAAGGAGGCGCGGTTTGGAGTATTCAGTGAGTCGCAGATTTTCCCTGCGATTGTGCGATTCTCCAACGGGGAACCAATCCCCCATAAGGATACACATCCAGAGCCCCGGGGCATCGCAATTAAATTGCTCGGTGTTCATGGTCGTAAATTGTTACAGGGGCAAGAGGACGCGGTTACACAGGATTTTCTCGCCACGAGTCATTCGGTTACCTCGACGGTTCGCAACATACGGCAATTCATGGCCTTTATCCGTGCAGCTGATAACCGAGTTAAGCTCCCCTTTGCACTGGCTCGCGAGATAGGCTTGGCTGAGTCAATGCGCATCCTAACTGCATTGGTCAAGACCGTTCTCTTCAGTAAAGTGCACAGCATGGTTACAGAGCAGTACTCCAGCACTGCGCCAATAAAGCTCGGGCCATTTGCAATTAAATTCACCATACAACCCTCTGAGGGCACGAAACCGACCGAGAGCAGATTTCTGGCAAGCAATTTCTTACGCGATGAACTGGCGGACAGACTGCGGAATGGGGATGTCAAGTTGGATTTTTTGGTCCAATTTTTTATAGATGAATCCCGGACACCTATTGAGGACACATCGGTTGCGTGGAAACCTGAACACTCATCATTCGTTAAAGTTGCGCATGTGCTTATCCCACAATGCGATCTGGATACACCGGAGAGCCTCACCTTAAGTGAAACTGTCGACAAGCTATCCTTTTCTCCATGGCATTCGATTGAGGAGCATCGCCCACTGGGAAACGTGATGCGTGCCCGCAAGATCGTTTACCTCGCAAGCTCAGCGTTACGGGGCCACAGCCCCGAACCCACTGACTTACCTCGCTGAGAACGAGCTGAAGTGTGGACTACTACAGAAGTGCCGCTAGGCATGACCAAGGAAGACGATGAGCAATGCCTGCCACTTTGATGGCTGGAATAAATAAGGGGATTCAGCAACTCAATATAGAAGAGCTATTCCGCCTCCCATTGCGCGTTGCGGTACTGCTATTGATACTGGCCGTTAGCAAGGGCGTAGAGTGTTTTCACGCTGGGGATCAGGAAAAAGGCTGTTCCCTTGGTGGTCACAAAATCTTTCAATACAACGCTTTGATTCCCCACCTCCGTCGGAATCATAAATTGGATGGAGGCATCCGGGGTTCGGCGATTGGCTAAGGGGTCTTGCGCGTGCAGATCGGGAAATATCGGACTGAAATTGTTTACCTTCATCCAGGCAGTCAACTTGTAGAACTGTCTCTGGATGCTGGCGCAGAGAAACATACCTACTAGCCCGCGTTCGTCATAATCATCTTCGGTCCCCGTGAGGGGTGACCCGTACGGAGTGCCGCGCCGAATAACGCGGGGGACGCCACCTTCTACCATTGAACGGTGATTGAGCGCCTGATCTCGCGGATTAGTCACACGGATATGTGCCGAGAATGGGCATTGATGACCATAGAGATCATTGGAATAATCAAAGTTATTGCTACTGGATAGTTCCGCATTTGGTGCGTCGGGAGATATGACCAGCGGTGTTCCATCACGCCATCTTCCCATAAGTTTGGCGGCAAGCAATTCCTCTGCATTCTTAGGCGGTAATGTCGGGAATGCCCTGAGACCCTCCGCACTAAGAAAGCGATTGAACTGCGCTACGTCCTGGTAGAGCCAGCGAAATACCGAATACGTGCCGTTGCGTACTAGCTCAGTTGCGCGGGTTGAATCCGGATAGGAGGTCAACACCGTCGGTGCCGACTGGATCTCATCGGTGGCATAGCCGAGAATAAAATGACGATAGTCAACTTCCCCCTTCTGGAGGGGGGCGTCATCCCAGCGAACAGTCGGCTGCGAAAAGCCGTCACGGTAACCAAAGTGCAGTTTGCCTGGGATATTGTCGAGCCACTCCCCGTCGATTGCCCTCCCCTCCCTGGTTGGTAACAATTCCCGATTCCCAACGGCCGCGCTACGAACGCCGATTGTCAATTGGTCGAGAGCCTCGGGTGATTGAGCGTATAGATGGACAATCAGATGCACCTGTTGGGTCTTGAATCTGCCATTCCACCAGTTTGTCGGATCGCTAGAATCGAAATCCCCCATTGCGATTTTGTCAGGCTCCTCACGAAACTCTGGAGGAAACCATTTCAGAAAGCGGAGGTTCACCCCGAGAGCTTCAAGTCCACCGTAAGTGATCCCGATGTTGAGCAACGATGCGGGTTTTTCAACAAGAGAAACCTTCGCGTGCGTCACCAGTGGCGAGAGGTACTTGAGCAAACGCTTACCTGCCTCCCGATTGCCAATTTCGAATAACAGGTGTCGAGACTTCGGGTACACATAGCCGTGATGAATCAAACCCTGGATATCTGCCAAATCTGTTATAGGCATTTGGGGGCACCTTTCTGAATAATGAAAAACAGGGAATCAATCATCTGTCGATCCCCATGCTCACAAACAATGTTTTACTTGGCCAATGCCTTCTTGATGTCTTCCACTGTCTTGTTACCAAGAGCTGAGAACAACCACCCAGCCTCATCGTCATCCACCTTCGTACCAAGGGCCCGCAGATCAAAATTCTTAGACGTCTCAACAAATAGATCAGCGCTCTTCTGCAAATCCGTCCACAACGGGGCTCCCTCTACCAGTCCAAATATGGACTCGAACACATTAGGTAATTCTTTGAGAAAGAAGAGTGCGTAGTCCCTTTTATCGCCGTCGTATTCGGTGAGTATCTGGATGTACTTATTATCAATGATTAGAATTCTGGCGAAGTGGACTATTTCCGACTTGGCCAGTGCGTCGCTAATTATTTGCTGAATCCCGCCCGCAAAATTTTTCTTGAGTTCTTCCAGAGCTTCCTGAGACTTTGCATCCTGTTTCAAAGGCATTGTCATATTCAGAGCGTGTGGCATCGTGAAACTCCTCCAAAGGATGGGTTAGGACATCCGCACAGCGGACAGACCAAGGACTCCTTGCTCGCACTAAGGATTAGCTGTGGTCACTCTGCTCCGCAGGTTCGGAATTAGCAGGTTGGTCAGTTTTACCAGTCAACCCTATGACTAAGTCTAGCAGTATTTTTAATGGTGTTTTTTTGTATCCAAGATTAATGTTTTTAATATATGGCCATCTAAGCCATTACTCTTAATATTCAACCATAAGTTAATCCATTTTTATGATGGCCTTTCCACAGACTTTGTAACTCCATAAAATGGATAAATTACGGTTTTTTGTACGACAATTCCCATATAAAAATACAAGTGTTGTATAGGATGAACCACATTGAACATTCACCCGATTATTCTATATTGGTAGAAGTGTACGACAAAATCTTCAGTACATTCATCGAACGCGGGTATTACTTATGAATCACCAGTCAACGCTTTGAATATATAACTGAAAAGGTGAAGGACATGGCAACGAGCAGTGTTGCGACTGATAAATCGAAGGCTTAGCCTTTGTACCAATCCTAGTGAAGGTCATAGGAATATTTTTTATGGTGCCTAAAAGCACAGGAGATGGATCGCGAACGCTCACTTGAGCAGCGGTAAAAATAATATGCCAAACACATTTCAATTGAAGGTACCAGCAAATGCTTGCTGTTACGACTCCCGCATAGAAATTGTATCTGGACACAAATACAGGTTCACTGTTACGGGAAGTTGGGTCGATTTTCATGATGACCCAGTAAATGCAAACGGTAATAACCATCCCGGCGGTATTCGAAATTTTATGGGATGGGCAAAACGAGCTCCTGAAGTACCATGGATGGCACTACTGATTCGAAGTAAAAGCAAATTTAGCACGTCAGATTGGCGCTGGGTGGGCAATGGTGAGAGTTTTGTTGCCGATCTTCCCGCAGGCATGCTTGAACTCTGTGCCAATGATGTGGTGGGGTTTTACAGGAATAACTCAGGAACACTAATTGTTACAGTTACCGATATCACGGAGGAAAACTGACATTAATTATATAGAACCATCAATAAGTTAAAATAATATTCACCATTGACGTCCATATTTATTCGATTTAAAACAGCTTTAAACTTGAACAAACGTAGGGCCTGCTGACAAGCAGGCCCTTTTCTATACTCAGCGATCGCCTTCCTGGTTGCGCGCCACTGAAAAACGTTTATCAGATCGTTAACCCAAAGCGAAAGCAGGCACCGCATTTCGGTGTATCAACCAATACAATGTCGCTACCGTGTAGCTGTAGCATCTGGCGCACGATCATCAGCCCCAGCCCGCCTACCCTGATGCCTGCCTTATTAGCAATCGAAGGACGAATGAATAACCCCTCCATCAATTCTTGCGGGATCCCAGGACCAGTGTCGCTAATTTGCACCATTACTTTATCCGCTTCTCGCCACAGACGCACAGCAACCACGCCTTTGTCGGGAGTATGACGAATAGCATTATCCAGCAGATTGGTAAGAACACGTTCGATCATCCCCAGGTCTGCGTCAATAAGCGGCAGACCAGGTTGAATATCTGCCAACAGCTCCAGTTGTTTGGTCTGGGCGGAAAGTTCGAATTTCTGAAAAACATCCTGCAGCAGTTCACTTATCGAGAATGTCTCTTTCTGAGGTTTGACCACGCCATATTCCAGGCGAGCAAGCTCAAACAACGACTGGGCAAGTGTGCCAACTTTTTGGCTCTGCGCGAGGGCGATATTAAGATAGCGCTGTTTATCTGCTTCACTCAGGCTGGCTGACATCACGGACAAGCTTTCAAGGTAGCCGTGTAATGAAGTCAACGGTGTGCGCAGATCATGGGAAATGTTGGCGATAAATTCACGTCGTAACTGCTCTTGTTGTGAAAGCCGATGCCATTGCTCTGAGATGCGCTGAGCCATGGAGATAACCCCCTGACGAAGCTGGCTAATTTCATCGTTACTGGTATTAATTTGCCGGGGCTGTGCCGCCATTGCCTGCATTTCTTCTATCCCCCCGGTTTCCAGGGCATGGACCTGAGAAGACAGTTCACGCAAGGGTCGGGTTATCCAGCGCAAAGCGAGAGCACCAACCACCATCCCCAACAACGCAACAAGACTGATGGAAAGTAAGACTATCTTCAACAATGCTTCAAATTGCGCGTTGCTGTTTAAGGCGTTGTAATTTTCCCCCAGCAGAATCACATATAAGTAGCCTTTTATCTGCCCATCCTGGCGCATTGGCGAGACGCTAAACACTTTCTTCGCATCGAGGCTACGAGGATCGTCGCCGTAAATAGGGTAATGAGGATTATTCAGTGCTGACTGTATCGGCTGTAAATCTACCTGCTGACGTTTAATGCGCCCTTCCGGTGCGGCATCACCAATGATATTGCCATCTTTATCCAGTAAATAAACTTCTACACTGGGGTTCACGGCCATCAGATTTTCGAACAAGTTACGCATTGAATCTTTATTAAGACCATCACGTTCAAGCAGCGGATAACTTTGGTTGATATGCCCGGCAAGGCCCGACGAAAGTTGCTGAATAACAGCCTTACTGTATTCAGTACTGGTTCGCACCTGCAGCCAACCTAACAGGGCACACGAAGTAATAAACAGGAGTGCAAATACCAACGTTAAACGTTGTGAAAGAGTATAAGTTCGCATAATTACTCGCGTGGCTGTACGGTGAATTTATAGCCTTTTCCCCAGACGGTACGGATAAAATTTGGTTCTGCTGGATTATCCTCAATCTTGAGTCGTAGGCGATTAATATGCGTATTGACCGTATGCTCGTAGCCTTCGTGTTCGTATCCCCAGACCTGTTTTAGCAGATCCAAACGCGAAAAGACGGTGTCCGGATGTCTGGCAAAAAAGTAGAGTAAATCAAACTCTCTGGGCGTCAACTCAACCGGATGACGATTAAGTTGAACATCCCGGGCCAGCGGATCAATAGAGAGGTCATCGAAAATCAGCACGCCAGCATCCAGCCGTAAGTTTTTACTCATCGCTTCCTGACGGCGAAAAAGCGCCTTTACACGAGCAACCAGTTCAAGCATTGAGAACGGTTTAGCAAGGTAATCGTCAGCACCCAGTTCAAGCCCGAGAATACGATGGGTTTCTCCTGACCGGGCACTGATAATAATGATTGGCGTATAACGCGTCATAGTTCTGGCATGGCGGCAGATTTCGAGCCCGTCAACGCCAGGAAGCATCAGATCCAGGATCAGGGCATCCCACCCGCCCTGGTTAAGTAACGCCATACCGATAGTGCCATTTACCGCATGAGTGACTGTAAAACCTTCACCGCGAAGATGTAACTGCAACAGCTCAGCGATGTTTTCATCGTCTTCTACGATCAGTAGTTTCTTATCCTGATTCACTTCATTGTCCCCTCGATCCAGATACTGAAAGTCTACACAACAAGCTGGCAGAAAGTTGTCACATTTTAGTTAACTTTGCGGGAAGCATCGGGGAACAAATTTTGTTGATAATGCTTTCATCGAAAGATGAAATGTCTAAAGCGGGAATGGATATAAAATAATCTCGTTCACTTTAAATCACTTAAAAATATTAAACAATTTAAATTAACTCAAACAACACACGATAAAAATAAGACGTAATATGTATAATCCACGAAAACATCGATGTTGCGGGGGCATTCTGCAATAATGCTGCACCCTCTTTCCATACCGACTATCTAAGGATAAATTAATTGCAGGAAGCGGATTTCAGGCCCAGCATTTAACCGCAGGAAATTCACCATTTCACCAGGTATTTCCGGGGTGACGTACAGGCTAATAGAAAACTCTCCCTTATTTTTCATATCATTATATACAAGATACAGGTCATCCCCACGGCTGTAGATGCCATCCGGTTGCGGGCTGATACTCTCGGTATCATAATACTTATTGAAGTCCCCCCCGATACGCAGCCTGTATTGTCCAGCATGCGCGTCTGGTACAGATATCCTTAGTTTAAATGGCATTTGCTGACGACCAAATTGTTCATAATCTAATGTGACTAAGCTCGATTCATTTGCATTTATGACCCGACTGGCATACCGTTCAGAAAATACGTTGGCGAGCACCGAGAAAAAAACACACAATAACATTGCGCAGCCTATACTACGCAAAATTGATTCAACATTCAGAGACCACGAACTGACTTTCCCTCCAGCGATAGTATGATTTTTATTTATCACTCCCCACCTCACCGTTTCGCTTAAACCCACAAGGAAAATGACTTTAAAGATAATATCCTTCAGAATTCATCTACTTTGCCTAATTAAGAAATAGCAATCAGAACTAATATGTCAAGTTAAGCACTACAGGATGCCATATGAAATAACCTACAGGAGCTTGAGAGGGTTATCGTGGCGTCGAAGAGGCTCGCATCATAACCGTGCAACATGCCAAAATTCTGCCTGACGATGAAACCCTCGCAGATACCCACGGCAACGACAGCCTCAAAGGTAAAACGGCTAACCCGGAGGGGCGAAACATCGTGCGTCCTCGTGAAAAACCCCATAGTCACTCGCGTTAGTAGCATATAAAAAGAAACCATATACTCACCCGTTGGTATTATTTTTTGTCGACACCATCACCTTTTTCCTAAGTAAAATTCATTAGACCAACTGGCATAAGACTAATACTTATCCTAGGGTTAAGTCATGACTTGTTGTATCACATTATTGTTTTTTTAAAGCAAAAAATGTGGTTATTTGAAAAAGGTAAAGAATATGGCTCCAGTTATAGTCACACGCTTAATTCTTTGTTGCAGCGCCTTTTCCATAATCCCTGTGGCAGATGCTGCAACCGCAAACGGCACATTTCAGGTGCTGATGACAATTCAAAAAGCCTGTACGGTTACCGCAGGTTCAGGGTCCAATATATCACTGGGTTCGGTTAATGCCACGGCGACAAATACATCGGCAAGTAACACAATTTCCATTAACTGCTCCAAGACTACGCCTTATTTTATTGGCCTGGCACCTTCGGTTGCTAACGGTGGGAATACCACTGGCAGAGGCGCGATGTCCTCAGTGGCAAACTCGGCAACGAACACAGATAAAGTGCCGTACCAACTGAACCAAACGTCTGCAACAGGTCCGGTGTGGGGAAATACGGCCACCGCAGAAAGCGTGGGAAATGGAGTAGCGTCGACCGGAACCGGGCTGGGACAAAGTTTCACCGTATATGCCACCGCACCGAGCGCCAACTTCACGCCTGATGACTATGCCGACATTGTAACGGTTAACGTTAACTACTAACTTCAGGACGACCAATGACATTGAAACTGTCTGTGCAGTGTGCCTTCGCGTGCCTGTCAGGAATAGCGATGAGCATCAACATCGCGGCGGCAAGCGGGCTGCAGATAGCACCAGTCACCTTAACATTACAGGCGACGCAAAACGCCGACGGTATCTGGTTAAGCAACGCAGGTGAAAGTGTACTTAATGCCCAAGTGCGCGTTTTTCACTGGCATCAGGGCGCTGACGGCGACAAGCTGTCACCCTCTCAGGGACTGGTCATTAGCCCGCCAATGCTGGCCTTAGCTCCGGGTGAACGGCAACTTATCCGTGTGATTCGAACTGCGCCGCCATCAGCATCTACCGAAGATGCCTATCGCTTATCCATTGATGAATTACCGCCAGCGAAATTAGAAAAAAATAAACTGCAATTTGTGATGCGTTATTCCGTGCCCGTCTTTATTCAACCAACAACGCAGGCTGACATGGCAGCCAAATTACGCTGGAAGATACAACAGCGTGACGGCAAAAACTTTCTGGAAGTCAGTAATCAGGGAAATGCCCATGCCCAGTTATCAGCCGCCACGTTTGTACAGCGTAATGGTGTGAAAAAAGTGATTAGCCCAGGGCTGTTAGGCTACGTTCTTCCCGGTTCAACGATGCGGTGGATAATATCCCCGTCTGCCAGTGATACTCATTACGGCGGTAAAGTTGAAGTCACGGTCAATGGCCAAAAAACAGTACACGATCTCTGACTGGCCCTGGCTTGTGGTGACATGTGGCTTACTTAGCGGGGCATTACTATCGGGAATGGCTTACGCACAGATAAATAACCCGATGAAAAATGGCGTTATTCGTGACGACTCCCCCCTGCCCGGCATCGATCTTTATCTCGACGTAACCGTAAACGGTAATACCGTCGGACTGGTTCATTTTGGCTATGAAAACGAAAAACTGTACGGCGGTGCCAATACTTTACGCACGCTGGGTTTTCGTCTGCCAGAGGGCGTCACTAATCCCGTCGCTCTGAACGATATTTCCCAACTACATGTTGACTACAACAAACAACTACAAACGCTGGCACTTACCGCGCCGCTGAGTGAACTCGACCTTGCCACCACCCAGCTAAACCCACCAGCAGAAGCCGCCCCGATGGTCTCGTCAGCACGCGGGGCGTTACTCAATTATGATATTTACGCAGAACAGGGCGATGAAAGCAGTGTGAATACGTTTAGCGAGCTGCGCGCTTTTAATGGGTCAGGGGTGCTAAGTACCACTCAGCTTACTCAGTATTCCACAGAAACCGATGCGGATAATTCCTTTAACCGGCTGGATACCAGCTGGCGCTCATCGTTCCCGCAAAATATGCTGGCGCTGACCGTGGGCGATACGCTGACCAGTTCGCTCGCTGGATCCCGCCAAACCCGCATCGGGGGCATTCAGATAGGTACCGATTTTGGTTTGCAGCCGTATATGCCAACCACACCGCTTCCCGCGTATCTCGGCTCCGCAACATTGCCGTCCAACGTAGAGCTGTATGTCGATGGGGTCAGGTATTACAACGGGGAAGTCCCGGCGGGCAGTTTTCAGATTAACACCATGCCCAATATCAGCGGTGCGGGAACCGGCCAGGTGATGATGACGGATGCACTGGGCAGAACGACGGTGCAAAATTTCTCTTTTTACAACGATCAACAACTGCTGCGCGAAGGCCTGACATCCTGGTCAGCCGAACTTGGCGTGGTGCGAGAGAACTACGGTTACTCATCGTTTGATTATGCCAGCGCCCCGGTGTTCAGCGGTACGTGGCGGCGGGGATTCAGCAATAGCTTCACCGCCGGTGCGCACGCCGAGGCCAGCGATGGGCTGATTAATGCCGGTGTCAGCAACGACTGGATCCCCGGTAGCCGCAGTGGAACGCTCTCCACAGCGTTTGCAGCAAGTGCGGACGCCGGGAAAAACGGTTTTTTATACAGCGTGGGATATCGCTGGTCCGGAGATAAATTTAATTTCAGCACCAGTACCACCGCCACCTCCGGCGATTATCATGATGTAGCGACCCATTATGGCGAACCACCGCCGACGCTGAGCAGCAATACGGTGGTGGGTTATTCGCTGGCGTCAGCCGGGAATATCAGCCTGAGCTACCTGCAGTTTCGCTATCCGCACGAAAGCGCAGTGCGCTATGCCAACGCCAGCTGGTACAAGTCCCTCACCGACAACGTATCCCTTAACGCAGGTTTCAATCAGAACGTGGATGATGACCGCGATCGCAGTGTCTACCTGATGCTGACCGTAACCACCAGCAGTAACCTGAGCGTCAGCAGCACCGTGCAACGCACCTATGATGAAACGGGTTATCAGCTCAATGCCAGCCAGACGCCACCTGCCGACGGCGGCTGGGGCTGGAACGTGGCCGCCAGCCAGCAAGCATCCCGGCAAAGTGGTCAAGGTGAAGTGGGATATTTAGGCCGCTACGGGAAAGCCTACACCGGCTTCAGTCGGTTACCGGATAACCACTATGGCTATGCTGGCGCGACCGGCTCTGTAGTGATGATGGGTGGTGGCCTGTTTGCCGCGCGCGAAATCAACAATGGTTTTGCTGTGGTGTCGACGGACGGTATTCCGGACGTTCCGGTCAAACTACAAAACAACGTGATTGGCACCAGTGATGATAATGGCTTGCTGCTGGTCACCTCCCTGAACAGCTATCAAAATAACCAGATCAGTATTGACCCAATGGATCTGCCCGCCAATATGCGCATCGCCCGCGTCGAGGCGAATGCCACCCCTGCAGACCGTTCCGGCACGCTGGTCAGTTTTGGCATCACTCCCGTACGCGCCGCGCAGGTGGTCCTCGTCGATGAACAGGGTCTGGCTATTCCTGAAGGCAGCGTGGCCATCGCCACCACCGGCGAAGGTCAGTCGTCCCT
Source organism: Citrobacter tructae (assembly GCF_004684345.1). Taxonomy (NCBI): domain Bacteria; kingdom Pseudomonadati; phylum Pseudomonadota; class Gammaproteobacteria; order Enterobacterales; family Enterobacteriaceae; genus Citrobacter; species Citrobacter tructae. The sequence goes on from NZ_CP038469.1 coordinate 1,311,373, forward strand.
CGTCGGGTTTGACGGTATGACCTGGTTCGACACACTGGAAAAACACAATGCCCTGCGCGTAAAGACGGAAACCGGTACCTGTAGCGTGACGTTTGACTACCCCAACTCAGCACGAGGTATCGTGCAGATAGGCCCACTGGTATGTCGATAACAGGAGTATTTTTATGCGGCTAAGACATCTGGTCCTGATTGGCGGATTATTCGGATGCCCGGGAGTTGGCTATGCGGTCACCTGTTCGGTGAGCAACGTGCAGCCGGTAAATTTTGGCACGGTGAATCCGCTATCGACATCTGGCGCAACGTCCTCGATGACCTTTAGCTACAGCTGCGCCAAAGAGCTTGGCGATGTGCTGGCGGGGATCAATCTATGCTTTAATATCGGTATCTCCGGCGTCAGCGGGCAGGTCGGCACCAGAACAATGTCATTAAGCGGCACGCCTGCCAGAACGCTGGCCTATCAACTGTACCAAGATTCCGGGTACAGCAAAATCTGGGGGAGCCAGTATCAGTCGGGCACCACCTTCCCGATGGTGCAACTCAACTTACTCAACCTGACGCCGGTGACCGGCACGCTGACGGTATCGGCGAAGCTCGCCGCCCCGCAGACCACCGCAGTGCCGGGAAACTATCAGGATAGTTATACGGCAGCGACGGCGCTGGTCACACTCAATCCCGGTCTGCTTTTCCCGCCCACTAACTGTGGTGATACCGTTGCGGCCAGACTGCCTTTCACCGTTTCAGCCAATGTCACAAAACAGTGCACTATTAGCTACGCCAACAACATTACTTTTAGCGCCGCTAAGGCCACCGATCGCAATGTAACGGCAAAAGGCACGCTCGGCGTCGCCTGTACCAATAGCACCCCCTATACCATTGGATTACAACCATCCAACGGTAATACGGCAGGTTATGGTGTGTTGAAAGGAACCGGGACAAATCAGGATAAAGTGCCGTATCAGTTGAGTTCAACGCCGGGTCCCACCGGCACGGTCTGGGGGAACACATCGCCCAACACCGTGGCTGGCAACGGTACAGGTTTACCCACCGATTTTTCGGTATACGCCACCGTCCCCAGCGCCAATTTCACCCCTGACGACTATGCCGACACCGTGACCATCTCCGTGACCTACTGATCTCATCGCAAATGCAATAAGTAAAATACAAATTATTATCATATTTTTTACTTTTAGAGGTGTGTCATAAATCTGACAAATAGCAATTCTTATACATTATGCATTTTAATCGGTTTACTATTGCCATTTTCACCACACTTCAAGCTTATAACCGGATAATTATTCATTTTTATTCTAAGGGTGAAGCCAGCCTACGTGACAAACCATGCCTTGAAGGCAGGCTGTTATTTGAAAAAAATGTTAAATTTAAGTTTATATGGTGAGATCCACTGTATACCACGGCGAAATTAAGAACATATTACTTTTTATAACTAAGGTTTATCATGGATAAGTTATCTTACGCTTCAGATAGCAACACATCTGCCTGGAATACCTACCTGCAACAAATCGAGCGTGTGGCCCCGTACTTGGGTGAACTTTCCCACTGGGTGGATACCCTGCGTCACCCAAAACGCGCGCTGATTGTCGATATCCCGGTGCAAATGGATGACGGTACTATCCGTCATTTCGAAGGATACCGCGTGCAGCACAACCTCTCCCGAGGCCCTGGTAAAGGCGGTGTGCGTTATCATCCTGATGTTGATCTTAATGAAGTGATGGCCCTTTCTGCGTGGATGACCATTAAATGTGCCGCGCTTAACCTCCCGTACGGCGGCGCTAAAGGTGGCGTTCGTGTCGATCCGTTCTCGCTGTCTGAAGGCGAGCTGGAGCGTTTGACACGCCGCTATACCAGCGAAATTGGCATTATCATCGGACCGCAGAAAGATATTCCTGCACCGGATGTCGGAACTAACGGTAAAGTCATGGCGTGGATGATGGATACTTATTCCATGAACCACGGCACCACCGTGACCAGCGTGGTCACCGGTAAACCTATCCACCTCGGCGGCTCTCTTGGCCGTGATAAAGCCACCGGTCGCGGCGTTTTCGTCAGCGGTCTGGAAGTGGCGCGCCGTGCCAACATCACCATTGAAGGCGCTCGCGTGGCGGTACAGGGTTTTGGTAACGTGGGTAGTGAAGCAGCCCGCCTGTTCGCCAGCGCTGGCGCACGCGTCGTGGCAATTCAGGATCATACCGCCACCCTGTTTAACATGACCGGGATCGATATGAACGCCCTCACCGCCTGGCAGTTGGAGCACAAACAAATTGCCGGTTTCCCGGGTGCCGAAACCATCGCCAGCGAAGCATTCTGGAGCCTGGAGATGGACATTCTGATCCCGGCGGCGCTTGAAGGTCAGATCACCCGTCATCGCGCGGAAACGCTGACTTGTAAGCTGGTGCTCGAAGGTGCAAACGGCCCGACCTACCCGGACGCCGATGACGTTCTGGCGAGCCGTGGCATCGTTGTCGTGCCTGACGTCGTGTGTAACGCCGGTGGCGTCACCGTCAGCTACTTCGAATGGGTGCAGGACATGGCGAGCTTCTTCTGGAGCGAAGAAGAGATCAACGCGCGTATGGATAAAATCATGACCGACGCGATGGTCCACGTGTGGGAAAAAGCCGCAGAGAAATCATGCTCTCTGCGTACTGCGGCTTACATTGTGGCCTGTGAACGTATTCTGCTGGCTCGTAAAGACCGTGGCATTTATCCGGGGTAAGATCGGATTCTACCTTGTCAATAAACCACCTGCTCTGCAGGTGGTTTTGCTGTAACAATTCCCTGCACCTTCGCTTTCTGCGATATACATTGCCTGACCTCTCATTTCCGCTGTTTTATGCACCACTTCGTTTCAATATGGAACGTCAGGCGGTGATAATGTTCCGTATTGAAACTCTCGATGTGGCAATTTTATTTTGACTCCCCTCGTGCAAAATTACCTTATCGGCAGCGAGAGGTTGCCGTGACGCTGTAAAAACCGATACCCTACAATCAGATGTCTGCCCGATTTTTGCAGCCATCTCAGGACTGTCTGCGGAGCATAAAAAATGAAAAAATTGATCAACCGTGTTGAAGACGTACTGAATGAACAACTCGCCGGGCTGGCAAAAGCCTACCCTTCCCTGGCGCTGCATCAGGACCCGGTGTATGTCACCCGCGCGGACGCGCCGGTGATGGGCAAAGTGGCGCTACTTTCCGGCGGCGGCAGCGGGCATGAGCCAATGCACTGCGGTTATATTGGTCAGGGCATGCTCTCCGGTGCCTGCCCAGGCGAGATTTTCACCTCGCCAACCCCGGATAAAATGTTTGAATGCGCCATGCAAATTGACGGTGGTGAAGGCGTGCTGCTGATCATCAAAAATTACACTGGCGACATTCTGAATTTCGAAACCGCCACCGAACTGTTACACGAAAGCGGCGTCAAGGTCACGACCATGGTCGTCGATGACGACGTGGCGGTAAAAGACAGCCTTTATACCGCCGGACGTCGTGGCGTAGCCAATACTGTGCTGATTGAAAAACTGGTTGGCGCGGCCGCCGAGCGGGGAGATTCGCTGGAAGCGTGCGCCGTGCTGGGTCGCAAGCTGAACAACCTCGGTCACTCTATTGGTATTGCCATCGGTGCCTGTACCGTACCGGCCGCCGGACAACCCTCGTTCACGCTGCAGGATAACGAAATGGAGTTTGGCGTCGGCATTCATGGGGAACCAGGGATCGATCGCCGCGCCTTCTCTTCTCTCGACCAGACCGTGGATGAAATGTTCGACACTTTACTGGAAAACGGTAACTACAGCCGCACGCTGCGCCACTGGGATAACGTCCAGGGTGCCTGGCAGGAAGGTAAAGAAACCAAACAAGCGCTGCAACAAGGCGACCGTGTCATTGCGCTGGTCAATAATCTCGGCGCAACGCCGCTGTCCGAGCTGTTCGGCGTCTATAACCGTCTTGAAAGACGCTGTCAGGATGCGGGCATTATCATCGAACGCAATCTGATCGGCTCTTACTGTACCTCTCTGGATATGACCGGTTTCTCCATCACCCTGTTAAAGGTCGATGATGAAACACTGAACCTCTGGGATGCACCGGTTCACACCCCCGCTCTCAACTGGGGTAAATAAGGAGATTCATGATGTCCCTCAACAGAACGCAAATTGTTAACTGGCTCTATCGCTGTGGTGAAATATTCACCACTGAAAGTGATTTTCTGACCGGTCTTGATCGGGAAATTGGCGACGCCGACCATGGCCTGAATATGCACCGCGGCTTCAGTAAAGTGGTCGAAAAGCTACCGTCCATTGCGGATAAAGACATCGGTTTTATTTTGAAAAACACCGGGATGGTGCTGCTCTCCAGCGTTGGGGGCGCCAGCGGTCCGCTGTTCGGCACCTTCTTCATCCGCGCCGCGCAGGTCACTCAGGCCCATCAAAGCCTGACGCTGGACGAGCTGTATCAAATGATACGCGATGGCGCAGAAGGCGTGATTAGCCGGGGTAAAGCCGAGCCTGGAGACAAAACCATGTGCGATGTCTGGGTGCCGGTGGTCGAGTCGCTACGTCAGTCTTGCGAACAAAAACTGAGCGTACAGGCAGCACTGGAGGCGGCGAGTCAACAAGCAGAAGTCGCCGCGCAAAGCACCATCACCATGCAAGCGCGTAAAGGTCGTGCCAGCTACCTTGGTGAGCGCAGTATTGGGCATCAGGATCCCGGCGCAACATCCGTGATGTTTATGATGCAAATGCTGGCTCAGGCAGCCAGAGAGTAAGGATAAAGCGATGGTAAACCTGGTTATTGTGTCTCATAGCGCTCAGTTGGGCGCAGGCGTCGGCGAGTTAGCCCGACAGATGTTAATGGGCGAAGGGTGCAAACTGGCGATCGCCGCGGGCATTGACGATCCCGAAAACCCGATTGGCACCGATCCGATTAAGGTGATGGAAGCCATTGAGTCCGTCGCGGATGCGGATCACGTGCTAGTGATGATGGATATTGGCAGCGCGTTATTAAGTGCGGAAACCGCGTTGGAGCTGCTTGAACCGGCAATCGCCGCGAAGGTGCGGTTGTGCGCAGCCCCGCTGGTTGAAGGCACGCTGGCCGCAACGGTCAGCGCCGCAGCGGGTGCCGATATCGACCGCGTCATTCGCGATGCCATGAACGCCCTCGACGCCAAATATGAGCAACTGGGTTTACCCTCGTCGTCCCCGACCACCACCGCACCGTCAGCACTCGCGGCCGATGCGGAGGCCCATTCGATTGCGGTAGTGGTCAAAAACCCCAACGGCATCCACGTTCGCCCGGCGTCACGACTGGTCTCCACGCTGTCTGGCTTTCGCGCCGAGATGCTGCTTGAGAAAAACGGTAAGTGTGTGGTCCCTGACAGTCTGAACCAAATCGCCCTGCTGCAAGTGCGCTGTAATGACACGCTGCGCTTAATTGCCAAAGGCGAACAGGCCGACGACGCGCTGGCTGCGTTCAAACAGCTGGCTGCAGAGAATTTTGGTGAATCCGTTGAGCAACCGCATGCTGGCGACATCACGAACTCAGACCCCGTACAGGTAACGGGAGTGGCCTTTTGCTATATGCCGGTCGCAGCAGACGTATCCCCGACGCCTGCCACCAATGTGCAGCACGAACAGCAGCGGTTACAGGCGGCTATCCACAATACGCTGGAAGATTTGAGCGGTTTGACGGCGCTTGCCGAAGAGAAATACTCAGCGGATATTGCCGCGATTTTCTCCGGTCACCACACGCTGCTGGACGATGCCGAGTTGTATGACATGGCCTGCGAGTTAATGCGCGAAAAACAGTGTTGCGCTGAATATGCCTGGCACACTGTACTGAGCGATCTGAGCCAGCAGTATCTCCAGCTCGACGATCCTTATTTGCAGGCGCGGTATATCGACATTGACGATTTGCTGTACCGGACACTGCGGCATTTAGCCGGAATACCTGCGCAAATCCCGACCTTTATTCACCCGACAATTCTGGTGGCGGACGTCATTTACCCGTCCACCGTACTGCAGTTGGATCCGCTGACCATCAAAGGTATCTGTCTGCGGGCCGGCAGCGAGGCCTCCCATTCGGCGATCATTGCTCGCGAGATGGGTATAGGCTGGGTATGCCAGCAAGGTGAGGCACTTGACACCATCAAAATGGGTGACACCCTGACCCTCGACTGCGTGGCGCATCGAGTCGTCCACGCCGGTTAAACGCTGCTGCACGCCCTGTTAGCGCAAAGGGGGCGTGCAACTTTCAAAACACGCCTGGAAATGTCTGTTTGTTCGCAAAATGGGGGCTCTGTAACGCACAATGGTCGATCCTGAACTAAGGTTTTCTCATGGTAAATGCCGCAACTTCGGCACGCCGCTAAGGAGATTACCCGATGATAACGCCAGCAATTCGCCGCACTGGCCCACTCTCTGTTGCAATAAAATTGACGCTCGCAAGTACCCTTTTCGCCCTTGCCTCATTCGGCACCCACGCCGAGGAACAGCCAGCCAGTACCCCGCAATCCCCTGATATCCTGCTCGGCCCGCTGTTTAATGATGTGCAAACCGCCAAACTGTTTCCAGATCAGAAAACCTTTGCCGACGCGGTGCCCAACAGCGACCCGCTGATGATCCTTGCCGATTACCGGATGCAGAAAAACCAGTCCGGCTTCGATTTACGCCATTTTGTCAGCGTGAATTTTACGCTGCCCAAAGAAGGTGAGAAATACGTGCCGCCTGCCGGACAGTCGCTGCGCGAGCACATCGATGGGCTGTGGCCGGTGTTAACGCGCTCAACAACTGACGCCGAAAAGTGGGATTCATTACTGCCGCTGCCGGAACCGTATGTCGTACCCGGCGGCCGTTTTCGCGAAATATATTATTGGGACAGCTATTTCACCATGCTGGGGCTTGCCGAGAGCAACCATTGGGACAAAGTTTCCGATATGGTGGCGAACTTCGCTTACGAAATTGATGCCTGGGGACACATTCCTAATGGCAACCGCAGCTATTACTTGAGCCGCTCCCAGCCACCGTTCTTCGCCTTTATGGTTGAACTGCTGGTACAGCACGACGGCAATGACGCGCTGAAAAAATACCTGCCACAGATGCAGAAAGAATACAGCTACTGGATGGAGGGCATCGAAACGCTCCAGCCAGGCCAGCAGAACAAACGGGTGGTCAAACTGGCTGACGGCACCGTTTTAAACCGCTACTGGGATGACCGCGATACGCCAAGACCCGAGTCCTGGGTTGAAGATATCGCCACCGCCAAAAGCAACCCGAACCGTCCGGCCACCGAAATTTATCGCGATCTACGTTCGGCTGCCGCCTCGGGCTGGGACTTCAGCTCGCGCTGGATGGACAATCCGAACCAGTTAAGCACCCTGCGCACCACCAGTATCGTCCCTGTCGACCTCAATGCGCTGCTGTACAAGATGGAAAAAATGATCGCGCTTGGCAGCAAAGCCGCAGGCGATGAAGCTAAAGCCACGCAGTACGAAGGCTTCGCCAATGCGCGGCAAAAAGGGATCGAAACGTACCTATGGAACGACAAAGAAGGTTGGTACGCCGACTACGATTTGAAAAGTAAGAAAGTACGCAATCAGCTCACCGCCGCCGCCCTGTTCCCGCTGTATGTCAATGCGGCGGCCAACGATCGCGCCAGCAAAGTGGCAACGGCGACCCAGACGCATCTGCTGCAACCCGGCGGTCTGGCTACTACGTCGGTAAAAAGCGGTCAACAGTGGGATGCCCCCAACGGCTGGGCGCCACTACAATGGGTCGCGGCGTCCGGCCTACACAACTACGGCCAGGATAACGTCGCCATGGACGTCACCTGGCGATTCCTGACCAACGTTCAGCATACCTATGACCGCGAGAAAAAGCTGGTTGAAAAGTATGACGTCAGCAGCACAGGAACCGGTGGCGGCGGTGGCGAATATCCGTTACAGGACGGTTTTGGCTGGACCAACGGCGTAACGCTGAAAATGCTCGACCTGATTTGCGCCAAAGAAAAGCCCTGTGACAGCGTACCCGCATCACGACCGACCCCGACAAGTACAACGCCAGCTGAGCCTAAAAAACAGACTCAACCGACGCCTTAACGTCATTACCTGAGACGTTTTACTCCCTGAATCCGCGCTATGCCGCGGATTTTTTCTGTCTTATTTTTCGCCATTTAAGCTGTCTCTATACCCTCTAGCCCTTATGGGGTATCCGGGGTTTTCATCCGTGTGAAATTGATTCTGAACATGTTTTTATTCGATATATATGTAAATATATAGCGAATTTGTAACCTTCAGGACACTGATAATGGCACTGACAAGACGGATGTTTGCCCAGCTTGTGGCATCTGCACTGCTGCTACGCCATCTTCCCGCATTGGCTCAAACGCCGCTAACCGTTACCGTTGGAGGCACGCAAGGGCCGAATATAATCCAACGCGTGGTCAGCGCGGGGGCACCCGCTGACATGCTGCTGCTGGCCGTCGCGCCGGAAAAACTGGTGGGGCTTTCCTCCTTTGATTTCTCTCGCCAGACCGCCATCCCGTTCCACGATGATATTCGGGCATTACCGAAACTGGGCAGGCTGGCGGGGCGCGCCAGTACGCTCTCACTTGAAGCGCTACTGGCGCTCAAACCCGACCTGGTGGTTGACTGCGGCAATGCCGATGAAACCTGGCTTTCTCAGGCAAGGCAGGTCAACGCACAAACACAAATCCCCTGGCTACTGATTAACGGTGAACTTCGACAAACGCCGGCGCAGTTGACTGCGGCGGGTAATGCGCTGGGAACCACAACGCGAGCCACCGTGCAGGCCGAGCTTGCCCGGCGATTCATTGATGAAGCTGATGTTTTCTCGCGCTCTGCCGCCGCCAACCTGCGTTTCTATGCCGCACGCGGTGCCCGAGGACTGGAAACTGGTTTACAAGGTTCTTTGCATACCGAAGCGGCAGAGTTGCTGGGGTTACACAACGTGGCGCAGATCACTGGTCGACAGGGGCTGGCGCAGGTGTCAATGGAAAACCTGCTGAACTGGCAGCCTGACATTATCCTGGTTCAGGATGCGGTGACGGCGCAGTACCTGCGAGAAGATCCTGTCTGGCAAGGGGTTAAAGCCGTTGCCGATAAACGTATTCTGTTTCTCAGCGGCCTGCCATTTGGCTGGCTGGATGCACCTCCTGGTATCAACCGCTTATTGGGGTTACGCCGCCTGCACGCCTGGCTCGATCCACAAGTTGAGGCTTGCTTTAAAGCCGATATGCAGTGCTACGCTGAATTGTTCTGGCATACCACGCTAAGCGATTCCCAGTATCAAAAGCTGGTGGCGGCCTGATGAGAACCTCCACCCTCAGTATTCTGCTGACAGCAGCCATCGTAGTGTGCGTGATGGTCGCCGCAATTTCCGGCGCGTATCGACTGGATGCGCAACACGTCATGGCGCTTATTACCGGTCAGGATAGCGTGTTAGCGCAGGATAAAATTGTCTTCTGGCAAATTCGTTTGCCGCGCATTCTGGCTGCACTACTGCTGGGCGCCGCGCTGGCAGGAGCCGGAACCACCTATCAAGGCATGTTCCGTAACCCGCTGGTTTCACCGGACATTCTCGGCGTGGCCGCGGGCGCCGGTTTAGGTGCCTGCTCGGCCATCCTGCTGGGTTTGCCGATCCTGTTTATTCAGCTGTATGCGTTTGTCGGCGGCCTGCTGGTGGTCGCGGGCGTGTGGCTGATTACCCGCCGGGTGAAACGTCACGATCCGGTTTTAACGCTGGTACTGGTCGGCATTGCGTTGGGCACGGTGTGCGGCGCGGGCATTTCGCTGATCAAAACGCTGGCCGACCCGTATACCCAGCTACCATCAATTACCTTCTGGCTGCTCGGCGGTTTATCCACCATCACGGCGCACGATCTCTGGTTCTCTGCCCCACTGATTGTGGCCGGTTCGATCCCGCTGTTGCTGCTGCGCTGGCGCATGAATTTGCTTACGCTGTCAGATGATGAAGCCCGCTCGCTGGGCATCAACGTGTCCCGACTGCGGCTGGGACTGATTGTCTGCGCTACGCTGATTACCGCCTGTACCGTTGCTATTGCAGGGATTATCGGTTGGATCGGATTAGTGGTGCCGCATATTGGCCGACTGCTCAGCGGTAACAATCATCAGCAACTGCTGCCGGTTTCAATGGGCATCGGGGCCATATTGCTGCTGCTGACCGATACCCTCGCGCGCACGCTAAGTAGCACGGAAATCCCTCTGGGGATCCTGACCGCATTTATTGGTGCGCCGTTCTTCTTGCTCCTGCTGCTGCGGGGGGGCCGTTCATGACGCTGCTGACCGTGCAACACGCCTCTCTGGGATACCACGTCCGTCAGCCCCTATTACACAACGTTTCGTTCAGTGTAAGCGAAGGGTCCATTTGCTGCCTGCTTGGCGCAAACGGCAGCGGAAAAACGACGCTGATGCGCACCCTTCTTGGCATTCACCCACTCTTACAGGGCAACATTTTTCTGGATGGCGTTGCGGTAAATCACCTCAGCGAACATGAACGCGCCCGCGCCATCGCCTGGGTGCCGCAGGCGCATGATGGGGCGTTTGCCTTCACCGTTCTCGACATGGTGATGATGGGACTGGCCCCGCAAATGGCGGCATTTGCGGTTCCCGGCGCCAGAGAGCGCGAAACGGCTCTACAACCATTGGAAATGCTGGGAATTAGCCATCTAGCGTATCGACGCTGGAACACGCTGAGCGGTGGGGAACGCCAACTGGTGTTGATTGCCCGTGCGCTGGCACAGCGTCCGCGACTGCTATTGCTGGATGAACCAGCATCCAGCCTCGATTTTGGTCATCAGATCCGTTTGCTCGACACGCTGGTTACCCTAAAAGATTCCGGCATGGCCTTGCTGATGTCGACCCACCATCCTCTGCATGCGCGAGCCATAGCCGACAGCGTGGTACGCGTCGAACCGGACGGCGCGGTGTCGCAAGGTCTTCCTGAACACCAGCTCGCCGCCGATCGACTGGCTGCATTGTATCGCGTTACACCGTCACAAATTACCCACCATCTCTTTGGCTCACACAATTAAGGAATAATAATGCTCATTGACGACATTGATTTTGCCGATCTTTACCGTAAACAGTTACAGCTGGCGAACAGAACCGAGAAAAAGCCGGAGCACTGGGATAAACGTGCGGAAAAAATGGCCGAGAATTGCGCCACATTAACCGACAGCTACCTGCTTCAGCTACTGGGAAAGATTGACCTGAAAGGCGCGGAGTCACTGTTTGACATGGGCTGCGGTCCCGGTACAGTCGCGCTGGCGCTGGCCAAAAAGATACCGATAATCTACGGCGTGGATTACAGCCAGGGAATGCTGAGCGTTGCCGCCCGCCGCGCCGGGCAAATGAACGCCCACCACATACGCTGGGTCCAGCGAGCCTGGGAAGAACACTGGGACGATTTACCTCAGTGTGATATCGCCGTCGCCTCACGCTCCACGCTGGTTGCCGACATGCGTCAGGCTATGACCAAACTGAATAATCAGGCACGGCTGCGGGTATACACCACCCATCTTGTCAATTCTTCATTTGTCTCCCCTACCATTCAGCGCGCGCTGGGTCGTGAGGTGATTGAACTTCCCAACTACATATATGCGCTGAATGTCCTGTATCAGATGGGCATCCATGCCCACGTTGATTTCATCCGCGGACCAAACTGTCAGCAGGACAACAGCTCCTGGACACGTTTTCTGGAAAACGTACGCTGGAGCATGGGCGAGCTCAGTACCGACGAGACTGAACGTCTGGAGCACTGGTATCAACAGCAGGACCCCCGCACCATTGCGCCCGCCAGCCGCGACTGGGCGCTGATCTGGTGGGACAGCGTGCCGCGGGAGGTACTGCAATGATCTACTTTTCGCAAGCGCAAACTGATGCGCTACTGCAGGAAGATATTCAGGGTGGCGATCTGACCACCCGGGCGCTGGGTATTGGCGCACAACCAGGAGTCATCACGTTTTACCATCGCCAGGGAGGATGCGTGAGCGGCATAGCTGTCGCCAGACAAATGCTGCATTCATTAGGTTTGACCGTCACTGAACAGCTGTCTGATGGCGAACACGCGGTCGCTGAACAGTTACTCATTCGTGCCCGCGGCAACGCGGCAGCGCTGCATCAGGGCTGGAAGGCGGTCCAGAATGTGCTGGAGTGGAGCTGCGGCATCTCACACTATCTCGACGCGATGCTAAGCGTTACCCGCAGCCGCTACCCTGATGCGCAGATTGCCTGTACCCGCAAAGCCATTCCCGGCACGCGTATGCTGGCGACTCAGGCAATACTCGCCGCCGGGGGCATTATCCATCGGGGAGGATGCGCCGAAACGGTACTGCTGTTTGCTAATCACCGTCGTTTTCTCACTGACCAGCACGATTGGGCGGGTGCCATCGCGCAGTTGCGACACCATGCGCCGGAAAAAAAGATTGTCGTCGAAGCGGATACGCCAGATGAGGCATTGGCGGCGCTACGCGCCGCGCCCGATGTGCTGCAACTCGACAAATTTACCCCTGAGCAGGCGGCAGATATCGCCCGCCAGGCGCCCTCTCTGGCCCCACATTGCACACTGGCACTGACTGGCGGCATTACCCTCGCTTCGCTGGCAAGTTATCTCGACTGCGGCATCAGACTCTTTATCACCTCCGCGCCTTATTACGCACCACCTGCGGATATCAAAGTCACCCTGAGCCCGGATGCACACGGTATTTAATATTCTTAAATGGACTAAAAATAATGAATTTCACCAACAGTTGTCTTTACACAGCGCTGTCGCTTGCTTTCGCGCAGAGTGCTTTTGCTGGGCAGGAAAGCGAAACCATGACCGTCTGGTCAAGCCCGGCCTCCGCCGCAACCACCACGGTTCTTGGCCAGGAAACAATACAAAAACTGGATAAACAAAACGTCGCCCAGGCGCTGAGCGTAGTCCCCGGCGTGGTGCTGCAAAAATCCGGCAACCGTAATGAGCAACAGGTCAAAGTGCGCGGGTTTGACAGTCGCCAGGTGCCGGTCTTTTTCGACGGTGTTCCGGTGTATATCCCCTACGACGGTAATCTTGATTTAGGCCGTTTTCTCACCTCCGACATCGCCTCGGTTGAAGTCTCCAAAGGCTATTCATCGTTATTGCAAGGTCCAAACCAGATGGGCGGCGCAATCAACATCACCACAAAAAAACCCAGCAAAGCGATTGAGGGCAGCATTGGCTATCGGCAGGGCTGGAGTCGTAGCAAAGACAACGCCCATGATATGCATGCGTCTTTTGGCGCCAGCAACGATCTCGGCTACATCCAGCTCAGCGGTAGCCAGCTAAAGCAGGATTTCCTCGGATTACCACACGGTGTGGATAATCCGGTGGCCGGCAGCAACGGCAAGATGATCAACTCCTCCGCCGATGATAAACGCGGCATCATCAAGCTGGGATTCACTCCACGCGGCGACGATGAATATGTCCTCACCTACATTAATCAGGACGGCGAAAAGGATAACCCGCCGTACGCCGGAACCAGCAGTCAGAAATCGCGCTACTGGCAATGGCCGCAGTACGATAAAGAGAGTTATTACTATCAGGGCACCACACATCTGGGCGATCGCTTTACCCTGAAAAGTCGGCTGTATCGCGACACCTTTGAAAATACGCTGATGATGTACAACTCGCTGGCCGATCTGAAAAATAAGAAAGGCAGCTATAGTCATTATTCTGACTACAGCGACGGTGCGGGATTGCAGCTCGCCGCCGATATGCGTGAAAACGATCTGCTCTCTTTCGCCGTGAACTGGAAAGACGATGTTCATCGCGAAAAAGGCGCGCCGAATGCAGCTTACGATCGTTATGAAGACCGGACATGGTCTGTCGCCAGCGAATACCAGTGGGCGGCTGCGGACAATGTCGATGTGGTGGCAGGGATAAGCTACGATTGGCGCGACAGCCTGGAGGGAATGAAGCACGAGAAAAATGGCAGCGTTACCCACTATGACGACAACCATCAGTCGGCCTTTAACTGGCAGGTGATGACCAAATACCACTTTGACAATACCGACACGCTGGCGCTGTCCTACTCTGACAGAACGCGTTTCCCGACGTTGAAAGAGCGTTACACCACTTCAAAACCGGCCTATAACCAGGTCGCACTGGTTAACCCACAGCTAAAACCAGAGCGCGCCCGCAGCGTTGACCTCACCTGGAACAGCTCACTCAGCAAGGATTGGGGATTCGAAGCCAGCGTGTATTACAACCGTATTACCGATGCGATCCTGTCGCACAATATTGACGCCGACACGATCCAGAACCAAAACAGCGGTCGGGTGGACTACACCGGACTGGATGCAGGCGTTAAAGGCAAGGTCTTCGATATGCTGGACGTGGGACTGAGTTATGGTCTTATCCATGCGGACGTCAAACGCAGCGACATTGGCAAAACGACCGACCTGCCAACGCAAACCCTCACCGCCTGGATGACGCTGAAACCGAGGGATCCACTCAGCATTACGCTGTCTGAAGAGGCTCGCTCGTCAAGCTACAGCAATACCGACGGCTCACAGAAAGCGGCCGGATTTGCCATTACCCATCTCCGCGCGGACTACGCCATCGGCCACGGGTTTAGCGTGAACGCGTCGGTCAATAACCTGTTCGATACGCAGTATGTGTATAGCGAAGGATTTATCGAAGAAGGCCGTAATTTCTGGGCAGGGGTTGAGTATACATTCTAACGTATCGCCATCCAGAGAAGTAAACGGCCCCCGCAGGGGCCGTTCTGTTAATCTCGCCGCACCAGCCGGAAAATGCCCAGCACGAGAATCGCGCCGACGACGGCCACCAGGAAACTGTGCAGATTAAACCCGCTGATATCACCGCCAATACCAAACATGGTTGCCAGCCATCCGCCGACCACGGCCCCGACAATACCGAGAATACAGGTCAGAATAAATCCACCGCCATCACGCCCCGGCATAATCAGTTTGGCGATAACGCCCGCAATCAGACCAAAAATAATCCAGGTAATAATTCCCATTTTCAGGCCCTCTTTCCAGTGAATGCACGCGCAAGCCATTCCTGCGCCAGCACCTTAAGTATAGGCAAGCCGTTGCACGGTGTTTTCCTTCAGCTTGAATTCAGCAGACTTAATAAAAAATTTCATCCATTTGTATTAAGTTCTGTCGCGCAATGCCGATAATCCAACGACAAACCAGGCATCCAGGAGTCATTAGGTGTGAGCAACTACCATGAGCAGTTCCTGAAGCAAAATCCATTAGCGGTGTTAGGCGTTCTCCGGGACTTAAATTCGCAGCAGATCCCACTGCGTATCTCCTGGTCAGGTGGGCAGTTCATCAGCAAAATTCTCGCGGTGAGCCCGGACGAATTGATCATGGATTTTGGCAGCCAGGAATATGAAAACCAGGCCGTTCAGCGGGCCAGCCAGATCTCGATCATCGCCGAAACGCAAGGGGCCAAGGTCGAGTTCACTCTGCCACAGCTTACGAAGGGTGAATATCAACGGCTACCGGCATTTGTCTCGTCGCTGCCGCCTGCGCTGTGGTTTGTCCAGCGTCGGGAATATTTCCGTATTGGTGCTCCGCTGCATCCGCCCTATCACTGCACGGCAAAAATGCCAGATAACAGCATTCTGCGTTTTCGTTTATTCGATTTATCTCTCGGCGGGATGGGCGCATTGTTAGAAGAGACAAAACCAGAGGGACTGGTGGAAGGCATGCGCTTCTCGCAAGTTGAACTGAATATGGAGCAATGGGGGGTTTACCACGTTGACGCCCAGCTTATATCCATTAGCGAACGCAAGGTGATCGACGGGAAAAATGAAACCATCACCACTCCCCGCCTGAGCTTCCGTTTTCTCAACGTCAGCCCGGCGGTGGAGCGAAACTTACAGCGGATTATTTTTTCACTCGAGCGTGAAGCCCGGGAGAAATCCAATAAGGTACGCGAGTAGCATCACGCGTACTACATAGCATCCAGCGCTTGCTGAAGTTTCCAGATATAGCGCGGAGCCTGCGGTGCCGGATGATTATCAGCGACATGCTCAATAAACTCATCCGGGCTGAGATCGTTGATTTTATTAATGGCTTTTTTCCTGTCAGAGGAGAATGTCCGCAGCAGCGCTCCCGCACCGTTGGCATACGACACCACTAGCGCATATTGCATAACCTGTGGGTCTTCGATGCCGGCCAGCGGTCCGGTTTCGAGAATATTCAGGTACGCCGCGCCCATCGAGATATTGCGCTCAGGGTTTTTCAACTCACTGGTCGACGGCTCTCCGCTCCACCCCATACGACGGTACACATCACGCCCTGAAGTGGAGGCTTTGAGCTGCATCAGCCCCACGGCGTTAGATTTACTGACCGCATTCGGGTTTCCGCCCGATTCAATGGCGATGATGGCCGTAATCAATTGTGGGCTTACCCCCCAGGCCGCGCCGGCTTTTTCACTGATCGGCATCCATTGCATTGCGCGTTTAACCGGAACTTCAGCATTCCATGGCGGATTTTTGTAATCTTGTTTTGAACTACAGCCCGCAAGTAATACAACCAAAAAAGCAAACCATCTCAATTTCACGTCATCTATCCTTATAGCCGGAACCTGTCGCTGAGGTGACAACGACATACCTACGCGGCATGATATACATTTGGTTTTAGTTGTAGCAAGGAAATGCCATGTCCCGGTTTCACTTAATTGCCCCTTCGGGCTACTGTATCAACCAGCAAGCGGCATTACGCGGGCTTTCGCGTCTTACTGAGGCCGGTCATCAGGTCGACAATTCAGCGGTCATTGCGCGCCGTTGCCAGCGTTTTGCGGGCACAGAAGCAGAACGGCTGGCAGATGTGAACTCACTCGTTAATCTGAAAACACCCAATACCATTGTGATGCCGGTACGCGGCGGGTACGGCGCCAGCCGTTTATTGGGCGATATTAACTGGCAGGCGCTGGCAGCCCGTCAACAACAAGATCCGCTACTTATCTGCGGACACAGTGATTTTACGGCGATTCAGTGCGGGCTGCTGGCACAAGGCAACGTTATCACCTTCAGCGGCCCGATGCTGGCAGCAAACTTCGGTGCCGAGGAGATGAACGCCTTTACCGAGCATCATTTCTGGCGGGCGTTGCGCAATGCGCAATTTACGATTGACTGGCAGGGTGATGGCCCGGACTGTGCCACCGAAGGGACACTGTGGGGCGGAAATCTGGCGATGCTCATTTCGCTGATTGGCACCCCGTGGATGCCGACCATTGATAACGGTATTTTAGTGCTGGAAGACATTAACGAGCATCCGTTTCGCATCGAGCGCATGCTGTTACAACTGTACCACGCGGGGATTTTAGCCCGTCAGAACGCCATTATTCTCGGCAGCTTTAGCGGCAGCGCGCCGAACGATTATGACGCGGGGTACAATCTGGATGAAGTCTGTACGTTTTTGCGCTCCAGACTGTCGGTACCGTTGATTAGCGGCCTCGATTTTGGTCATGAGCAACGCACTGTCACGCTCCCGCTGGGGGCGAAAGCGGTGCTGAAAAACGTTAAAAATAGCAGCCAGCTCACCTTAACCGGGCATCCGGTACTGAAATCGTAAAAAAAGCCGCTTACAGGGCTAAGTAAAACGCTGTTTCTGCCGCTATTATGTTAGGGTTTATTAATACGAAACAGCGTAATTCAGGAGTAACCGAACGTTGGATGCCGCAGCAATTATCAGCCTTTTTATTTTGGGTTCCGTCCTCGTCACCTGCAGTATCTTACTCAGTTCATTTTCATCACGTCTTGGCATCCCTATTCTGGTGATATTTCTCGCTATCGGCATGTTAGCGGGCGTGGATGGCATTGGCGGTATTCCTTTTGATAACTACCCTTTCGCCTACATGGTGAGTAACCTGGCGCTGGCGATAATTCTGCTCGATGGCGGAATGCGCACCCAGGCCAGCTCCTTTCGCGTGGCGCTGGGCCCGGCATTATCGCTGGCGACCATTGGCGTACTTATCACCTCCGGTTTAACCGGCATGATGGCCGCCTGGCTGTTTCATCTGGATCTTATTGAAGGGCTGCTGATTGGCGCGATTGTCGGCTCAACCGACGCCGCAGCGGTTTTTTCCCTGCTCGGCGGTAAGGGTCTTAACGAACGTGTCGGCTCTACGCTGGAAATAGAATCAGGCAGCAATGATCCGATGGCGGTGTTTCTGACCATCACGCTTATCGAAATGATCCAAAACCATGAGACCGGTTTAAGCTGGATGTTCGCTGTGCATATCATCCAGCAGTTTGGCCTGGGAATCGTGCTCGGCCTTGGCGGTGGTTATCTGCTACAGCAAATGATTAACCGGATATCGCTGCCTGCTGGATTGTATCCTTTGCTGGCCTTAAGCGGCGGGATCCTCGTCTTTGCCGTCACCACTGCTCTTGAAGGCAGCGGTATTCTGGCGGTCTATCTGTGTGGTTTTCTGCTGGGTAATCGCCCGATTCGTAACCGGTTTGGCATTCTGCAAAACTTCGACGGTCTGGCCTGGCTGGCGCAAATCGCCATGTTCCTGGTGCTGGGGTTGCTGGTTACGCCGTCCGACCTGCTGCCTATCGCGATCCCTGCGCTGATTTTGTCTGCGTGGATGATTTTCATTGCCCGTCCGCTGTCAGTGTTCACCGGGTTGTTGCCGTTCCGGGGCTTCAATCTGCGTGAGCGCATATTCATCAGCTGGGTTGGCCTGCGCGGCGCGGTGCCGATCATCCTCGCCGTTTTCCCGATGATGGCGGGGCTTGAGAATGCGCGTCTGTTTTTCAACGTCGCGTTCTTCGTGGTATTAATTTCGTTGCTGTTTCAGGGGACATCGCTCTCATGGGCGGCCAAAAAAGCCAAGGTGGTGGTTCCGCCGGTCGGCTGGCCCGTCTCCCGTATTGGTCTTGATATTCATCCGGATAATCCCTGGGAGCAGTTTGTTTATCAACTGAGCGCGGATAAATGGTGTGTGGGCGCCGCGCTGCGCGACCTGCATATGCCAGAGGAGACGCGAATAGCCGCGTTGTTTCGTGACAACGTGCTGTTTCACCCGTCGGGCAGCACTCGCCTGCGTGAAGGCGACGTCCTGTGCGTCATTGGTCGCGAACGCGATCTCCCCGCTCTTGGCAAACTCTTCAGCCAGTCGCCACCGGTGTCGTTAGACCAGCGTTTCTTTGGTGATTTTATTCTCGAAGCCAGCGCGAAATATGCCGACGTGGCGCTGATTTATGGCCTCGACGATGGCACCGAGTATCGTGATAAGCAGCAAACATTGGGTGAAATCGTCCAGCAATTGTTAGGCGCCGCGCCAGTTGTCGGTGACCAGGTTGAATTTGCTGGGATGATCTGGACAGTAGCCGAGAAAGAAGATAATTCGGTGCTGAAAGTGGGTGTTCGTGTCGCAGAAGACGAAGATGAATAACTGAAACAGGTTGCCGGATGGTGCATGCCACCCGGCAACCTAAAGAGTTACACCGTCACAACAGGGACGCGCAGCGCCAGCGAGCACATTAACTCGTACCCCACCGTACCCGCTGCGAGAGCTACATCATCAATTTTTATCTCTTTGCCCCACAGTTCCACCGGCGTACCGATGCCTGCCTGCGGACACGGCGTCAGATCCACCGCCAGCATATCCATTGACACCGTGCCAACGGTCCCAGTGCGGACACCGTCCACCAGCACTGGCGTACCGCTTGGCGCATGACGCGGATAACCATCTGCATATCCGGTCGCCACTATGCCGATGCGTTGTTCGCCACTGGCAGTGTAACGCCCACCATAACCGACCCGATCGCCGGCCTTCAGCGTTTGCACGCCGATGATTTCACTGCTCAGGGTCATAACCGGTTTTAGGCCGGTGTTGGCGATGTCCCGCCAGTGCCCCGACGGAGAGGCACCGTAGAGAATAATACCCGGACGAACCCAGTCAAAATGCGCCTCCGGGTGCCACAGCGTGGCTGCCGAATTCGACAACGAGCGTTTGCACTCCACCCCTTCCGTCGCCTGCGCAATACGCGTCATCGCTTCCTGAATGCCGTCCGGGTGTTCGGCATCGGCAAAGTGCGACATCAGCGTCATTTCACCCACGTTAGGCATCGCCCGCAGCTGTTGCCAGACGGTCGCCACTCGCTCAGGCAAAAAGCCCAGACGGTTCATGCCGCTGTTAACCTTCAGATAAACATCCAGCGGGGCGTTCAGTCGGGCGTTTTGTAACGCTTTAAGCTGCCAGTTGCTATGTACACAGGTGGTCAGACGATATTGGTCATACACCGTCAGATCTTCAGCGTGGAAAAACCCTTCCAGCATTAAGATCGGGCCTTTCCAGCCCCGGTCGCGCAGCGTTATCGCTTCTTCCAGATTGAGCATGGCGAAACCATCGGTGGTCCCCAGCGCATTCCAGACGCGCTCAATGCCATGTCCATAGGCATTGGCTTTCACCACTGACCAGACACGGGCGTCCGGTGCAGCCTGACGCGCAATGCTTAAGTTTTGTTTCAACGCCTGCAGGTCAATGCTGGCCAGTATCGGGCGGGTCATCTCGCGTCCTTATCAGCTATGTGCGCCGTGTAAATGTCGTGGACGTGACGGGGTAAACCCCGGGCTGTAACGTGCTACGCTCAGGTCGTCGTAGGGGATTGCAGGAGTCCGGCCAGAAAGGATGTCGCTCAGCAGTTGTCCCGAACCGCAGGCCATGGTCCAGCCCAGCGTGCCATGACCGGTATTGAGCAGCAGATTCTTAAAGCGGGTACGCCCTACCACAGGCGTACCGTCTGGCGTCATCGGCCTCAGCCCAGTCCAGAAGGTTGCCTGCTCCACATGACCACCACGCGGGAAGAGATCGCGCACTACCATTTCCAGCGTTTCACGGCGCGGCTGTAATAATTCGGTATTGAATCCAACAATCTCCGCCATGCCGCCCACGCGGATACGGTTATCGAAGCGGGTAATGGCGATTTTGTAGGTTTCATCAAGGATAGTCGATACCGGAGCCCCGTCGTCTTCGGCTACCGGAATCGTCAGCGAATACCCTTTTAGCGGGTAAACCGGGATATCCACTATCCCTTTCAGCATTGCCGTGGAGTAAGAGCCAAACGCCATCACATAGGCATCGGCTTTAATGATTTCCTCACCACACTGCACGCCATAAATCTGTTCACCATCGCAGAGCAGTTTATCGACCGGCGTGTTGAAGCGGAATTTCACCCCCGCTAACTCCGCCATTTGCGCCAGGCGTTGGGTAAACAGCTGGCAGTCACCGGTTTCGTCATTCGGTAAACGCAGACCGCCGGTCAGCTTGTGCGCCACTTCGGCCAGCGCCGGTTCTACTTCCGCGAGGCGATGGGCTTCAAGCAGTTGATACGGTACGCCCGCATCTTCCAGAACGGCGATATCGCGCGTGGCGTTCTCATACTGCTGCGCGGTACGGAACAGTTGCAACGTCCCGCCCTGACGACCTTCGTATTCAATGCCGGTGGTTGCACGCAGTACCTTCAGACAATCACGGCTGTATTCCGCCAGACGCACCATACGTCCTTTGTTTTCCATGTAATGGCTGGTATCGCAATTGCGCAGCATTTGCCACATCCATTTCAACTGGAACTGGGTCCCGTCAAGGCGAACGGCCAGCGGAGCATGGCGCTGGAACATCCATTTAATCGCTTTTAGCGGTACACCGGGTGCCGCCCATGGTGCTGCATAACCTGGAGAAATTTGCCCCGCATTTGCCGCACTGGTTTCCAGTGCCGGGCCGGGCTCACGATCAATGACGGTGACATCGTGCCCAGCCTGACTTAAATACCAGGCGCTGGTCACGCCAACGACACCACTTCCCAGTATGACAACTCGCATAGCCACTCCGTTAACAGTAAAAGAACAATCATCTAATTACATCTTGATAACTCAGTTGAAAATATTATTCAACATATGGCTTTTTTATGGTGATGTATCTCACACATAGCGGCAATGACAGGGAAGTCTCCGCTTTGGCATCTCCTGCTGTGCGTCATTTTTATCCAGCATAAAATTTTGTAGACATCGCGTTTTTCGGCGCTGCATTGATGTGATATCGCAAAGAAAAATTTTCTGCTGCAGCACGCTTTTTAACACCGTGTTCTATGCTTGAAATGAGGTACTCCAGACAGAGAGTGCCGCCAACAATGAGGGTGCGCGAATGGCTACGATTGATTCCATGAACAAGGACACCACACGGTTGAGCGATGGACCCGACTGGACGTTTGAACTGCTGGATGTTTATCTGGCGGAAATAGACCGCGTGGCAAAACTCTACCGACTGGAGACCTACCCGCACCAAATCGAGGTCATCACCTCCGAGCAGATGATGGATGCCTACTCCAGCGTCGGGATGCCGATTAACTATACCCACTGGTCGTTTGGTAAAAAGTTCATTGAAACCGAACGTCTGTATAAGCACGGTCAGCAAGGGCTGGCCTATGAGATTGTCATCAACTCTAACCCCTGCATCGCGTATCTGATGGAGGAGAACACCATCACCATGCAGGCGCTGGTGATGGCGCACGCCTGCTACGGGCATAACTCCTTCTTCCGGAACAACTACCTTTTCCGTAGCTGGACGGATGCCAGCTCAATCGTTGATTATCTGATTTTTGCACGAAACTACATAACCCAGTGCGAAGAGCGTTACGGCGTCGATGAAGTCGAAAAACTGCTCGACTCCTGCCATGCGCTCATGAATTACGGCGTCGACCGCTATAAACGTCCGCAAAAAATTTCATTACAGGAAGAGAAAGCGCGGCAAAAAAGCCGTGAGGAATATCTACAAAGCCAGGTGAATATGCTGTGGCGCACCTTGCCGAAAAAAGAAGAAGAAAAAACCGTGTTTGAAGCGCGGCGTTATCCCTCTGAGCCACAGGAAAACCTGTTGTACTTCATGGAGAAAAACGCCCCTCTGCTGGAGTCCTGGCAGCGTGAAGTCCTGCGTATCGTGCGCAAAGTGAGCCAGTATTTTTATCCGCAGAAACAAACCCAAGTGATGAACGAAGGCTGGGCGACGTTCTGGCATTACACCATCCTTAACCACCTTTATGATGAAGGCAAAGTCACCGAACGGTTTATGCTGGAGTTTTTACACAGCCATACCAATGTGGTGTTCCAGCCGCCGTATAACAGCCCGTGGTATAGCGGAATCAACCCCTATGCGCTTGGATTCGCCATGTTCCAGGACATCAAGCGTATTTGTCAGTCCCCGACCGAGGAAGATAAATACTGGTTCCCGGATATTGCGGGTTCTGACTGGCTGGAAACGCTGCACTTCGCCATGCGTGATTTTAAAGACGAGAGCTTTATCAGCCAGTTCCTGTCACCGAAAGTGATGCGTGATTTCCGCCTGTTCACCGTGCTGGACGATGACAGACACAATTACCTGGAAATCTCAGCGATTCATAACGAAGAGGGGTATCGTGAAATTCGCAATCGGTTGTCGTCACAGTATAATCTGAGCAACCTGGAGCCAAACATTCAGGTGTGGAATGTCGATCTGCGTGGCGATCGCTCCCTCACTTTGCGTTATATCCCGCATAATCGCGCCCCGCTGGATAAGGGCCGCAAAGAGGTGCTGAAGCACGTCCATCGGTTATGGGGTTTTGACGTGACTCTGGAGCAACAGAATGAGGATGGCAGTGTTGAACTGCTGGAACGTTGTCCGCCGAGGATGAACGGCCTGTAAAAACAAAACCCCTCGAATGAGGGGTTTTTTATTTAGCGGCTTAGCGGCCTTGAATGGCTAAATCGCCGGGCAGGTTTTTCTGCATGCGATGCCAAATCTCGCCGCTGTCGTGACCGTAACTGCGCACCGTTTCATACACCTGGTCATGGGAACCCTGCTCGCAGAGTAATGACAGCTTACGGTAGAAGCTCAGCGCCAGGCTACGGGCTTCCGGATTGGCGAAATAATGACGACCAATGCGGGTATATAATCCTTTCATGCCGTTGAGGATCAAGCCGTAAATCGGGTTACCGGAAGCGAATGCCAGGCCGCGGAAAATGTTGTAATCCAGGTCAGCAAAGGCGTCAGCGTGGTCGGCCACCTGATTTGCGGTAGCCAGCACTTCCTGCGCTTTGTCCGGATGTTGACGGAACGCAGTACGGATAAAGATCGTCGAGATGTTGGTCCGCACCGACAGCAGATTATCAATGAGCTGCGGAACGCTCTCGTGATCGAGGCGCGCCAGCGTTTCAAGGATATTCAGTCCGGACGTTTCCCAGAAATTATTCACTTTCGTCGGTTTGCCGTGCTGAATGGTCAACCAGCCGTCTCGTGCCAGGCGCTGCAACACTTCGCGTAGCGTGGTTCGTGTTACTCCGATAAGTTCAGAGAGTTCACGTTCAGCGGGCAAAATAGTGCCAGGTGGGAAGCGGTTATTCCAGATACTTTCAATGATGTACTCTTCCGCGAACCCCGCCGGGCTTTGCGCCTTAATGACCATAGTAATAATTCCATTACACAGCAAAACATAGTTACAGTTATCATACCAGACGGGTTTCATAGCTGATAGCGGACACCACGAAGAAAAAGTGGATCAAGTCTTCATTTTCCAGATAACGCGGATTCACAGCTGGCATACCACGTCAGCTGAAGAGCTTGCCTGCTTTCCTTCGTCCCGTTAAGCTTTACGATCAAACATAAAAACATGATTTCATTTTTATAGGTAAGGGAAACTGCCATGGAGCTATCCTGGGGTCGCGCGCTGTGGCGCAATTTTTTAGGTCAATCGCCGGACTGGTACAAACTTGCATTATTAGTCTTCTTAATCGTTAACCCGATTATCTTCTTCATCAACCCATTTGTTGCCGGTTGGCTGCTGGTGGCTGAGTTCATCTTTACGTTGGCAATGGCGCTTAAGTGTTATCCGCTGCTGCCAGGCGGGTTGCTGGCGATTGAAGCTGTGGTCATCGGCATGACCAGCGCTACGCACGTGCGGGAAGAGATTGCCGCCAATCTTGAGGTGTTATTACTGCTGATGTTTATGGTGGCGGGCATCTACTTTATGAAGCAACTGCTGCTGTTTATTTTTACCCGACTGCTGCTGAGCATTCGCTCTAAGATGCTGTTGTCGCTGTCCTTCTGCGTTGCCGCCGCCTTCCTGTCCGCCTTCCTCGATGCGTTGACCGTGGTCGCCGTAGTGATAAGTGTGGCAGTCGGTTTTTATGGCATTTACCACCGCATCGCCTCTTCCCGTGCGGAAGATAATAATATGCTCGATGACAGCCATATCGATCAGCACAACAAAGCCGTACTTGAGCAGTTCCGCGGTTTTCTGCGTAGCCTGATGATGCACGCAGGGGTCGGTACGGCGTTAGGCGGCGTGATGACCATGGTGGGCGAACCGCAAAACCTGATTATCGCCAAAGCAGCAGGCTGGCACTTCGGTGATTTCTTTCTGCGTATGTCGCCGGTCACCGTCCCGGTGCTTATCTGCGGACTGTTAACCTGCATGCTGGTCGAGAAATTACGTTGGTTTGGCTATGGCGAAACGTTGCCTGAAAAGGTGCGTGACGTTTTGCAGCAATTTGACGATCAGAGCCGCCAGCAGCGAACCCGTCAGGACAAGATCAAACTGATTGTCCAGGCGATTATCGGCGTCTGGCTGGTGATTGCCTTGGCCCTGCATCTGGCGGAAGTTGGGCTCATTGGCCTGTCGGTTATCATCCTGGCCACCTCGTTAACCGGGGTAACGGACGAACATGCTATCGGTAAAGCGTTCACCGAGTCGCTGCCGTTCACCGCGCTGCTGACCGTGTTTTTCTCGATTGTCGCCGTGATTATCGACCAGCAACTGTTCGCACCGATTATTCAGTTCGTATTACAGGCCTCAGAACATGCGCAGCTCACACTGTTCTATCTCTTCAACGGCCTGCTGTCTTCTATTTCCGATAACGTCTTTGTTGGGACAATCTATATCAACGAAGCCAAAGCGGCGCTGGAAAACGGAACGATCAGTCTTAATCAGTATGAACTGTTGGCGGTGGCGATTAATACCGGAACCAACCTGCCTTCCGTCGCCACGCCAAATGGTCAGGCGGCATTCCTGTTCCTGCTGACTTCCGCGTTGGCGCCATTAATTCGCCTCTCCTATGGCCGCATGGTATGGATGGCGCTGCCTTATACCCTCGTGCTGACGCTGGTTGGTCTTCTGTGCGTGGAATTCACCCTCGTTCCGGTGAGTGAATGGATGACGAAAATAGGCTGGATAGCTACACTTTAATAACAATTTACCGGGCAAATCACTGCCCGGTTTGACTTTTTGCATGATAATTATCCGATTACACAATATTTCAATAGCTGCTAGTGGCGCATAAATTGAATTGGTTTAAACTGCGCTCTCTACGCATGTTGCAGGGAAATTATTATGTTGCGATTTTTAAACCAGTGCTCCCGAGGTCGTGGAGCATGGTTATTGTTGGCGCTAACCGCCCTGGCGCTGGAACTCGTTGCTCTTTGGTTCCAGCACGTTATGCTGCTTAAACCTTGCGTGTTGTGTATTTACGAACGTAGTGCGTTATTCGGCGTGATGGCGGCAGGCCTGGTGGGTGCTATTGCGCCAAAAACACCGCTGCGCTTTGTTGCGATAATTATCTGGATTTACAGTGCCTGGCGCGGTCTGCAGTTAGCGTACGAACACACTATGATCCAACTTCACCCGTCACCGTTCATGACCTGTGATTTTGCTGCGCGCTTCCCGAGCTGGTTACCGCTGGATAAATGGTTGCCTCAGGTTTTCCTGGCATCCGGTGACTGCGCCGAACGGCAGTGGTCTTTTTTAACCCTCGAAATGCCACAGTGGCTATTAGGGATCTTTGCTGCGTACCTTGTGGTCGCCGTGCTGGTGGTGATTGCCCAACCGTTTAAACCGAAAAAACGCGACCTCTTCGGTCGTTAACAGAGACGCTCCTCCGGGAGCGTTTTTTTTACCTTAAATTCATTGCCTGCCAGCATTTATAAGATGTATATTAAATACATCTTATAAATGCTGCACCAAGGAGATGTCCCATGACCCATTTACGCATCCCGGCAAACTGGAAAGTTAAACGCTCAACTCCCTTCTTTACGAAAGACACTGTTCCTGCAGCACTGCTTTCGCACCATAACACTGCTGCGGGCGTCTTTGGACAGCTCTGCGTGATGGAAGGTACGGTAACGTATTACGGTTTTGCGAATGAAGAAGCGAAAGAACCTGAAGTGAAAGTGGTGATTAATGCCGGTCAATTTGCGACCAGTCCACCGCAGTACTGGCATCGCGTTGAATTAAGCGACGACGCGCAATTCAACATTAATTTCTGGGTTGAAGATGATAACCACGGAGATGAGATGTATCAGGCGAAAAAGTCTTAATCCTTAACGCCTTTCAGCCAATGGGCGGCTCAGTCCGCCCATGAAGGTTTGTTTAAGATGTGGTCCTGCCAGTCGTGTACTTCTGATTCCTTCACCGCAATATGGCGAACTGAAATACGCTCACCGTGCATCGCTGCTTTAGAGCCGGTCAGCAGCGGGTGCCAGTCCGGCAGACCTTTCCCTTCCGCCAGCAAACGATACGCACAGGTCATCGGCAACCACTCAAAAGTGGGCAGATTATCACGCGTCAGCTTGATGCAGTCAGGCTCATACTCGAATCGACGCTCGTAGTTACGGCACTGGCAGGTTTTAATATTGAGCTGCTTACAGGCAACATTGGTGAAGTAAATTTCATCGGTGTCTTCATCCATCAGCTTGTGCAGGCAGCACTGTCCGCAGCCGTCGCACAACGACTCCCATTCGGCGTCGGTCATTTCATCAAGGGTTTTACTTTGCCAGAAAGGTAATTCGCTCATCGGGATGTCCACATCAAAAATCAGGTTGCACCTTATAACCAGTCTGGCACGCTGATGCAAGTTTTGCCGCCCGAAAAGGCGGCAAGAAGAGATTACAGCACTCGCGTCGTGAGCGTTTGACCGTGAAAACCAATCGCCAGCTCATCGCCGCTATGTAACGGCCCTACGCCTTCTGGCGTTCCTGTCAGTACCACGTCCCCCGCTTTGAGGGTGAAGAAACGGCTCATGTAGGCAATCAACGGAACGATGTGATGGATCATGTCTGCCGTTGAACCGTGCTGACGTGTTTCACCGTTTACCGTCAGACTCAGCGCTGTATTTTGTGGATCACCGTTAAACTCTGACACCGGAATGAAGCCTGATAGCGGGCAGGAGTTATCAAATCCCTTCGCTTTCTCCCACGGCTGCCCTGCTTTCTTCATTTTGCCCTGAATATCACGCAGAGTCAGATCCAGCGCCACACCATAACCCGCAATGGCTTTACGCACATGTTCTTCCGTTGCCTGGCGCAGGGTCGCACCAATCAGCACCGCCAGCTCAACTTCATGGTGCACCGACCCCATATCCGCCGGGATAACCAGCGGTTGGCGCAGGTCGCACAGCGCCGTTTCCGGTTTGATAAACAGCACCGGTTCATCCGGTGTTGCGCTGCCCATCTCTTTAATATGGTTTGCGTAATTGCTGCCCACGCAAACCACTTTACTCACTGGGTAATCCAGCAGAGCACCATGCCAGTTGTGATGTTGATACATGACTTTCCCCTAACGTCGTCTTAGATTTCAGGAACTGCATCGACGGGACACGCTGCTGCCGGATACAGTTTAACCTTTAGCGTCTGGTATATTTTGTTTTGCCACAGACAGATGCTGTTTGAGTAAATCTTCTGGCGGTGGCGGTAATTGTAAATAATAGCCCTGCTCGGTTAACGCCTGTTTTACTTTTTCAAGATCGGCGTTCACCAGTTTCTTGCGGCCATCAAGCGGTAAAATCATTGCCAGTTTCGGCTGACCAAAACCTTTCATCAGTTCTTCAGGAACACGAGAGAAATCGTCTTTTTTTTCGACATATAAATAGGTCTGGTCACGTTTGCTGCTTCGGTAGATCACACAAAACATATCTTTTACTCTGAATTCGCGGAATGGTGGCTTGCCTCAATATAATACTGACTATAACATGCCTTATAGTCTTCGGAATATCACCCCGCACTGGGGATGATAAATAGCAAATTGAGTAAGGCCAGGATGTCAAACACGCCAATCGAGCTTAAAGGCAGTAGCTTCACCTTATCAGTGGTTCACTTACACAAGGCAGAACCCGAGGTTATTCGTCAGGCGTTGGAAGACAAAATCGCGCAGGCTCCTGCTTTTTTAAAACATGCTCCCGTGGTGATCAACGTCAGTGGCCTTGAAAGCCCGGTAAACTGGCCAGCGCTGCAGAAAGTTGTCGCGTCTACCGGTCTGCGCATTATCGGCGTTAGCGGCTGCAAAGATGCCAAACTGAAGGCAGAAATCGACGAAATGGGCCTTCCTTTACTGACTGAAGGTAAAGAAAAAGCGCTGCGCACTGCCGCCATTGCTGAACCAGCTCCTGCCGCGCCAGTGCAAAACGTTACTCCCATCACAAAAACACGATTAATAAATGTCCCGGTTCGTTCCGGTCAGCGCATTTATGCACCACAATGTGATCTGATTGTTACAAGCCACGTCAGCGCAGGCGCTGAACTCATTGCTGACGGCAACATTCACGTTTATGGCATGATGAGAGGCCGCGCACTGGCAGGTGCAAGCGGCGATCGTGAAGCACAAATTTTTTGTACCCATCTGACGGCAGAACTGGTGTCTATCGCAGGTGTTTATTGGCTGAGTGATAAAATCCCAGCAGAATTTTATGGCAAAGCGGCGCGTCTGCAATTAGCAGAGAACGCTTTGACAGTTCAACCGTTGAATTGATCCCTTTTTAACAAGGAATTTCTATGGCACGCATTATTGTTGTTACTTCGGGTAAAGGGGGCGTTGGCAAAACCACCTCCAGCGCGGCCATCGCTACAGGTTTGGCCCAGAAGGGAAAGAAAACTGTCGTTATTGATTTTGATATCGGCCTGCGTAACCTCGATTTGATTATGGGTTGCGAACGCCGCGTCGTTTACGACTTCGTCAACGTTATTCAGGGCGATGCGTCGTTAAATCAGGCGTTAATCAAAGATAAGCGTACTGAAAATCTCTTTATTCTTCCGGCCTCACAGACTCGCGATAAAGACGCGCTGACGCGTGAAGGCGTCGCAAAAGTTCTGGATGACCTGAAATCGATGGACTTCGACTTCATCGTCTGCGACTCCCCGGCTGGTATTGAAACCGGCGCATTGATGGCATTATATTTTGCCGATGAAGCGATCATTACCACCAACCCGGAAGTGTCCTCAGTACGCGACTCTGACCGTATTCTGGGAATTCTGGCGTCGAAATCTCGCCGCGCAGAAAATGGTGAAGACCCGATTAAAGAACACCTGCTGCTTACGCGCTACAACCCGGGCCGCGTAAACAGAGGCGACATGCTCAGTATGGAAGACGTGCTGGAAATACTGCGAATCAAGCTGGTCGGCGTGATTCCGGAAGATCAGTCAGTCCTGCGCGCGTCTAACCAGGGTGAGCCGGTGATTCTCGACATCGATGCTGATGCTGGTAAAGCCTATGCAGATACCGTAGACCGCCTGTTGGGAGAAGAACGTCCTTTCCGCTTCGTTGAAGAAGAGAAGAAAGGTTTCCTCAAACGCCTGTTCGGAGGATAAGTTATGGCATTACTGGATTTTTTTCTCTCGCGGAAAAAGAGCACAGCAAACATCGCTAAAGAGCGGCTGCAGATCATTGTTGCGGAACGTCGTCGTAGTGACGCCGAACCGCATTATTTACCGCAGTTGAGGAAAGATATTCTCGACGTTATCTGTAAGTATGTACAAATTGATCCTGAGATGGTCACCGTACAGCTTGAACAAAAAGATGGCGATATTTCTATCCTCGAGCTTAACGTGACATTACCAGAAGCAGAAGAGTCGAAATAACCGCTTTTGTAAAACAGTCATGGTCATAAAAAGGGCAGATTATTCTGCCTTTTTATTTCTCACCATTATTCCAGCGTAAACGTTGGATACTTCTCATCGAAATAGCGGCGTAAAAACTCAACCGTAATACGGATTTTTGCCGACATTGCCAGGCGAGAAACATAAACAGCCCATATATTTGCTGGCTGATAATACTCCGGTAATATTTGCACCAAATGCCCACTATAGATGTTATCGCAGACATCCCACCATGAACGCAGCGCAATACCCTGTCCATCCAGACACCACTGATGTACCACTTCACCATGATTGGATGATAACGGGCCCGTGACTTTAATCGAATGCTCCCCCTCTTTATTGCGCATTTGCCAGATGCCAAACGGATGATCGCGCTCTTTAATGACCAGACAGGGAAAGGTGGACAGATCATTTAATTGTTTCGGTGTGCCATGCTGTGCCACGAACGCTGGCGAGGCACACAGAATACGATAATTCGTCGCTAGCTTACGGGCGATCAAGTTGGGCGCAATATCATCCCCAATGCGAATATCGAGATCGACACCTTCACTCGCCAGATCCACAAGCCGATCTTCAACATCGAACCTGAGCTCCAACTGCGGATACTGTTTTGCCAGCGCAGACAGCGCCGGTGCCACCACCCGACGGCCAAATCCAAAGCTACTGATGATCCGCAGCGTTCCCTGTGGGATCTGACGGACATCTGACAGCTCATCCATCATTTGATCCACATCCTGTAGGATCCGCTGCGCCCATTCGTAAATCCTCTCCCCCTCTTCGGTGATGGCTACACGCCGGGTAGTCCGGTGTAACAACACCACATTCAGCGTCTGCTCCAGCAGGGCGATACGTTTGCTGATAAACGCAGGTGAAACGCCCAACTCCTGCGCCACAGCGGCAAATCCGGCACGACGAGCCACCAGCATAAAGATGCGCAAATCATTTAACAGCGGCAGATTATTCATGATCTGTGTTTTATGTTTCACCAGTTAGGGGGATTAACTCTTAAACAGTCAATTATAGGATAAGGCGAAAGTCAATTTTGCTGGCATACAAGTGAGAGCTGCGATGAAGAAAACCTGGCGTATTGCCGCGATTCCCGGTGATGGTATTGGTCAAGAAGTTCTGCCTGAAGGTATTCGTGTGCTTCAGGCCGCTGCCGAGCGTTGGGATCTTTCGCTCAGCTTTGAGCACATAGAATGGGCTAGCTGTGAGTACTATACGCATCACGGCAAGATGATGCCCGATGACTGGCATGAGCAACTGAAATCCTTCGATGCGATCTATTTCGGGGCCGTAGGCTGGCCCGATACCGTGCCGGATCACATCTCCCTGTGGGGATCGTTACTCAAGTTCCGCCGTGAATTCGATCAGTACGTCAATCTGCGTCCGGTACGTCTGTTTCCCGGCGTCCCCTGCCCGCTGGCGGGTAAAAAACCCGGCGACATCGATTTCTATGTCGTGCGTGAAAATACAGAAGGGGAATACTCGTCACTGGGTGGGCGAGTGAATGCGGGTACCGAACATGAACTGGTTATTCAGGAATCGGTATTTACCCGTCGTGGCGTTGACCGTATTTTGCGTTATGCATTTGAACTGGCGCAAAGCCGTCCGCGTAAAATACTGACCTCGGCCACCAAATCCAACGGCCTTGCCATCAGCATGCCCTACTGGGACGAACGCGTCGAAGCGATGGCTGCACAGTATCCTGACATCCGCTGGGATAAACAGCATATTGATATTCTGTGCGCCCGTTTTGTTATGCAGCCTGAGCGTTTTGACGTGGTGGTCGCCTCCAACCTGTTTGGCGATATTCTTTCTGATTTAGGCCCTGCCTGCACGGGAACAATCGGTATTGCACCTTCTGCCAACGTAAACCCACAGCGCACCTTCCCGTCGCTGTTCGAACCGGTACACGGTTCAGCTCCCGATATCTACGGCAAGAATATCGCTAACCCAATTGCGACCATCTGGGCGGGTGCCATGATGCTGGATTTCCTCGGCAACGGTGATGCGAATTATCAGGCCGCGCACGATGGGATCGTGACGGCGATTGAACAGGTCATTGCCAGTGGCCCTAAAACGCCGGATATGCAAGGAAGTGCCACGACGCAACAGGTTGGTGAAGCAATTTACCAGGTCTTGCGGCGTTAACCGTCATCCCACTATAAACGGGAGCATCCGGCTCCCGTTTTTGCTCGCTTACTGTGAATATTCCAGCAATAGTGCGTTCAGGCGCTCGGCCATCAGCTCACCACGCCAGCCGGAAATTAGCTCAGGCAAGGAAGACTTCGGCTTTAATTTCCAGTGCCAGTTAAGCAACTGGTTAATCTGACGGCGGGAAGCCAGCAGCTCAATGCTAAGATTGTGTTCCGCGCTCACTTCAGCAACCAGCGTCTTAATGGCTTTGAATGCTTTGCGATAGCCTGGCATATCCATCAGGTTCAGCAGCGGTTCGGGTAATGATGCTTCCGGCAGGGCCAGTGCCTTCTCCACTAACGAAATCAGCGTTTTGCCGTGGAAACGAATTTCACTACCGGAAAGACCGAGGCTGTCCAGTTCACCCAGACTGCCCGGCATATAGCGCGCCACTGACCACAGGTGCTCTTCTCGTACCACAAAGTTCACTGCCAGGTCGCGTTCACGCGCTTTTCGCAGTCGCCAGTCGGCCAGCAGCTGCAGGCAGGCAAGCTGGCGGGTACGCAGTTGCCAGGCGTTGGTAATATCACGCCACGCATCCTCAGGCGCCAGTACTTCCTGGCGACGCTGCTGCATGAGACGGCATTCATCCAACGCGGCCGGTAGCCAGCCGGAGGCATCGGTTTCTGCCATCAGCTTTGCGGTGATCGGTAATAAATACCAGACGTCCGCAGCGGCATACTCACACTGACGCTCGGTCAACGGTCGGGCCAGCCAGTCAGTACGGGATTCGCTTTTGTCCAGCGCCACCCCCGTAAACTCTTCCACCATCGCGGCAAATCCCCACGACAGCGGACGACCGCAAAACGCGGCCAGAATTTGAGTATCAATCAGCGGCTGCGGAAGTTCGCCAAAGGTGTTGAGAAACACTTCCAGGTCTTCGCTTCCCGCATGCAGGAATTTGGTTATCGTGGTGTCGCGCAGAATGGCTCGCAGCGGAGACCAGTCGGTGATCTCCAGCGGATCGATTAGAGCAACGTGTTTGCCGTCAAACAGCTGAATGAGCCCCAGCTGCGGATAATAGGTACGCGTGCGAACAAATTCAGTATCCAGGGCAATCGCCGGAAACTCACGAACGGCTTCGCACAGCGTGGCCAACGCGTCGTCCGTGGTAATCATTTGGTAATTCAAATCGTGCTCTCTCAGGTTTGCGCCAAAAAAAACGCCGGATTAACCGGCGCTTTCTGATGACTGACTTAACGCTCAGCCTTTATTGTCCACTTTGCCACGGGCTTCGTCACGCAATTCTCGTCGCAAAATTTTGCCAACGTTAGATTTTGGCAACTCATCACGGAATTCCACCAGCTTCGGAACCTTGTAGCCGGTCAACTGACGGCGACAGAACGTAATCAGCGCTTCATCGGTGAGTGACGCGTCTTTCTTCACGACAAAAATCTTCACAGCTTCACCGCTGCTACCCGAGGGCACGCCCACCGCGGCAACTTCCTGCACACCAGGATGTTGCATCACCACGTCTTCAATTTCGTTCGGATAAACGTTAAAACCGGAGACCAGGATCATATCTTTTTTGCGATCGACGATGCGCAAGAAGCCTTCATCGTCCATCACCGCGATATCACCGGTGTGCAACCAGCCGTCTTTGACAATTTCATCGGTCGCATCAGGGCGCTGCCAGTAACCCAGCATCACCTGCGGGCCTTTCACGCACAATTCACCCGGCTCGCCCGGCGGGACTTCGTTATCGTCATCATCCACCAGTTTAACCTCGGTGGAGGGAACCGGCAGGCCAATACTGCCGCTGTGATAGTCAATATCGTGCGGGTTGACGCTCACCAACGGCGAACACTCAGTCAGGCCATAACCTTCCAGCAAATATTGGCCGGTCAGCTTCACCCAACGTTCTGCAACCGCCTGCTGAACGGGCATACCGCCCCCCGCAGAGAGATGCAGCGACGAGAAGTCCAGTTGCTGGAACTCTTTGTTGTTCAACAAGGCGTTAAATAGCGTGTTGACACCGGTCATGGCAGTAAACGGGTATTTCGCCAGTTCTTTCACCAGGCCCGGAATATCACGTGGGTTCGTGATCAGTACGTTTTGACCACCCAGTTCAATAAACAGCAGGCAGTTCATCGTCAACGCGAAAATGTGATACAGCGGTAGCGCGGTTATGACCAGCTCTTTACCCGGATGCAGCAACGGACCGTAGGTGGCATGAACCTGTTCGAGATTAGCCAGCATATTGCGGTGCGTGAGCATTGCGCCTTTCGCCACGCCGGTAGTGCCACCGGTATATTGCAGGAAGGCTAAATCCTCGGACACCACTTCAGGCTTCACATACTGCATGCGATAGCCGTTTTGCAACGCGCTGCGAAACGAGATGGCATCAGGCAGATGATATTTCGGCACCAGACGCTTGATGTACTTCACCACAAAGTTAACCAGCGTCCCTTTGGCGGTAGAAAGCTGATCGCCCATTCGCGTCAGGATCACATGCTGAACCGACGTTTTATCGACGACTTTCTCCAGCGTGTGGGCAAAGTTGGAGACAATCACAATCGCTGTCGCGCCGCTGTCATTGAGCTGATGCTCCAGCTCACGCGGTGTGTACAAAGGGTTCACGTTTACCACGATCATGCCGGCACGCAGAATACCAAACAGCGCCACAGGATACTGCAGCAGGTTCGGCATCATCAGCGCAACACGATCGCCCTTTTTCAGCCCTAACCCCTGTTGTAAATACGCCGCAAATGCCCGGCTGCGCTCTTCAAGTTTGCGGAAGGTCATCACCTCCCCCATATTCACGAACGCAGGCTGATCAGCATAACGCCTTACTGAATGTTCAAAGAGTTCCACCAGGGATTGATAACGGTCAGGATTGATCTCCGCGGGAACACCTGCGGGATAACGGTTAAGCCAAACCTTTTTCAATACATCACCTCTAAAATGCGTATTCGTCGTCATCACAACCCCAGACCATAAACAAACTGTTAACATAATATTAACTCAGCGTACCAGTTTGTTTATTACACAACGACAAGGTTGCGAAGCACGTCACTATTTATTTTTCTTATATCCATATGAATGCAGAAACAGCGGACACGCCGCTGCTTCTTTTTCAAATAAATCAATTGGTTATTCTGTAACTATCGTCTGAACCTGTGCCGGCCCCGGATTGTACCATCCCCATCCGCCATAACCGCCGTATCGCCAGCCACGCGCGCCGTAGAACCAGGGATCGATGGGCTGCGGAGGCATCACTATCTGCTGAGTAATATGCCAGCGTTTATAACCGGTTACCTGCATCAGCATGAACTTATACGGCGTACTGCCAATTTTACCGTCCACCGCGCCGCTAATCGGCCCCACGACTGTGACCAATTGCCCACGGAAATCCACCGGATCGAGAAAACCGTTAACATCGGCATAAATTCGCCCGCGCGAAGCCTCACCCAGAATCGGGCGTGCGCCGCTGTCGAGAGGAACAGTGGCAATCTCAAGTCGGGATTTCCCCTGCTGGTTCTGAATGTCCACCACTTTGCCGCCAAAGCGTGCTTCCTGCCCGACGTACAGTTGGGGCGCATTCATTACCCGCACCAGATCCTGTTGCGGCGTTGGGCTTGAACCTTTAATCGCATCAGGAATGGTGACACAACCGCTTAGCGATAACGCTAATACGCTTGCCAGCACACCTTTCATTAATTGCTTTTGAACCGCCATGTGCGACTCCCTTTTCTTAGCGCCTGCCCCGGTGCACTTCAAACTGCTGCGCATTCATCACGTTGAGTCAGTTTGAATTCATCGGGGGATGTACTACTAAGATTCATTCTTTACCGGGAAGTTTCTTCCACGCTACGGTGTTACGTAAATAAACCGGCTCAGCATGTTCAACTGCCACGGTCTTACCGGCTGCCAACATTTGCGTAGCGACAGGCAGCATATCTTCAGCCGCCGGAAGCAGAACATCGCCATCACGGAGCGCCAGACCACTGTCTTTACCCAGTTCAGGCCATGCAGGCCAGCCCGTGCCAACCGTCATCCAGTCGCCGGAAAGCTGCAGAAGTCGTTCATGAACCTGTTCCGGAGTTAACACCGCTTCGGTCTCTTCGCCGTGCCAGATGCCGTTTTCATCGCGCTGATATTCAGCCCAATAGACTTCGCCCATGCGCGCATCAATTGCGGCCAACACGCGCGTTGCGCCGTTTTTGCGCCAGGCACCCTGCGCCATGGTTGCCAACGTGGACACGCCGATCATCGGTAAGTTTGCGCCTAACGCTAACCCCTGAGCAATGCCAATACCAATACGCACGCCAGTGAAACTGCCGGGACCGCGCCCGAACGCCAGGGCGTCGATATCCGTTAATACGACATCGCCAGCGCTCAGGATATCCTGAACCATCGGCAGGATCCGTTGGGTATGTTCTCGTGGGCAAAGCTCAAAAAGAGCATTGATATTACCGTCATTCCACAGGGCGACAGAGCACGCCTCTGTGGCGGTATCGATAGCCAGAATTCGCATGGGTCTTCGTGATCAGATCAATAAATTTGGCGCGTATCTTAGCACAGTCTGTAACAAATTACTCTGTCGTTGGTATGGCAAGAAAGCGAACCGCGCGGGCAATGTCACGTGTGCGAGGTGCCGGTGGCAGACTCGCCAGGAAGGTCGCACCGTAGGGACGCATCACTAAGCGGTTATCACAAATCACCAGTACGCCGCGATCGTCTGCATCGCGAATCAAGCGCCCCACCCCCTGCTTTAACGTGATCACCGCATCAGGGAGTTGAACTTCATCAAACGGATCACCGCCACGCAGACGACAGTCTTCCATCCGTGCTTTTAACAGCGGATCGTCCGGTGAGGTAAACGGCAGCTTGTCGATAATGACCAGAGACAACGTGTCACCTCGCACGTCCACCCCTTCCCAGAAGCTGCTGGTCGCCACCAGCAAGGCATTCCCTGCGCTGACAAACTGTTGCAACAGTTGCCCTTTGCTGGTCTCCCCCTGCAACAGGACCGGAAGCGTCATAGTGGCGCGAAACTGCTCCGCCAGGTCGCGCATCATCGCGTGTGAGGTGCACAGCATAAAGCAGCGGCCATTATTGGCTTCAATAATGGGTCGCAGCATGTTGGCCAATTGACGCGCCGCCCCCGGTTGGTTGGTTTGCGGGAGATTGCGTGGTACACACAGTAACGCCTGGCGCGTGTAATCAAAGGGGCTCGGCAACAACATCGACTCTGCCTGCTCAATTCCCAGTCGCGCAGTAAAGTGGTGAAGATCGTCGTTTACCGACAGCGTGGCGGAGGTAAAGATCCAGCAGCCCGGCTTTTGGTCCATCACTTCTTTGAATTTATCCGCTACAGAGAGCGGTGTCAGTGCCAGGGTGAAATGCCGCGAGGTGCATTCATACCAGTAACTGAATCCCGGCTGGTTGATCTCTTTCAGGCGCTTCAACCGGGCACGATATAGCGTGGCGCGCTCAAACGCGGCGTCCAATAGCGCCGAACGTCCGAGCGACAGTTTCGCCACGTCGTAGCACAGTTCCAGTGTGTCATCGAGCAGTAAGAATGCCCGCTGAATACGCTGGTCCGCCAGCAGTTCACGCAGGTTGCCACGATAGCCAGGTTCGCCCAGTTGTAGACGAAAATCCTGCGCACTTTGCGCCAGGCGGTCGGCGCATTTTTGCAGCTGCTGGGTGTCTTTCAACTCGGTGCGGTACGCAATGGTAATGTCTTTGGCCAGATCGAGCAGTTGTCGGCTGGAGAGTGACTGACCAAAATACTGGCTGGCGATATCCGGTAGCTGATGGGCTTCATCGAAGATCATCACGTCAGCTTCCGGGATCAGCTCCCCAAACCCACTCTCTTTCACTACCATATCAGCGAGAAACAGGTGATGGTTGACCACGACCACATCAGCGTCCATGGCTTTTTTACGCGCTTTAACGACAAAACAGTCTTTATACAGCGGGCAGTCGCTGCCCAGACAGTTGTCGTTGGTACTGGTCACCAGCGGCCAGGCGTGTGAGTCTTCTGCCACGCTAATGCAGGTGCTGATGTCGCCATCAACGGTTTGATTCGACCACGAACGCAGCAAGATCACGTCGCTTAAGGTTTGCACTGGCAGGTCACCGCCCGCCAGCGCCTGTTGTTCAAGGCGTTCCAGACACAGGTAGTTGGAGCGCCCTTTCAGCAGCGCCAGTTTACCGGTGAATTCCAGCGCTTTTGCCACAGTGGGGAGATCGCGACTGTAGAGTTGATCCTGCAGCGCTTTCGATCCCGTAGAGATAATCACTTTCTTGCCGGCGCGCAGCGCGGGCGCAAGGTAAGCGTAGGTTTTCCCTGTACCGGTCCCGGCTTCTACGACAAGCGGCTGTGATTTTTCAATGGCATGCGCGACGGCGACGGCCATCTGTCGCTGTGGTTCACGCGGTTTAAAACCTGGTATCGCTTTCGCCAACTGACCGTCTGCTGCAAAATCGTCCGTCACACTACCCCCTGTTCATTTGAACAGGGATTATGTCAGGCCAGCGGGTCTTTCGCCAGTTGAAGAGGTGACGAGGGCACAACATTATGGCAGTCTTATCGCCAGCTGAAACCCATTAGTTAAAAACGTAAATGAGGAATAATTTATGACTATCGTGCGCATTGATGCCGAGGATCGTTTGTCTGACGTGGTTTGCCACAACAACACGTTATATTACACCGGCGTACCGGAAAACCTGGATGCTAACGCGTTTGAACAAACGGCCAACACGCTGGCGCAAATTGATGCGGTACTGGAAAAACAGGGTAGCAACAAGTCACGCATTCTTGACGCGACCATTTTCCTGACGGACAAAAGTGATTTTGCCGCCATGAACAAAGCCTGGGACGCATGGGTCGTTGCCGGTCATGCGCCCGTGCGTTGTACAGTACAGGCCGGGTTGATGAACCCGAAATACAAAGTCGAGATCAAGATTATCGCCGCGCTGTAACGGGCGTTACTCGTCCTCGTCCTCGTCTTCGAAACGCGCCACGATCCGTTCGCCGGTATGAGTGGCGCGAATTTCAGCCGCGACCTGAGTGATCGCCTCCCCGCTGCTCATCCCCTGTGACATCAGTTCCTGAATGCGCTCAACCGCTTTTTGCTGCTGTTCATGACTGAGTGAAGGTAAACCTGCAAACATTGTTAACTCCTGCTAAATTATCTGCGCTAATTATTTTATGCTACCCGGCAGTGAGCCTGTAAAGTAGCAACGAGTCAGGACTGATGAAGACGTTATCCCCAGCAATAATTACATTACCCTGGCGTCAGGACGCCGCTGAACGCTATTTTTCGACTATAAGCCATAAGCCATGGGCTATGCTGCTGCATTCAGGCCATGCCGATCATCCGCATAATCGCTATGATATCCTGGTCGCCGACCCTATAACGACGCTGACCACACGTGCCGAACAGACCATTGTACATGACAAAGACGGTATCACGAACACGATTGATGACCCGATGACAGTGTTGCGCTCGGTGCTAACATCTCTGGATATTCAGCCCGATTATAATCCCAACCTCCCATTTCAGGGAGGGGCACTGGGTCTGTTTGGTTACGATCTCGGCCGCCGCTTTGAATCACTGCCAAACACTGCCGAGCGAGATATCTCGCTGCCGGACATGGCGATCGGCATTTACGATTGGGCGTTGATTGTCGATCACCAGTTGAAAACTGTGTCGCTACTCAGCCATACCGATGTACAGGCCCGACTTAATTGGCTGGAAAGTCAATCCACGCCAACGCATAAGCCTTTTGCGTTAACGTCAGCCTGGCAGTCAAATATGAGCCGCGAGCAGTACGGTGAAAAGTTCCGCCAGGTGCAGCGTTATTTGCACAGCGGTGACTGTTATCAGGTCAATCTTGCCCAACGCTTTCAAGCGCAATACCAGGGGGATGAGTGGCTAGCTTTTATGCGTCTCAACCACACTAACCGCGCCCCGTTCAGTGCGTTTATCCGCCTCGAGGAAGGCGCAATTCTTAGCCTGTCGCCGGAGCGCTTTATTCAGTTAGAAAACCAACAGATCCAGACGCGCCCCATTAAGGGTACGTTGCCACGATTAGACTCCCCTGATGCCGATCGCCTGCAGGCTCAAACGTTGGCGAACTCGCCCAAGGATCGAGCTGAAAACCTGATGATCGTCGATTTGATGCGTAATGATATTGGTCGCGTTGCCGTACCGGGTTCGGTAAAGGTCCCCGAACTGTTTGTGGTTGAACCCTTCCCTGCGGTGCATCATCTGGTCAGTACCATCACAGCCCGTTTGCCAGAAACTTTGCATGCAACGGATCTACTACGCGCCGCCTTCCCAGGTGGATCGATTACCGGAGCCCCGAAGGTGCGGGCAATGGAGATTATTGATGAGCTGGAACCGCAAAGACGCAATGCATGGTGCGGCAGCATTGGTTATCTTAGCTTTTGCGGCAATATGGATACCAGTATCACTATCCGCACCCTGACAGCCGTGGACGGACAAATCTACTGCTCTGCAGGTGGCGGCATTGTTGCGGACAGTCAGGAATATGCGGAATATCAGGAAACGTTTGATAAAGTGAATCGTATTTTGCACCAACTGGAGAACTAAACCGTGGAAAACAGCAGCCTGACGCTTGATGATTTTTTATCGCGTTTCCAACTCCTGCGCCCGCAGGTGAATCATGAAGCGTTAAACCAACGCCAGGCTGCCGTGCTTATTCCCATCATCCGCCGCCCTCAGCCTGGGTTGCTGTTAACTCAGCGATCCGTTCATCTACGCAAACATGCTGGACAGGTCGCCTTTCCTGGCGGCGCAGTAGACA
This sequence comes from Citrobacter tructae, assembly GCF_004684345.1. Lineage (NCBI taxonomy): Bacteria > Pseudomonadati > Pseudomonadota > Gammaproteobacteria > Enterobacterales > Enterobacteriaceae > Citrobacter > Citrobacter tructae. The sequence goes on from NZ_CP038469.1 coordinate 1,353,303, forward strand.
GCAGTGATGCGTCGCTGATTGCCGCCGCACTGCGAGAAGCCGAAGAGGAAGTCGCCATTCCGCCTTCGTGTGTTGAGGTCATTGGCGTTTTGCCGCCGGTTGATAGCGTCACCGGATTTCAGGTCACGCCGGTCGTCGGTATTATCCCGCCCAATCTTCCGTATCGCGCAAGTGAAGATGAAGTCTCTGCGGTGTTTGAAATGCCGCTGGCACAGGCGTTGCATTTGGGCCGTTATCACCCATTAGATATTTACCGCCGGGGTGACTCGCACCGCGTCTGGCTTTCATGGTATGAGCATTATTTCGTCTGGGGAATGACCGCCGGAATTATCCGCGAACTGGCCCTGCAAATTGGCGTGAAAGCCTGACGCTATTTGCCACATTTAGCCCGCCCTGCGCCGCTCTCCAGCGAGAAGCTATACTTATCTTTACGTGCGGAAGACACAACCTGAAACTCCCGTCACAACATTAGTAAAATCGCGGTTATCTATTAGTTTAATTCATGTGAATAGTTAAGCCGATCGCCGCGTTCCCTCTTACACTATGCGCAGTTATAACATCGTTACTGGAAAGCCCAGTCGCCCTGTAGGAGTATTATCGTGATTAGTCTATTCGACATGTTTAAGGTGGGGATCGGTCCCTCATCTTCCCATACCGTAGGACCTATGAAGGCGGGTAAACAGTTCGTCGATGACCTGGTCGAAAAAGGATTACTGGACAGCGTTACTCGTGTTGCCGTCGACGTGTATGGTTCACTGTCGCTCACGGGTAAAGGTCACCATACCGATATCGCCATTATTATGGGTCTGGCGGGCAATGAGCCTGCTACCGTGGACATCGACAGCATTCCCGGATTTATCCGCGATGTCGAAACCCGTGGACGCCTGCTGCTTGCGCAGGGTCAGCACGAAGTCGATTTCCCGCAAAATGACGGCATGCGTTTTCGCAACGGCAACCTGTCGCTGCATGAAAACGGTATGCAAATTCACGCGTACAGCGGTGAAACCGTTATTTACAGCAAAACGTATTATTCCATTGGCGGTGGTTTCATCGTTGATGAAGAACATTTTGGTCAGGATGCCGCGAATGAGGTCAGCGTACCTTATCCGTTCAAATCCGCTGCTGAAATGCTGGAATACTGCAACAGCACGGGCCTGTCTCTCTCTGGCATGGTGATGCAGAACGAACTTGCGCTGCACAGCAAAGAAGAGATTGAGGCGTATTTTGGCAACGTCTGGCAAACCATGCAGGCTTGTATCGACCGTGGGATGAACACCGAAGGCATTCTGCCTGGCCCGCTGCGCGTTCCTCGTCGTGCCTCTGCCCTGCGTCGTATGCTGGTTTCCAACGACAAGCTCTCCAACGATCCGATGAACGTGATCGACTGGGTGAACATGTTCGCGCTGGCCGTGAACGAAGAGAACGCCGCTGGCGGTCGCGTAGTGACCGCACCGACTAATGGTGCTTGCGGTATCGTGCCTGCAGTTCTGGCCTATTACGATCATTTCATTGAGCCCGTCAGCCCGGATATCTATATCCGTTATTTCCTGGCGGCCGGTGCGATTGGCGCACTGTACAAAATGAACGCCTCGATCTCTGGCGCAGAAGTAGGCTGTCAGGGGGAAGTGGGCGTGGCATGTTCCATGGCCGCAGCTGGCCTGGCTGAGCTGCTGGGGGCAAGCCCAGAGCAGGTATGTGTGGCAGCCGAAATCGGTATGGAACACAACCTTGGCTTAACCTGCGACCCGGTTGCCGGACAAGTACAGGTGCCATGTATTGAGCGTAACGCGATTGCCTCCGTTAAAGCGATCAACGCAGCACGTATGGCCATGCGTCGTACCAGTGCCCCACGCGTTTCGCTGGATAAAGTCATCGAAACCATGTACGAAACCGGCAAGGACATGAACGCCAAATACCGCGAAACCTCACGCGGCGGCTTGGCAATTAAAGTTCAGTGTGACTAATACTTAATTTTCGCCCATCTGCGACGGATGGGCGAATTTACCTCCTCACCCTCGTCTACTGTAATTTTCCCCACTACACTTGCTCTGTTGCTGTTGGCTTCTGTGACCAACGGCTTATCGGGCGGCCCGCATGCAAACAGCACAACGGATCATCAAAAATTATCGCCGTAATCGCTTAATCGTCTGCACAGTTTGTGCACTTCTGACGCTCATTCTTACATTATCTGTCCGATTTATTTCGGAGCGTAATTTAAATCATCATTACACCGTCACGTTCGCCAACCATGCCGTAGAAGAGCTGGATGACATCCTGCTCCCGCTGCAAACCGGACGTGATGTGCTGCTACCGTTAATCGGCCTGCCCTGCTCCGTGGCGCGTTTACCCCTGAGCAAACACGCCGCCAGACTGCAAACCGTACGTTCTATTAACCTTGTTCAGGGTGGCATCCTCTATTGTTCAAGTATCTTTGGCTATCGCAATGTGCCAATCAAGCAACTGCAACCTGAATTGCCCAGCCGGGAGCCGCAGCTGTTGCTGTCTACCGATCATTCATTGATTAAAGGCAGTCCTATTCTGACACAGTGGTATCCGTCGTCTGCCAATGGTGAAGATGGCGTGCTGGAAATCGTCAATATTGAATTATTGTCGAGCATGCTGCTTGAGCCACAGCCCCCGCAAATTACCAATGCCAGTTTAACCTTCGGGAAACGGCATCTACTTTACGGACAAGGCGTCGTCGACAAGCTACCGGAGATTGATGATGAACAGCGCTACCAGCTTTCATCACAACATTTTCCCTTTGCCATTAGCGTCAGCGGGCCAGGGGCCAGCGAGCTGGCGTTAAGACATCTGCCCACGCAGTTACCGTTAGCATTGATGCTCAGTCTGCTGGTCGGGTATCTGGCATGGTTGGCTACCGCCAACAGAATGAGTTTTTCCTGGGAAATTAATCTGGCCCTTGCTGAACGGGAGTTCGAGCTATTTTGCCAGCCGCTGTTGAATGCCAGCACCCAGCAGTGCACGGGCGTTGAAATTCTCTTACGCTGGAACAACCCACGTCAGGGCTGGATTTCACCTGAAGTGTTCATCCCGATCGCTGAAGAGCACAACCTGATTGTGCCCCTGACCCGCCATGTCATCGCAGAAACCATTCAGCAACGACACCTTTTCCCGATGAGCAGCCAGTTCCATATTGGTATCAACGTCGCCGCCAGCCATTTTCGCGACAGTATGCTGTTAAAAGACCTTAATCATTACTGGTTTAGCCAGCATCCCATTCAGCAACTGGTTATTGAACTAACCGAGCGCGATGCGCTCCTGGATGTCGATTATCGGCTGGTGCACGAACTCCACGATCTGGGGGTAAAACTGGCCATCGACGATTTCGGTACCGGCAACAGTTCGCTCTCGTGGCTGGAAAAGTTACGTCCGGATGTGCTGAAGATTGATAAATCATTTACCTCCGCGATCGGTACTGACGCCGTCAATTCGACCGTCACCGATATCATCATCGCATTGGGGAAAAGACTGAATATTGAGCTGGTGGCTGAAGGGGTTGAAACGCAAGCGCAGGCGCAGCATTTGCGGCGACATGGCGTACATATGTTGCAGGGGTTTCTCTACGCCAAGCCGATGCCATTGCGTGATTTTCCAAAATGGCTGGCGGGCAGTACACCACCACCCGCCCGGCATAACGGGCATATCATGCCCGTTATGCCGTTTCGTTAGGCCAGATTATTCGTCTTCATGGTGAGCAGACGGCTCTTTAACAATGCGAACGAGATCCACACGATAATCGTTAGCTTCGACAATGGTGATGCTCAGCGGTGCGACCTCAATCACATCCCCAACTCGCGGGATATGACCGTTCGCCGCAATAACCAGCCCCGCCACCGTGGCAATATCTTCGTCTTCATCCACCAGCGTATCAACGTCCAGCGCTTGCTGCAGCGCATGCAGATCGGTGCCGCCTTTTACCAGCCAGCCCCCCGCATCGGCGATGATTTCCGGTGTTTCATCGGCGTCCGGGAACTCACCAGCAATGGCTTCTAACACATCCAGCGGTGTCACCAACCCCTGAACGACGCCAAATTCGTTGGTGACGATAACAAAGCTGCCGCGAGCACGACGCAACACGCCCAGCAGATTAATCGGATCCAGCGTTTCGGGAACAACGATAGCCGGTGACGCAGAGGCAATTGCCGCCACATCCACGCCGTCTTCAAGGGCCACCAACAGCTCTTTAGCCCGCACGATACCGATAATTTCGTCAAGTTCACCGCGACACACTGGGAACAGACTGTGCGGCGAAGAGAGCAGTTGTTCACGAATTTCTGCCACGCTCAGATCCGCATCCACCCAACTGATTTCACCACGCGGCGTCATAATGCCGCGCAAAGAACGTGAGGCCAGCGACAGCACGCCGTTGATCATATAGCGTTCTTCTTCAACAAACGCCCCTTCTGGAACAGGTACCGGAATCGGGTTGTCGGACTCCACCTGTATACCGGCCTGACGTTTACCGCCCATCAGGCGCACAATGGCGTCGGCGGTACGTGCACGCAGCGGCAGCGTCGACTGGTGGCGAATAAAGTTACGACGGGCAATCTGGTTAAACAGTTCGATAATAATCGAGAAGCCAATGGCAGCGTACAGATAACCTTTCGGAATGTGGAAACCAAATCCTTCAGCAACCAGGCTCAAACCGATCATCAACAGGAAGCTCAGGCACAGCACCACAACCGTCGGATGTTGGTTCACGAATCGCGTCAGCGGCTTGGACGCCAGCAGCATCACCGCCATCGCAATCACAACCGCCGCCATCATTACCGGCAGATGGTTCACCATTCCGACGGCCGTGATCACTGCATCCAGGGAGAAGACCGCATCCAGGATCACAATCTGCGTCACGACAACCCAAAAACTCGCATAGCCTTTTGACTGCCCGGTATCATGCTCACGGTTTTCCAGCCGCTCATGCAGCTCGGTAGTGGCCTTGAACAACAGGAAGATACCCCCCAGCAGCATAATCAGGTCACGCCCCGAGAACGAATAGTCCATTACCGTGAACAGCGGTTTCGTCAACGTCACCATCCACGAGATAACAGACAGCAACGCCAGACGCATAATCAGCGCCAGCGACAGACCGATCAGACGCGCTTTATCTCGCTGTTTTGGTGGCAGCTTATCGGCCAGAATCGCAATAAAGACCAGGTTATCAATACCCAGCACAATTTCGAGAACAACAAGCGTGAGCAAACCCACCCAAATCTGCGGGTCCATTAAGAGTTCCATGACAAGCTCCTGCTTAAAGAATGACTAAACTGCGCCCTGGACATCTCAGGCGTTAAAGCAATATGCAGATAGAGTTTGTGGCAAAAAGTGCCAAACTGACAGGCTTGATACGACCTAAAGGTGAAATGACGTCGGTGACGATCCATACGGTGGGCTACTACCCTATACTCCTGAATAATTAAACATATGCTAAACATAACAGAGACAACTGGTTTTTAGCAAAGATTTACCTTCCTTTGCAATAAGTTGTGTCGGAGATATTTTACCCTTCGAAATTTCTTTTAATCGGAAGTTAAATTACGGATCTTCATCACATAAAATAATTTTTTCGATATCTAAAATAATTCACGAAAATCATAGGTTTTCCATTGTAACCCTTATCTGAATCGATTCGATTGCGGACGGCGATTCAAAATACATCTCGTTGTCGATGTGTTAACGATAATAAAGGAGGTAGCAAGTGACCATTGCTATTGTGATAGGCACACATGGTTGGGCTGCAGAGCAGTTACTTAAAACAGCAGAAATGCTGTTAGGCGAGCAGGAAAACGTCGGCTGGATCGATTTCGTTCCAGGTGAAAATGCTGAAACGCTGATCGAAAAGTACAACGCTCAGTTGGCAAAACTCGATACCAGTAAAGGCGTGCTGTTTCTCGTTGATACATGGGGAGGCAGTCCGTTCAACGCTGCGAGCCGCATTGTCGTCGACAAAGAGCATTACGAAGTCATCGCTGGCGTGAACATTCCCATGCTGGTCGAAACCTTCATGGCGCGTGATGACAACCCAAGCTTTGATGAATTAGTCGCACTGGCAGTTGAAACCGGTAGCGAAGGCGTGAAAGCGCTGAAAGCGAAACCGGTTGAGAAAGCCACCCCTGCCCCAGTTGCAGCAGCAAAAGCAGCAGCTCCGGCTAAACCGATGGGTCCGAACGATTATATGCAGATCGGACTGGCACGTATTGATGATCGCTTAATCCACGGCCAGGTAGCGACTCGCTGGACCAAAGAGACCAACGTGACCCGCATTATCGTCGTCAGCGATGAAGTTGCCGCAGATACCGTGCGCAAAACGCTGCTGACTCAGGTTGCGCCTCCGGGTGTAACGGCGCACGTGGTTGATGTCGCGAAAATGATCCGCGTCTACAACAACCCGAAATATGCAGGCGATCGCGTGATGCTGTTGTTCACCAACCCGACCGATGTCGAACGTGTCGTGGAAGGTGGCGTGAAAATCACTTCGGTAAACATTGGTGGCATGGCTTTCCGTCAGGGTAAAACGCAGGTTAACAACGCGATTTCCGTTGATGAAAAAGACATCGAAGCCTTCAAGAAACTCAACGCACGTGGCATTGAACTCGAAGCCCGTAAGGTTTCTACCGATCAGAAACTGAAAATGATGGATTTGATTGCCAAGGCGAAATAATTACCTGGCATTTACTTAGCTTTCACACTTAAGTCTGTATAGCAATAGGAGAAGTACAATGGAGATTACCACTCTTCAGATTGTGCTGGTGTTCATCGTCGCATGTATCGCGGGTATGGAGTCGGTGCTCGATGAATTTCAGTTCCACCGTCCGCTGGTGGCCTGTACGCTGATTGGCGCCGTTCTCGGGGACATGAAAACCGGTATTATCATCGGTGGTACCCTGGAAATGATCGCGCTGGGTTGGATGAACATCGGTGCTGCCGTTGCACCGGATGCCGCACTGGCCTCAATTATTTCTACCGTTCTGGTTATCGCGGGTCACCAAAGCATCGGTGCCGGTATCGCACTGGCTATCCCGCTGGCAGCAGCAGGCCAGGTTCTGACCATCATCGTTCGTACCATCACCGTTGCCTTCCAGCACGCTGCAGATAAGGCAGCTGAGAGCGGCAACCTGACGGCGCTCTCCTGGCTGCATGTGTCCTCACTGTTCCTGCAGGCAATGCGTATCGCGATCCCTGCGGTTATCGTGGCAATTTCTGTGGGCACCAGTGAAGTCCAGGGCTTGCTGAACGCGATCCCTGAAGTGGTCACCGGCGGTCTGAACATCGCAGGCGGCATGATCGTAGTCGTAGGTTATGCGATGGTCATCAACATGATGCGCGCAGGCTACCTGATGCCGTTCTTCTACCTCGGCTTCGTCACTGCGGCATTTACTAACTTCAACCTGGTTGCACTGGGTGTGATCGGCGCAGTAATGGCCATCCTCTACATTCAGTTGAGCCCGAAATATAACCGCGTAGCGGGTGCGCCAGCTCAAGCTGCTGGCAACAATGACCTTGATAACGAACTGGACTAGCAGGTGAGCGAAATGGTTGATATGACTAAAACTACCACCGAGAAAAAACTCACTCCGAGTGACATTCGTGGCGTGTTCATTCGTTCTAACCTGTTTCAGGGTTCATGGAACTTCGAACGTATGCAGGCGCTGGGTTTTTGCTTCTCCATGGTACCGGCAATCCGCCGCCTGTACCCTGAGAACAACGACGCCCGTAAGCAAGCTATTAAGCGTCACCTGGAATTCTTTAACACCCATCCATACGTTGCGGCACCGGTTCTCGGCGTAACGCTGGCGATGGAAGAACAGCGTGCTAACGGCGCAGAGATTGACGATGGTGCCATCAACGGTATCAAAGTTGGTCTGATGGGACCGCTGGCAGGCGTGGGCGACCCGATCTTCTGGGGTACCGTACGTCCGGTATTTGCCGCCCTCGGCGCAGGTATCGCGATGAGCGGCAGCCTGCTGGGTCCGCTGCTGTTCTTCATCTTGTTTAACATGGTCCGTCTGGCTACGCGTTACTACGGCGTGGCGTACGGTTACCGTAAAGGTGTCGATATCGTTAAAGATATGGGCGGCGGCTTCCTGCAGAAACTGACTGAGGGGGCGTCAATCCTCGGCCTGTTTGTCATGGGGGCCCTGGTGAATAAGTGGACGCATGTGAACATCCCGCTGGTGGTTTCCACCATCACCGGTCAGGATGGCCAAACGCGTGTGACCACCGTGCAGACTATCCTTGACCAGCTGATGCCTGGCCTGGTACCGCTGCTGCTGACCTTCGCCTGTATGTGGCTGCTGCGTAAGAAAGTTAACGCCCTGTGGATTATCGTTGGCTTCTTCGTCATCGGTATCGCGGGTTACGCTGTCGGCCTGCTCGGCCTGTAAGACTGCTATACAATACCGGGGGCCCTGCTCCCGGTTTTTCTATTTAGAAGGTTGAGGATTCATGACTATCACGGACCTGGTGCTGGTTCTTTTTATCCTGTCGCTACTGGCGTTTGCCATCTACGATCAGTTCATCATGCCCCGCCGTAATGGCCCTACTCTGCTTGCCGTTCCCCTGCTGCCTCGCAGCCGCGTCGATAGCGTTATCTTCATTGGGTTAATCGCGATTCTTATCTACAACAACGTCACCAGCCATGGGGCACAATTCACCACATGGTTATTATGTGCTCTGGTGTTGATGGGGATATATCTGTTCTGGATCCGCACGCCAAAAATCATCTTCAAACAAAAAGGTTTTTTCTTCGCCAATGTTTGGGTTGAATATAGCCGGATTAAAGAGATGAATTTATCTGAAGATGGCGTACTGGTGATGCAATTAGAACATCGGCGATTGCTTATCCGCGTGCGAAATATAGACGACCTTGAGAGAATATATAAACTCCTCATATCAAATCAATAAGTTACCAACATAGCCTGAGCTATAATTTTTGTGTATTGAAGCAAAAAAGACATAGCACGGGCTATATTCCTTTCTTCTATTTGTTATTTTATTTAACGTTTTATCGATAATTAGATCTAAATGAAAATCGTTTTCAATTAGATGTCAAATAATATTCCCGCGTTTCTTGTTTTATATTCTCAAATTATGTTAAGGTTGCGCCCGTCATTGGGGAGTAGCCGATTTCCAGACTCCGGAAATGTACGTGTCAACATACTCGTCGCAAGACGTGGCGCGTACGGACTGTAAACATACAGTCAGGCGAGACCATAGACACATCAACTGCAATGCATGTTTTCTGAACTGCGTGTTCTGACGTGTATGGTTACTGGGGGCAGTGATGTGTTTAATGGTTACCCCGGTCAGGACGCTGTTATGAATATCACCGCTACTGTTCTTCTCGCTTTCGGCATGTCGATGGATGCGTTCGCTGCATCAATTGGCAAAGGTGCCACGCTACACAAACCCAAATTCTCTGAGGCTCTGCGCACGGGTCTTATTTTCGGTGCAGTCGAGACGCTGACCCCGCTGATTGGCTGGGGAATGGGCATGCTGGCGAGTAAATTCGTGCTTGAGTGGAACCACTGGATTGCCTTCATCCTGCTGATTTTCCTCGGTGGGCGAATGATAATCGAAGGTTTCCGTGACAACGATGATGAAGATGAAGAGCCACAGCGCCGCCACGGTTTCTGGCTGCTTGTGACCACCGCAATTGCAACCAGCCTGGATGCGATGGCCGTCGGCGTTGGCCTGGCTTTCCTGCAGGTCAACATTATTGCCACCGCGCTGGCTATCGGCTGTGCCACGCTGATTATGTCCACACTGGGGATGATGATCGGGCGCTTTATTGGCCCGATGCTGGGTAAACGCGCTGAAATTCTCGGCGGGGTGGTATTGATTGGCATCGGTGCCCAGATCCTCTGGGCACATTTCAACGGTTAATTCACGCGCTGCCAGATATGAATACTAAAATCTGTCTGGCAGTCAAATATCTCTTTCCCCGCCAGCGTTTCCCAGACTTCCGGTTTTGCCCGCCAGGCGAAAGGCGTCATTTGCAGCAATGCCACGGCCTCGCTGCCGCTTAGCTGCATCTGATAGCCCAGCGCGATACTCTGCTGCTGGGCAAAGCCTTCCAGCTGTTCGGTGTGCGGCGCATGCAGACGCACCTCATCGTAAATCAGCCCTTTCAACTCCATTAAATGCCGCGGCCCTGGCGTGGCCGTAATCACCCATCCCCCCGGCTTCACCACGCGAGCCAGTTCCTGAGCTTTGCATGGTGCGTAGATCCTGATAATGGCATCCATTGAGGCGTCGGCAAAAGGCAGGCGATGGCTTGACGCGACACAAAAGGTCACTTGCGGGTAACGCCTGGCGGCAGCCTTAATCGCCACCTTCGAGACATCCAGGCCAAAAGTCGCGCCTCCTGGTATCGCATCTGCAAACGCGTGCGTGTAATACCCTTCCCCACAGCCGATATCCAGAATCGCCGCTTCATCTGGAGTTAACGTTTGCTGGAGGACGTTCACAATCGCCTCACGCAGCGGCTGATAATGCCCGGCGTCGAGAAATGCCCGGCGCGCCTGCATCATTTCGGCACTATCACCCGGATCGCGCGACCGCTTGTGTTGAACCGGGAGTAAGTTGACATACCCTTCCTTCGCCAGGTCAAACTGATGCCGGCCAGGACACGAAAAACTGTTTTTATCTTGAGTAAGAGGCTGATGGCAAAGGGGACAGGAAAACGACATGACAACTCCGGCAGATGGCTTCAGGGCGCAAGTGTAACGCGAATTGCGCCCTGGGAAAATAACTTACAGCGACGGAGAGGAGACGCTATTGCCGTGCATCACCAGCAAGTGCTCAGAGTCGGCGGGCATGCCATCCGGTTTGACATTTTCCAGACGCAGCACGTCCCCCATTATCTGACTAAAGACAGGGGCCGATACTGCGCCGCCGTAATACGCCCCGTTTTGCGGATTGTTGATAACCACCACCAGAGCAAACTTTGGATCGCTTGCCGGGGCGACACCCGCCGTGTACGCCACGTATTTATCGACATATTTACCGTCATCACCAATTTTCTTTGCCGTCCCGGTTTTCACTGCCACACGATAATCTCGTACCGCAGCCTTTGTTCCCCCGCCACCGGGCAGCGCGACGCTTTCCATCATATGCTCAACCTGATGAACTAACGCCTCAGACATCACGCGTCGGCCTATCACCGGCGGATCGATACGGGTAATAGATAGCGGTCGATAGATGCCAAAACTGCCGATGGTGGCGTAAACGTGCGCCAGTTGTAGCGGGGTGACCATTAAACCGTAGCCAAACGCAAAGGTCGCGCGATCCAGGCTACTCCAGTAGCGGCGCTGGGGCATTAAACCGCTACTTTCGCCGGTCAATCCCAGTCCGGTCGGTTCGCCAAAACCAAAGCTCTTATAGGTGTCCAACAGCCGCTGAATGGGCATGGCCAATGACAGATGCGACACGCCGGTATCGCTCGATTTTTGCAAAATACCGGTCAGCGACAATTCAGGGTAATAGCCAACGTCACGGATACGATGCCCATCAAGATTAAAGGGATGGGTATCAATCACGCTATCAGGCTGCACAATCCCCTGTTGCAGGGCGGTCATAAGCACCAACGGCTTAACGGTAGAGCCCGGCTCAAAGGTATCGCTAATCGCACGGTTACGAAAATCGTCCAGCACGGCGCCATCGCGATTGTTGGGATTAAAGTCAGGGAAACTCGCCATCGACAATATCTCACCAGTAGCGATACTGACCAGCACCGCCGCGCCTGACTCGGCTTTATTCCACGTGACGGCATTATCCAGTGCATCTTCGGTAACAGTCTGCAAGCGCTCATCAATACTCAGCTGCAACTCATGTGCGGGCACTGGCATCACTTCCGTGATGTTCTCAATCACATGACCAAACTTATCTTTGCGCACCAGTCGCGAGCCGGGTTTGCCCATCAACTGGCTATTAAAGCTTTTTTCTACCCCTTCAATTCCCTGACCGTCAATGTTGGTGAAACCAATCAGATTCGCGGCGACATGCCCGGCCGGATAAAAGCGGCGGGACTCTTCACGCAGATTGATCCCCGGAAGATTCAGTTTATCAACCCACTGCGCCTGTTGGGGCGAAATCTGGCGCGCCAGGTAGATAAAGCGTCCGGCGGGATTGCTGTTAACGCGTTCCGCCAGTGAACCAAGCGACAGATGCAGAGTCTTTGCCAGCGCTTGCCAGCGCTCGTTATAACCGACACCGCCTTTGCTAATAATCGTCTTAGGATCGGCCCAGACAGCGTTAACCGGTACGCTCACCGCCAGCGGTCGCCCTTCTCTGTCGGTAATCATTCCGCGCGGAGATGCTGTTGTGACTTCACGTAACGAACGCATATCCTCCTGCTTCACCAGGCTGGTCGGTGTGACTATTTGCAACCACGCAACCCGCCCCAGGAGCAGCCCCAGGCTTAATAAAATTGCCGCGCAAAGCAGGGCAAAACGTACGGGAGTAAAATTGCGTGTATCGCCGTCGTTTTTCTTTTTCACCTGGTCTCCAGCAAGATAGTTTTTCAGGTGACTGATTTAACGAGAATTAGCGGCAGAAAGCGGGGAAAACAATGCTACGAACATCACGCCTTTGCAACAAAGCGCTAATGGGAAGGCATTTTGAAATATTTTGACGTAATCTGAATTAAAAAGCCCCGCAAATGCGAGGCTTTATATCTGAAATTGCTGCGCCTGAGCGCTTCAAATCAGTGGTTTCGATCAGATAGCTGTTACGTTAACAGCAGCCGGACCTTTCTGGCCGTCCTGAATTTCGAACTCAACGTTCTGGCCTTCAGCCAGAGTTTTGAAACCGTTACCCTGGATTGCAGAGAAGTGTACAAACACATCTTTGCTGCCATCAGCAGGAGTAATGAAACCAAAACCTTTAGACTCGTTGAACCACTTAACTTGACCTTTAATCTTTGCCATTTGCAAAATTCCTTAGAGTATTTTCTTCGCCCGCAGGCATAACATAGATAAAACTGAGACATTACTGCTTGAGGCACTAATATAAGGTTCGGCAGAGAAGCGGTATTCAACGTCAACGTGTTTACTCAGGACTTCTTTACTGAAAATGCCACACATAAACAGAACTGTACCTCGTTTAACCCAAAACGTGTTATCACATACAACGATAATAATGGCAAGCCATTTTTAAACGTGTCTCGATCGGTCGCACAAATCCCGAAGTTCATCTCACGACAACTGCACAGTTATGCGCCAGACCAAGTCTGGATATATTCTCAACGCTCTCGCCCAGCCCCGGCTGGCATATGCAGCAGCCGTGACATATCTACCATAGCTCACGTTGTTCGGTTGTTCCAGATACTCTGATGCACCGTGTGCTGAATATCATTTTTTATGCTTAGTAATGCATAATTTGTCACAACGGTGAAAATGAGATCCGCCTTCTGGTTTTGCAGAAAAATAATGAAAGAATGATGACAAAGCACAAAAAAGTAAGAGAAACGTTTCGCTGATAATAAAACGATCGTTATCACAAAAATGACACAATCATATTATTAACGTATGGGTAATTATATTTAACGCTGGGCCAGACAGAGAATTAATGGGGGCGCAGTGAATAGAAGGAAGGATGTTACATACCGAACAATACGCGAACAGCCCACAGGTTGTAGAAGAAAATCATCTGACGGGGCTGACGACAGGATGGCGTATCTGAGAACAGCGTTGTCAGACGCCCACCCTGTCTTTCAGGTTACTAGCGCTCAGCTACCAGGCGAATGATGTCATCATCCTCATCCTGTTTTTGCTCCGCAACCTCCGCGACCTTTTCGGGTTCGTTAGCTTCGCAAAGACGACGGAGCAATGCGTTCTGCCGTTTTTGCTGATCTAACAATGCTTCAAGTAACTCGATCTGCTCATTAGTACGTGAGCTTGCTCGATTGATGAAGAACCACAATACAAGCCCGATAACCAGAACCACCACCGATACAACTAAAGACGCAAAGCTTAACGCGCCAGAGTTCAAAACTTCGTTCATTTCACCACCTCAATGTAGACAGCGTAGTTTACCACTGCCGCACAAGAAGGTAATCAACTGTTGCTAAAATGCGCTTACCAGGGAATAAATTTATTGATGGCGCAAATTCCGTTGAAAAATTGTACGTCCTGATCGCACATGATGTTGAACACCTGCGCCCACATCAGTATGCATACCAGTACGACAACTATCAGGACCACCCACCGCATTTTTTTCACTCCAACTCCACTCTCCGAATCCACATCCTATGCGACTAAATTATCATGCGTTACCTAAACCCAGCGTTAACTGTAACGGCATTACTCTTTTTAGGAATGATTAACTTGTTTCATTCAGTGTACAGGCTAATCTTATAATAACGAGAAAAGATAAGAGGTTGTAATGCGTCTAATTATTCGCGCGATTGTTTTGTTAGCTCTGGTTTGGATTGGTTTATTACTCAGCGGCTACGGCGTATTGATAGGAAGTAAAGAGAATGCAGCGGGACTCGGCTTGCAATGCCAGTACCTGACGGCACGAGGCACCAGTACCGCACAGTATGTGCATACCAACAGCGGTATCATCGGACTGTCGGACTGCCCTCTGTTAAGGAAAAGCACCGTGATTGTCGATAATGGTTAATACAGCGGCAATATAACAGTTCATTATTTGCGCCAACCTGCATTAAATTTGTTCATAAAAAAGCCCCGGTAGATTAATACCTGGGGCTTTTTAGCTTATGGCTCATTAATCAAATCAGAATGGATAGTCGTTATAACCCATTTGCTCTGAAATTTTACGTGCAGCCGTGTGCAGCATCTCGACATAGTCGTGTAAACGTTCTTCAGAAAAACGCAGGGTTGGGAATGAAATACTCAGACCCGCAATGACCACACCGAAACGATCAAAGACCGGAACGCCGATGCAGCGCAACCCTTCTTCCTGCTCTTCGTTATCTTCACCGTAACCTTGTTCACGCACTTTATCCAGCAGCAGCAACAATTCATCAGTGTTAGTGATCGTACGGTCTGTGCTGCGCTTGTATTCAACGCCTTCAAGAATCTGTTTTACTTCGTCACGGTCACGCCACGCCAGCAGCACTTTACCAATCGCCGTACTGTATAACGGGTTACGACGGCCTACGCGAGAATACATACGCAAATTGTACATCGAGTCTATTTTGTGGATGTAGACAATGCTGTCTTCATCCAGCGCACCGAGGTGTACCGTCTCTTTGGTCAAACGCGACAGTTCGCGCATCTGAATATCCGCGCTACGGATCAAATCTACGTTTTGCAACGCGCGCGCACCCAATTCAAACAATTTCAGGGTCAGAGAATATTTCTCAGACTCCCCTTCCTGTGCCACATAACCCAGCGTTTTCATGGTCTGTAAAAAGCGATAAACGGTGCTTTTTGACATCATGACGCGTTGCGACAATTCGGTAATACCAATTTCGCGCTCTTCACCCAGCGCCTGCAGAATGCCAAAAACTTTCAGCACGGAAGAAACAGAATCGGGTTGTTTATCCAGATCTGCGATAGCCATTTATCACCTCATTACGAGTGTTTTATAAAAATCAGAACCGGTTTTTATTATAATTTCACGTATCGATGCTCGCAATCCATCTTTGCTTACTTAGTTACAAATCTGCGACATACCGCCTGAATATCAATGCTAGAATTATTATTCTCATCATAATTTCCGACAATATTGACTCCCTATGGATAAGTCCCAGGCCGATGGCCTGCCGTTGCCCCAACGATATGGCGCAATTTTAACCATTATTATTGGTATCTCGATGGCCGTACTGGATGGCGCAATTGCGAATGTTGCCCTGCCGACAATTGCTGCCGATCTTCAGGCCTCCCCCGCCAGCTCAATTTGGATTGTTAACGCTTATCAAATTGCGATTGTAGTTTCACTACTCTCACTCTCATTTTTAGGCGACATGTTTGGCTACCGACGCATTTATAAATGCGGGCTGGTCGTTTTTCTGCTCGCGTCACTCTTCTGTTCATTGTCGGATTCCCTGCAGATGCTAACACTTGCGCGCGTAGCTCAGGGGTTTGGCGGAGCCGCGTTAATGAGCGTGAATACGGCGCTGATCCGGCTTATTTACCCGCAGCGCCAACTTGGTCGCGGGATGGGCATTAACTCGTTCGTTGTGGCGGTCTCTTCTGCCGCCGGACCGACTATTGCTGCAGCAATCCTCTCCATTGCTTCATGGAAATGGTTGTTCTTGATCAACGTACCGCTCGGGATTATTGCCCTCTTGCTAGCCATGCGCTTTTTGCCAGCGAACGCTGCACGTAGCAATAAACCTCGCTTTGATTTACCCAGTGCGGTGATGAATGCGTTAACGTTCGGTTTGCTGATCACAGCACTCAGCGGATTTGCCCAGGGACAGTCATCAACACTGATCGAAGCTGAACTGGTGGGACTCATCGTGGTAGGATTTTTCTTTATCCGCCGACAGCTGTCACTGCCTGTTCCACTCCTACCGGTTGATCTGCTGCGCATACCGCTTTTTTCGCTCTCCATCTGCACCTCGATCTGTTCATTTTGCGCACAAATGCTGGCCATGGTATCCCTGCCCTTCTTTTTACAAACCGTGTTGGGTCGCAGTGAGGTTGAAACAGGCCTGTTGTTGACCCCATGGCCGCTGGCCACCATGGTTATGGCACCACTGGCAGGCTATTTGATTGAACGTGTCCACGCCGGGCTTTTAGGCGCTTTGGGAATGGTGGTGATGGCGTGTGGATTATTTTCACTGGTGTTGCTGCCATCCGCGCCGTCGGATTTCAATATTATCTGGCCGATGATTTTGTGCGGCGCGGGCTTTGGCCTGTTCCAGTCGCCAAACAACCACACTATTATCACTTCCGCACCGCGCGAACGTAGCGGAGGCGCAAGCGGGATGCTGGGAACGGCGCGTTTGCTGGGCCAAAGCACCGGTGCCGCATTAGTGGCACTGATGCTAAATCAGTTTGGCGACAGCGGAACGCACGTGTCGTTGCTGACAGCAGGCGTTTTGGCAACCCTTGCCGCCATTGTCAGTGGGCTACGAATTACCCAACCTCGGGTTCAGATGTAAAAAAAGCGCGTCGATTGACGCGCTTTTTCATTTAACATACCGCGGGTTATTTCAGGTATTCTCCGCTGCGAAGCGCTTCAATACGCTTATCCAGCGGTGGGTGCGTCATAAACAGCTCGCTCAACGACTTGGATTTACCGTTGATGCAGAAAGCCATCATGCTGGTTGCTTCCTGCGGCTCATAGCTGGTTTTCAGACGCTGCAATGCAGCGATCATTTTCTCACGACCAACCAGTTTGGCAGAACCCGCATCCGCGTGGAATTCACGATGACGTGAGAACCACATGGTAATAATGCTCGCCAGAATACCAAACACCAGTTCCAGCACCGTTGCAACGGCAAAGTAGATTAACGGGTTACCGTTGCTCCCCTCGCCTTCTTCGCGGTTTCCACCCATAAAACCGGCGGCGATTTGCGCCAGAATGCGCGAGATAAAGATAACAAAGGTGTTCACCACGCCCTGAATCAGCGTCATGGTAACCATATCACCATTGGCAATGTGGCTGATTTCATGCGCGATAACGGCTTCTGCTTCATCCGGGCTCATGTTTTGCAACAAACCGGTGCTGACAGCCACCAGCGACGCATCCCGGCGCGCGCCGGTCGCAAATGCGTTAATATCCGGCGCATGGTAAATAGCCACCTGCGGCATAGCGATCCCGGCCTGACGAGCCTGTGTCGCTACAGTATTCATCAGCCAGCGTTCTCTTTCATTGCGGGGCTGTTCAATCACTTCCCCACCAACGGACTTTAACGCCATCCATTTGGACATCAGCAGCGAAATGAAGGAACCACCAAAACCAAACAGCAGTGCCATAATCAACAAGCCTTGAACGCTGCTTGACTGAATCCCTGTCAGGCTCAATACCAGCCCGAAAACGACCATCACAGCCAGGTTCGTCAGCAGGAAGAGCGCGATTCGCATCATAATTTTCTTTTAACCTCAATTTAACAAAACGCACTATGCGATTACCCATATCGTATGGGTCTTACGGCTATTTTCAAGCATGCATACGTGCTAAGTCACCAGAAAGACACAACTTTACATTTTACCGTATCACACTGACGACTTCATGCGGTTGTTAAAAAAACAGGCACAATTTCTTGTGCCTGTTGGATATTACTGACTGGATGCGGGCTGTTCCGCTGGCTTCTCTTTTTCAAGATGCGCCAGGTCGAGTGCGATTTTCACCGTCTCATCCAGATACGGATCCGGTTCCTGGTAATCCTTCGGCAGATCGTCCAGTTTCTTCAGCAGCGGTTTGCCTTCACGTTTAAAGCGATCGTTGATACGCGCCAGACGCAGGGCATCATCTTCGTTATTCTCTTTTTCACGTTGAGCAAAATTAAGAGACGCGATGTTGCGCTTATCTTTCAGGGCATTGAAACGGGCAATATCCTTCATGATGTACTGGAACTCAGGATCTTTGGCGATACGCGCATTATGTTCTTTCAGTAATTCAGGGCCGAACGGCGTTAAATTATCTGACTTCTCATAAGTTGCCGCATCGACGCTATCCCACGGCAAGGCGTTATCTTCAAACTTCTCACCGGTTTCGGTTTCTTCATTGCCTGTCGGCATGATGATATCCGGCGTTACGCCCTTACGCTGCGTGCTGCCACCGTTAACGCGGTAGAATTTCTGGATAGTGTACTGAACGGAACCCAGCGCAGGCCATTCTGGACGCAGCATCTGATCGTAGATACGATTCAAAGAACGGTATTGCTGCACAGTACCTTTACCGAAGGTTGGTTCACCGACGATCAACGCACGGCCATAATCCTGCATTGCCGCTGCAAAAATCTCAGATGCCGAGGCACTGAAACGGTCAACCAGAACCACCAGCGGGCCTTTATAGTAAACAACACCGTCAGTATCGCTGTCTTCGCGCACTTTACCGTTATTGTCACGTACCTGAACAACCGGGCCAGAAGGGATAAACAGACCAGAAAGCGAGACGGCTTCGGTCAGAGCGCCACCACCGTTGGTGCGCAGATCGATAATCACGCTGCTCACATTCTGTTTTTCCAGCTTCTGCAGCTGAACTTTGACGTCATCCGTCAGACCAACATAGAAGCCAGGAATATCCAGTACGCCGACTTTCTCTTTGCCAACGGTTTTGACCGACATTTTAACGGCGCGGTCTTCCAGACGAATACGTTCGCGCGTTAGCGTAACGGTACGCGTCTTAGTGCCTTTACCGGCAGGCAGGATCTCAAGACGAACCTTGCTACCCTTTGGTCCCTTGATCAGCGCGACGACGTCATCAAGACGCCAGCCAATCACATCAACCACGCCTTTGCCCGACTGTCCGACGCCAACAATACGATCGCCTACGCTTATCGCCTTGCTCTTGGCTGCCGGGCCGCCTGCCACCATAGAGTTAATGACGGTATAGTCATCATCCATTTGCAGAACCGCGCCAATACCTTCCAGAGACAGGCTCATTTCAGTATTGAACTGTTCGGTGTTACGCGGAGACAGGTAGTTGGTATGCGGATCGATTTCGCGTGCGAACGCCGTCATTGCCAGTGAGAACACATCTTCACTGTTGGTCTGCGCCAGACGGCGAATCGCAAATTTGTAACGACGAGTCAGCGTTTCGCGGATTTCAGCATCAGTTTTACCGGTCAGTTTCAGGCTAAGTTCATCGAATTTAACCTTACCGTCCCACAATGCGTTTAGCTCGGCTTCACTTTTTGGCCACGGGGCCTTGCTGCGATCGAGATTAAACGTGTCGTTACCGGTGAAATCCATTGGACGAGCCAGCACGTTTAACGCGTACTGGTAACGTTCAAACCGGCGTTTTTGCGCCAGGTTGTAGAGATCGTAAAAGACATCCAGCTTGCCCGTACGCAGTTCATCACCGAGAACGGTTTTCTTTTTGGCAAACTGCTCTATATCACTCGCCAGCAGCACGTTATGGCTGTAGTCGAGCAGATTCAGATAGCGGTCAAAAATTTTTGCCGAAAACGCCTGATCCAGATCGAACTGGCGATAATGTGAACGCGTAAAGCGCGATGTGACACGTTCGCTCACCGTCGCGTGCTGCGTTTCTTCCTTTAGTATGGGGAGTTGATCGGCACGCGTGATGTCTTCCACAGCGAGTGCCTGGCCTGCTAATACAAACAGACCAGCTAACGCAGTAAGCCTAAAAAAAGTGTTCATGCCAGGCCAGGCCTCCGTTTCAGAACACCAAGTGTTCTGCGCGTACAATCAAAGACATACCCGAATTCAGCTGTACACGGACGCCATCTTTGGTGATTTCTAATACGGTGGCATCCATCGCATTATTACCTGCTTTCACCTTTAAGGACTGCCCTACCTTCAGCACTGAAATATCAGACACTGGGGTATGCTGTTCTTCGCGAGGAGCACGCGGTGCTTGAGCGGCCGGTTTTTCAGCGCGAGGTTTACGCTCTGCGCCTTCTTTACGACGCGGAGCAGGACGCGGCTTACGCTCGCGACGCGGTGCGCCTTCTTTTTCACCAGCAGCAGCGGCCGCTTCGCGTTTTTTCGCCTGTTGCTCGGCACGTTGCGCCTGAACGCGGGCTTTTGCTTCTTCAAGCTGTTTGCGCGCATGTTCAACGTGTTGCTCATCCAGCTCACCGCATGGGTTGCCGTCGAGATCGACACGCGTTGCGCCCAGCTTAACGCCATACAGATAACGCCAGCTTGAAGTGTAGAGACGTAAGGCAGAACGGAGCTGTGTCTTGCTGAGGTTCATTTCGCCCTCAACACGCTCTACCAGATCCTGAAAAATGCCAATTTTCAGCGGGCGCGCTTCGCCTTCCGCACTAAAACACTGCGGGAAGCGTTCGGCCAGAAACGCGATGACTTCTTTACTGCTATTCAACTTAGGTTGATTTTCCATGAAATTTCCTGATTACAACGGACGTAGCCAACAAGCGCAGGCATGAACAGGCGTCATTATAATGACGCCATCAGTAATTGCTACGTTATCCGTTGATTATCCTGCGACGGTCGCAAAGAATTTTTTGTAATCCGTCATTGCAAGCACGGTTTCAAGCTGTGCCACAAGCGTACGCAACCCCTGTTCATCCTCTTCAGTAAACCGGCCAAACGCGGTGCTATCAATATCCAGCACGCCGATTATCTGATTTTCGACCGTGACCGGCAGCACGATTTCAGCATTGCTGGCGGCATCGCAAGCAATGTGCCCGTCAAAGGCATGAACGTCTTCAATGCGCTGAACTTGGTTCTGCGCCACTGCGGTACCACACACGCCGCGGCCAACAGGGATACGCACGCAGGCGATCTTTCCCTGGAAGGGGCCGAGCACCAGCGTGTCGTTCTCGAGCAGATAAAAACCAGCCCAGTTCACGTCTGAAAGCCGTTCATACAACAAGGCACTGGTATTCGCCAGCGTTGCCAGAAAACTGGTTTCACCTGCCATTAATGCGCGAAAATCACGGTTCAGATCCGTGTATAGCTCTATTTTGTTCATTATGTAATCACTTAGTTGTCTTACTTAAAACTGCAGCCTACTAAAATAAACATTAAATGCGTTAATGCTCAAGATCATTCCCATCATGGGTTAAGATAACATTACTCTAACACTTTGATCCGCGATACATGGCCCTAAATACTCCACGCATCAAGCCATCCAAAAAAATAGCGATCAGGTCCGTCGGTGAGGCGCTACCCCGCGCGCACTATCAGCGTTGTCCCGAATGCGACATGTTATTTAGCTTGCCGAAAATGCGTTCGAACCAAAGTGCATACTGCCCCCGCTGCCAGGCAAAAATCCGTGACGGGCGCGACTGGTCGTTGACGCGACTGGCGGCAATGGCCTTCACCATGCTGCTACTGATGCCGTTTGCCTGGGGAGAGCCGCTATTACACATCTATTTATTAGGCATTCGCATCGACGCCAATGTGGTTCAGGGCATCTGGCAAATGACCCGCCAGGGCGATCCACTGACCGCATCCTTTGTGCTATTTTGCGTGATGGGCGCGCCGATCATACTCGTCTCCTCAATTGCTTATCTGTGGTTGGGTAACATACTCGGTATGAACCTACGCCCGGTCCTGCTGATGCTGGAAAGGCTTAAAGAGTGGGTCATGCTTGATATTTACCTTGTGGGTATTGGCGTCGCCTCGATCAAAGTACAGGACTATGCTTTTCTTCTTCCGGGCGTGGGGCTGTATGCTTTTCTTGCGCTGGTGATCCTCAGCATTCTGACGCTATCACACCTCAATGTAGAACAGTTGTGGGACCGTTTTTACCCGCAAAGACCCGCACGACGCCCCGACGAGCAGCTTCGCGTGTGCCTTGGCTGCCACTTTACCGGTTATTCAGACGCCCGAGGTCGCTGCCCTCGTTGTCATATTCCTTTGCGCTGGCGCAGGAATCAAAGCATACAAAAGTGCTGGGCCGCGCTGCTGGCCTCGATTGTCCTGCTGCTGCCTGCTAATCTGCTGCCTATCTCTATCATTTACGTCAATGGCTCCCGGCAGGAAGACACCATTTTGTCCGGTATTATGTCGCTGGCAAACAGCAATGTTGGCGTCGCGGCAATAGTCTTTATTGCCAGTATTCTGGTGCCTTTCACCAAAGTGATTGTGATGCTTACCCTATTGATTAGCATCCATTTTAAATGTGAACAGGGCTTACGCACGCGCATTCTACTGCTACGCATGGTGACGTGGATTGGTCGTTGGTCGATGTTGGATCTGTTTGTTATCGCATTAACCATGTCGCTGATTAATCGTGACCAGATACTTGCTTTTACTATGGGACCGGCTGCGTTTTATTTCGGCGCAGCGGTAATTTTGACTATTCTTGCTGTGGAATGGCTGGACAGCCGCTTACTTTGGGATGCACATGAGTCAGGAAACGCCCGCTTCGCAGACTGAAGCGCAGATTAAAACAAAACGCCGCATATCTCCGTTCTGGCTACTGCCGATCATCGCCTTGATGATCGCCGGGTGGCTGATCTGGGGAAGCTATGAAGATCGCGGCAATACAGTCACCATCGACTTTATGTCTGCAGACGGTATTGTGCCGGGCCGAACGCCCGTTCGTTATCAGGGCGTCGAAGTTGGCACGGTGCAGGATATCAGTCTCAGCAAAAATCTGCGCAAGATTGAAGTTCGCGTCAGTATCAAATCCAGCATGAAAGATGCTCTGCGTAAAGATACGCAGTTCTGGCTGGTGACGCCGAAAGCGTCATTGGCAGGGGTCTCCGGGCTCGATGCGCTGGTCGGCGGGAACTATATCGGGATGATGCCCGGAACCGGTGAGCCAAAAGATCATTTCGTCGCACTGGATACGCAGCCCAAATATCGCCTGAATAACGGCGATTTGATGCTACATCTTCATGCGCCTGATCTCGGTTCCCTTAACAGCGGTTCGCTGGTGTATTTCCGCAAAATACCGGTAGGCCGGGTATATGACTACACCATCAACCCCAACAATCAGGGCGTGACCATAGACGTACTGATTGAGCGCCGATTTACTAATCTGGTAAAAAAAGGTAGCCGC
The DNA here is from genome assembly GCF_004684345.1 of Citrobacter tructae. Taxonomy (NCBI): domain Bacteria; kingdom Pseudomonadati; phylum Pseudomonadota; class Gammaproteobacteria; order Enterobacterales; family Enterobacteriaceae; genus Citrobacter; species Citrobacter tructae. Next base: position 1,376,913 of record NZ_CP038469.1, read on the forward strand.
TTCTGGAACGTATCTGGCGTCAATGCAGATATCAGCCTCAGCGGGGCGAAGGTCAAGCTGGAAAGTCTGGCCGCACTGGTCAATGGCGCTATCGCTTTTGATTCGCCGGAAGATTCACAACCGGCTGCCGCAGACGACACCTTTGGTCTGTATCAGGACCTCGCGCACAGCCAGCGTGGCGTGATCGTGAAGCTGGAATTACCCAGCGGCGATGGGCTAAAAGCAGGTTCAACATCTCTGATGTACCAGGGTTTGGAAGTCGGTGAACTGACGAAGCTAGAGCTGATCCCAGGTGGTAAAGTCACCGGTGAAATGACGGTTGATCCGAGTGTCGTTTCGTTACTGCGAGATAACACGCGCATTGAACTGCACAGTCCCAAATTGTCATTGAGCGATGCGAACCTCAGCTCGCTGTTAACCGGTAAAACCTTCGAACTGGTCCCCGGTGATGGCGAACCACGTAGCCAGTTTGTGGTGGTTCCCGGCGAAAAATCCTTACTGCATGATCCGGGCGTGATGACGCTCACCCTGACCGCGCCGGAAAGTTACGGCATTGAGGCGGGGCAACCACTGATCCTGCACGGTGTCCAGGTTGGACAAGTGATTGAGCGTACGCTGTCCAGCAAAGGCGTCTCCTTTACCGTCGCCATCGAGCCCCAGCATCGCGATCTGGTACTGGGTGACAGCAAATTTGTGGTCAACAGCCGGGTTGACGTCAAAGTGGGCATTGACGGCGTGGAGTTCTTAGGTGCCAGCGCCAGCGAATGGATTAGCGGCGGTATCCGTATTTTACCCGGCACCAAGGGTGAAATGAAAAGCAGCTATCCGCTGTATGCCAATCTGGAAAAGGCGATTGAAAACAGCCTGAGCGATCTGCCCACCACCACGCTCAGCCTGCGCGCCGAAACGCTGCCCGACGTTCAGGCCGGTTCGGTGGTGTTATACCGTAAATTCGAGGTTGGTGAGGTCATTAGCGTTCGCCCCCGCGCCGACGCGTTTGATATCGATCTGCACATCAAACCGGAATACCGCAACCTGTTGACCAACAACAGCGTTTTCTGGGCGGAAGGCGGCGCAAAAGTCCAGCTTAACGGTAGCGGTTTGACCGTACAGGCATCGCCCTTGTCACGCGCGTTAAAAGGTGCAATCAGCTTCGATAATCTGAGCGGTGCCAGCGCCAGCCAGCGCAAAGGAGACAAGCGGATTCTGTACGCCTCAGAAACAGCCGCACGTGCAGTGGGGGGGCAAATTACCCTGCACGCCTTTGACGCCGGTAAGCTCGCCGCAGGCATGCCCATTCGCTATCTGGGCATCGATATCGGTCAGATCCAGACCCTGGAGCTTATCACCGCGCGCAACGAAGTACAGGCGAAAGCGGTACTGTACCCGGAGTATGTCCAGACTTTTGCACGCAGCGGGACGCGCTTCTCGGTTATTACCCCGCAAATCTCTGCGGCAGGCGTGGAACATCTGGATACTATCCTGCAGCCGTATATCAACGTTGAACCAGGTCGTGGGAATCCACGTCGTGATTTTGAATTGCAGGAAGCCACCATTACCGACTCACGTTATCTTGATGGCCTGAGCATCGTGGTCGAAGCACCGGAAGCCGGTTCGCTGAATATCGGCACGCCTGTTCTGTTCAGGGGCATTGAAGTGGGCACCGTCACCGGGCTGACGCTGGGCTCGCTTTCTGACCGTGTGATGGTTGCCATGCGCATCAGCCAGCGCTACCAGCATCTGGTGCGTAACAACTCCGTGTTCTGGCTGGCATCCGGCTACAATCTCGATTTCGGTCTGACCGGCGGCGTGGTGAAGACCGGAACCTTTAATCAGTTCATTCGCGGCGGTATTGCCTTTGCCACCCCACCGGGTACGCCACTGGCACCAAAAGCTCAGGCCGGAAAACACTTCTTGTTGCTAGAAAGCGAACCAAAAGAGTGGCGTGAATGGGGAACCGCCCTACCACGTTGATGCCTCCTGCTCCGGCGTACCCGCGCCGGAGCAAATATGCTACACTGCGCGCCTGTTTTTTTTCCGGTGGTACTACGTGGCTTATTTTCCTGACGCCTTTCTGACTCAAATGCGGGAAGCAATGCCTTCCTCGCTCTCTTTCGATGATTTTCTCGCCGCCTGCCAGCGTCCATTACGACGCAGCATTCGTATTAATACCCTGAAAATCTCCGTTGCCGACTTCCTCGACTTAACGGCACCTTACGACTGGTCGCTCGCACCAATTCCGTGGTGTGAAGAAGGCTTCTGGATCGAGCGCGACGATGAGGAGTCAGTCCCACTCGGCAGCACTGCTGAGCATTTAAGTGGGCTATTTTATATTCAGGAAGCCAGTTCGATGCTGCCGGTTGCCGCGCTGTTTGCCGAGGGCAATACGCCCGATCGCGTGATGGACGTTGCCGCCGCACCGGGTTCGAAAACCACGCAAATAGCTGCAAAAATGAAGAATAAAGGCGCGATTCTGGCCAATGAATTTTCCGCCAGCCGCGTCAAAGTGCTGCATGCCAATATCAGTCGCTGCGGTATCGCTAACGTTGCCCTCACCCATTTTGACGGACGCGTGTTTGGCGCTGCGCTGCCGGAATCTTTCGATGCTATTCTTCTGGACGCACCGTGTTCCGGCGAAGGCGTGGTGCGTAAAGATCCCGATGCACTGAAAAACTGGTCCGTCGACAGTAATCTTGAGATTGCCGTCACCCAGCGCGAACTACTAGACAGCGCGTTTCATGCCTTACGTCCCGGCGGTACGCTGGTGTATTCCACCTGCACGCTGAACCGTGATGAAAATGAATCCGTCATGCAGTGGCTGATAGCAACCTATCCGGACGCTGTGGAGTTTCTCCCGCTGGGTGATTTGTTCCCCGGAGCGGCACGCGCGCTGACGCCTGAAGGTTTTCTGCATGTCTTCCCGCAAATTTACGACTGTGAAGGATTCTTCGTCGCCCGTTTGCGTAAAACAGCCGCTATCCCAGCTCTGCCCACCCCAAAATATAAGGTCGGTAATTTTCCGTTCAGCCCGCTGAAAGGCCGCGAAACCGCACAAATCACCGGGGCGGCTAACGCCTGTGGATTGCAGTGGGAAGACAATCTGCGCCTCTGGCAGCGTGATAAAGAGATCTGGTTGTTCCCTGTTGAGATTGAATCGCTAATTGGCAAAGTCCGGTTTTCCCGTCTCGGGATTAAGCTGGCTGAAACCCACAATAAAGGCTATCGCTGGCAGCATGAGGCCGTCATCGCCCTCGCCGACCCGCACCACGGCAATGCGTTCGAACTGACCCACGAAGAAGCCGAAGAGTGGTATCGCGGCAGAGATGTCTACCCGCAAACCGCTCCGGAGACAGACGACGTGCTGGTGACCTTCCAGCGTCAGCCTATTGGGCTGGCAAAACGTATTAACTCACGGTTGAAAAACAGCTATCCGCGCGATCTTGTGCGGGATGGTAAGCTCTTTAGCAGATAACGCACGTTTTTACTGGCGCTTTTGCTAACGTTGACTACGCTGAAAAATGGACGACCCAACTGGTCGTACCACAACCAGTAAACTAACGGAGAGCACGATGATGAAAACCAGTGTGCGCATTGGCGCTTTTGAGATCGACGACGCCGAGTTACATGGCGAATCGCCGGGAGACCGAACGTTAACCATTCCGTGTAAATCCGATCCGGATTTATGTATGCAGCTGGACGCCTGGGATGCCGATACCAGCGTCCCGGCCCTCCTTAATGGCGAACATTCTGTTCTATTCCGTGAGCACTACGATCGTAAGTCAGATGCCTGGATCATGCGTTTTGCCTGATTCAAAAAGAACCCGTCGCCAGACGGGTTATTTATTTCTTAATTTCCCCCTCGCAGCAACCTCTTCTACACTATGGGTACGGCAGTACAATTTGAGGATGGAATGTTCACGCTGGTTCTTTTTGTTTGCTACCTGGATGGCGGTTGTGAAGATATCGTGGTCGATGTCTACAATACGGAACAGCAGTGCCTTATTTCGATGGACGATCAGCGTATTCGCAATGGAGGATGCTTGCCGGCGGATGGCTACATCGATAGCTTCTGGAAACCTGCCCAAACGTACAGCGATTTTTGATTATTGTAGCTGCACTAATGTCAGCTCACCGCCAAATACCGCGCCGGTATCAATATAGTGCAGGTTCCCAATGTCCAGACGATGACGCAACGGCGTATGGCCAAACCAGAAATGATCCGCACCACGAATTCCGCGCCCCTTGTTAAGCAGTCGCGTGCGATCCCACAACACCCGCTGTAAATCGACATTCTTCTGCCACTGATATTCATCATCCGGGTAATCGGCATGAGCAATAATGTGTAGCCCATCCTGACAGCGCAATTCCACAATCCAGGGTAATTGCCGACACTCCTCAAGCGCGCGCCGCGCTGCGGGTTGCGCGGCGTGGGTAAACCATTCTCCCCCATTCATCTGCCATAGCAACGCTTCGCCCGTTGTCAGCGCATCAAGCGCCATCTGCTCATGATTTCCCCTAACCGCCACTATCCAGTTTTTGCGCAGTAACTGCAGACAGCGCAGACTGTCAGGTCCACGGTCAATCACATCGCCGACCGAAACCAGCAGATCCTGCCACGGATCAAACCGGCACTGACGCAATTTAGTCATCAATAATGAGAAACAGCCGTGGAGATCGCCCATCACCCAGACGTGACGCCAGTGCGAACCTTCGATTCGTTGATAGATATTGTTAGGTCCTCCCATGTGGCCTCCTGGATGCAGTAATCGCCCTTATAAAAATTTAACAATAGCAGCAAAAAAGCCTGGACGATCGAGGGGCGGAGTATGGTATGGTTTGGGAAGAATACAGCATGCGACACGCAGTGTTTTGCCCCGGACGGCATCGTATTCGCCACATAAAAAGAGACCGAATACGATTCCTGTTTACAACTCAAACCGTAATAATCTATATACTTCAGTAAGTTAACACCAAAAATCCACTAAATAACACCTTCTGATACTTACTATTGCAATCATTCAAGATCAATCAGTTGCCATTGATTTCGTGAGGTCGTCGGGAAATTTTCGGGATCAAAACTCCAGAACAGAAATTTCTATGGCACGCTGTTACGCATGCCATCTGTAATGTGAAAAAATCAGGTGGCAGAACCAATGCAACCAATATGACTGCACGCGCCCCATTCCATCAAAGGTTCCTATTCTGCTGGCTTGACCGGCCATTCGAAATCGTCAGTAATTGCTTCATCAGCAGAAACCGCCTTTACTTGCCGTTTATAGGCCATCCACGCAGAGAGTTTTGCTTTGTCATCATCGCTGATTTCTCCCAGAGCTAACTCAGTACGCCAGTCTGCCATTGCGAAATCTGCGGCATTCATAAGGCGCAGTCTCTCTACCTCCATGCGGGCAATGAGTTCTGAACGTGCAGGAGGTGGTATATCACCCCACGCAGGATGTCCGTCAATGCCAGCAACTCTCACTTTTCCGGCAGGTGGTGTCTGAAATTGCAGAAATTCTTCCTCATCCACTTCAATTCCTGTGGCTGGCCACATTTCAGTGGACCTGTAAGCATCTTCCAGTGAAGTAGGATAAAAACTATTTGTTTTTGCATCATACAAGTATTTATTCACACTTAGACTCCCTTAGCAAACCAGCGACACCCCGATGCTACAGGAGAACCGAGTGATGGATTTCCACGAATTAATGTCCCCAGATTGACAGCAACGCAATTATTTAATGTTACCTCTCTAAATTGCCACATCGACATGCTTTCTCCAGATGGAGCCATATCATGCTCGTTAATGGAGATAATCGCAGTGGGGAATGGGATTGGAAAATTGATAGTTACATCCGTGGTTGTTGCACCGGTCAGTCCCCACTGCTCGATATAACCGTCAGGTGTTTTTCTCCAGCCTGTTGTGGGACTACCTCCTGAAACCCATGAAGACATGTCAGGTACTTGTCCAGCACCGTTTCCCACATCTTTAGTTGCAGCGCTTTTCAGCCCGAGATAGCTTCTTGAGTCAGCGGCATCTGGTGCGCCAAGCAGCCCCCGCGCATACGCCGTCAGGTCAGTTAACGCTGCCGTATCAGCACCGTTGAAATACGGGAGCTTATCGGCAACACCCGCCAATGCGGCAAGAGCTGTTAGCGTGGTGTCAAGGGGTTGCTTACCATCAAGTGCAGTTGTTATCCCCAGATAAGACAGAACGTCAACTTTCGTCGGAGCGCTAATAATATTTTTTCCGACCTCTGTAACGATAAGACCAAGGTCAGAGAGAACGCTATCGGCATCACTACGAGCGAGCAAGGTCCTGGCGAATGCCGTAAAATCTGTTAGAGCAGCGGTATCGGTACCGTTGAAGTACGGGAGTTTATTGGCTGCACCAACAAGGCTGGCAAGAGCCGTTAGGGTTGCGTCGAGCGGTTGCGAAGTCTTATTGATTGCAGAAAGTAGCTTTGTAACCAGCCCCGCTACGTTACCATCATCAAGCACATCACTACCGCTCTTGTCGCAAATAAACTGTGCCAGAACTGAAGCAATAAATGTTGCCTGTCTAATCGCTTTGTTCGCTTCTTTAGAACTGGCCTTGCCGGATGAAAATCCCGTAGACAGTGCAGCCAGTGCGAGGTATTCCGCTTGTGTTAATACATTCGCCCCACCAGCGGATGCAAATGGTTTAATATCATTAGTTGGCATTATTAACTCCAGTAGCCATTATCAAATCCGGCAATCGCCGTATCCTGAATATCAAATCCGAACAGTGGGTGTGCGGGATCGATAACATCAAGACTTTTAACCCTGACGCCTGCCGCTTTCACTGTTAATTCACCAGCTTCAATTACTTCAATTAACTCTGCCGATGTGTTGGCAATACCGTTTAATGCAATTGCGTTAATGCTTATCGACATATCCATGTTGTCGATTATTTGCATCTCAATTCCGGTCCCTTCAAATACTCGTTCAAGTAAGTCCTCAAGATCACCGACTGTCCCATCCCACTGGTTAATCGCTATCTGCGCTTTTAATACCAATCGATAAACATCATCGCTGAGCACAGTAAATCCTGAATCGGGGTCATACGGCCCCTGCCAATTCCCCTGGTCCCATCCCAGGCCGTCCGTGTCCCACGAGAAATAGACATTGGAAATTGGCGTGGTCACTCTCCTATCCCGCCCAACCCATAACCCAACAATATCCAGTTGCTCACCCTGCGCTGAGTCCAGATCGAACTTGCGAAGCATGTCTGCTGTTACGCCAGAGATGTCAGTGAAAGGTCGGGTTATCAGGTCAATGTGTTGCAGGAAGAGTGGTTTAGTGACGTGGTAGTTCGTTATCAGTTCAGTGTATTTACTCATGGCGTTGGTGTTATTTTAATGTTGGCAATATTAGAATGCGCAGCCTCATTAAATAAAATGTCTATATTTGAAGCGGCAACCGTTGCTGCACTCTTACCGATTTTCAGCGAGTTAATATCATAATATTTACTGTCACCACCGCTAATTACACCAAGGTTGGCGGGAGAATAAATGCGGCTTAACAGCACATCATCACCAATACGCAGTGAATTAATATATTTTGAAATCTCTGCTCTCATCTCCTCGGCAACTTGTGACGTATAGCCAGGGTAAGTTGCGATGACTATTTCGATAAACGCCTCAACCACCACAGGGCGAGAAAACTTTATCGCTTTTGGCTCGCCATATTTGCCAACAAGATTCACTGTAGTGGTACCGAAGGTCGATGTGCCTTGATCCTTTTTCTTCGAAATTGCCGTGGCGATAGTTGTCGCATCTCCGCCATCAACAATGCAGCTGATCGAGTGCGCTGGCAGACCATTGGCATCCGCGGTATCAGAGTCGTTCTCGTAAATACGTACGCGTGTTACGCCGGGAATATCCAGTAGCGTACCGTCTAACCCGTCAATGGTGGTAATTGATGGAAGTGCAGTACTTCGTGATTGTCGCTGACGCAACTGCGCGTCACTTTCACCGGGAGAACCGACTGTTGCCGCTAATGGATTTGTTACGGTTTTCCATCCTCTAGTCGGTGTAGCAATCTGTGTGATGGAGTTAGCCATTGCAGCGACCGGGCCGGGCGTTCTGCATGTAGCAGTAACTGTGACTGTACCTGACCCAGGAATATTCACGCCAACGGGTAAGTCCCATAATGCCCCGTTAGCATCTCTAACCGTACCGGCAGCAATTGGCGTTCCAATATCGCCGGTGATAATTACATCAGCGGTTGAATTCGTCGCAATCTTGCGGGTAATTCCGTTAATTTTAACGTTGCTACCAAGCGCCCGACCTATCCCTGTAGCAGGTGAATAGGAGTTATATACCGCAATGGCCGTGTTATTAGCATCGTGAATCCCGAGTGCATACAGCGCTACCATTTGCCCGTCTTTACTATCAGGGTCGAGATAAGAATCGCTGCCGTATATCTCCTTAAAGTATTCAGTGAGTTTATCCAGGATAGTCTGATAATCAGGCGCACTGATCCCCTGGGCCGTTACCGTTGCCGATAACCCCAGCGTGTCGAGGTTCAAAGCCATTTATGCCTCGCTGGTTACTGTGATTTGTCCGTAAATGGTGTTTATGGAGGAAGTGAACGTGACGCGGCGAGTTGTTCCGCTGTTGACTGTGTCAAACGACAGAATGGACAACACGCCGGGGGTTGAACTGATGCGGTCTCTTATTGCCAGGTTGTAAACTTCTGGCCTCTGCTTTCCAAGAACCGACTGAATATAGGGAGTACCTTCCGCCGTATCAAGGAACCACTGGCCCTTCCAGAGCTCAAATCGAGTCTTAACCGCCTGGGCAACGCACTCTGGAGAGTTAGCCAGGAAAGTATTGTCGCCCTGTCCGAAGGTATAATCACCCTCACTATCTTCGCGTCTGTATCGCATCAGCTCACCTTCCCTGATTGCCCCGTTCCTGGCTGTACGTCGTCATGGGTATGGGTATCATCAATGGTTTTGTTGTTCGATTTCAGCGAACCGAAGAACTCAATGGCGCCAGTTATCTTCGCTGCGGTTCCGCTAGAAAGACTACCGACCATGCCACCCACCCACGTTAACAGACCGGTGATTGTCACCTTCGCCGAGAAGGTTGACTCCGGGGAGATCACGTCGAACCCGCCTGGCGCGACCAGTTTAATTTTCTTCGTGTCCGGGTTAATTTCGAAGTAGGTACTGCCATCATCGCTGCGGAACTGAGCCGCTGTGGTGCTGATGCCGCTGATTTTGCGCGCCTGAGACTGCGGGCCTACGATGGCGAACGCATCACTAAGGTCATGCTGGCGCGGGTCCACCGCCTCCTGTACACTACCGTTCTGCCACCAGAAATCAATGCAGCGATCGGAGAATACCAGCAGGCACTCGTCACCGGCTTTAACCGGGAAAGTCAGCGTGCACCCTCCGCCCCGCGGGAATACCACCGGCACATCAGGAAGGATCGGGATGGCCTCGGAGGTAGCCTTACCATCTTCACCGACTTTCTGGCCGTAGATGGCAGGCTGAACAGAGCAGGTCACTGTATCAGGATTAAACGACTGAATGATTCCGGGCATGGCAACGCGCAGGCCGGTGAAAATAGACAGTTTTTGCGCGTCAAACGCCTGCTGCTCGCTGCCGTCCTGCGCGCGTGTTGATACTGGCATGAGGATCTCCGGGCAATAAAAAACCCGCCGGAGCGGGTTTGCGTGAGTTTGTTGAATGTTAGCTTGCTGTTTGTTTTGTATTAATCATGTCTGCGACCATCACCTGCATATCTTCAGCATCCTTAATGGTACTGTGCGCATCCAGTCTGTTCACTTTTTTTCCTAAGTTATAATCAGCAGAAACTCTTCTGTGATGCGCTGTTTTAAGCTTCAAACCAACTCTTTTGGTAGCGTTCGCATCTAAATTGTGATTTCCCGCTGCATCATTTCCGCACAAATACTCTGCAAGTCTGGCATGAACGCCACCACTCAACCTTTGACCATGTTCGTCCTGAGTTGGTATATATCCATCTGTCAATTGGAGAGCTGAATGGTACATGGTGTAGTACGCCCTGCTAATCGCGTTGCGAGTCCATTCCTCACCATTATTCTCAATTGATTTTTTTGCTATTTCTAAAAAACAGTCGATGGAAACAGCCATATCAATTCGCCGCCTCAAAGAAAGCCACACTACATCCCGTCTCGAGGCCTCTTTCAATCATCACATCAATCACTTTGTCATTTAGATATGAAAGATAAGCATGATCATCGGTATCGATTGCAACAGAAAATGAAGTATACCCTTCACCATCAGTAAGAAGATTTGAGCCTTTTGCCTTAATGTGTTCGGATTCGATCACATGCATTAATACTTCGGCTACTTTTTTTAGGTGACGACTTGATTCCTCACCAATGCACTCAACCATCCGCCACACTTCAAACTGAATTGAATCAGTAATTGTGTTTAGTTGATTATATCGCTCAAGTCTGTCATATCCCATTTTAAGCATCTCCGCGTCTGCCCAGAAGGCACCGAAGTGAAAAGCACGATTTGCCATTCTGGGGAGATCATATTCTAGAGATCTGATGATGATCTCTCGCTCCTTTGAGTAAAGACCAATGTTACTCAGCGCGCTGGAATAATTTCCCCATGTAACAGGATCGTATGGAGATAACTTTAAAGATTTTTCTACTGCCTCAACCCCACGCTCAATCTGTCCATCGAGCAAAACGATGAACCCTTCCAAAGCCAAGGACTGATATCTAATGGGTAATGAGCGGACTTCCCTCAGCAGCTTCTGCTTTTCTATGTCGCTAAGAAGCAACTTTCCGGCCTCAAGGGACGAAGCAAGAATGGCTTCAATTTTTGACGTGTCAGGCTGTGCTGCAAGCATAAGGTACTTTGGCTCTTTCGAATTACCGCATTGGTGTCGATGTAGTTTAAACAAGTTTCGCTACATCGCAACCACTTACCTTAGAAAGCGCGGTCCCGGATTAGATTATTTTAACCTCTCACAATCGTATGTTCCAAACACTCGCGGCGCATTCATATTGGCCCTGAGTGCTTCGACATTTAGAAAAGCCTTGCCGTTACGCTTTATCAGTTCATAGCCGTAGGCGTTGCCATCAGGAGATGGAGACAGAACCATCTCAAGCTTCATGTTGGAATAGTCGCCTTTCGCCTTCAAAAAGGTGACTTTTTGAGTGCTGGTCACAACCCCGTTTATCGTAGTTTCGCCTGACTCGTTGGCATCAACTAGCCATTCCCCACACTTTAACCCAGAGGCATGACTAGTGCCTGCAGCCAATAGCACCAAGACACCTAACATCCTAATATTAACTGCCACCTGGAACTCCCCTTGTGATTGCAGAGCTCGATAGTAAATCCTTCGCCCCGCGCGCCATACACATGAGATCCATATACCATGGATTTCCCCTCGTATCACCGGTGTAGCTTATTGACTGGACAATGTAGACGCCATCAGTGGCCACACTGGCGGGCTGCGCTATAGTGCCGCCAAGTGAAAGGTTACCATCATTGCTCGACTCTGTGATTCTTGCCTGTGATCTTTGGATCTCATCGTTCGGCAGTTGGGTACGATAGACAGATGCCTGGTCGAGCTGAATTAAGCCGTTCACCCTGATGTTGGGGTTAATCAGGCAGCGAACATTGACGCCAGCACCCATGGTCTGCTGCGGCATCCCTATGAGCCCGGTAGCGCTGCTCAGCACAATGGCCTCGTGTAGATATTTATCTTCAGGAACCATCTGCGCCTGACCGTCCACAAACTGCCAGTTGGCGTTGCATTGCGCCGCAAGATTGCTCATGTAATCACGGGTCATACCGTAGAACACCCGGCCCCGAGGCATCACGCGGTCCGGGAACTCTCCGGTAACCCCCTGGGTTATACCGAACGGGGAGAAATCTCTCATCAGCACCGAGTGAACATCTGACAGCTTATACCCGGCAGACAGGCTGCCGGATGAAACGGCCTCGTTAAACGCCTGGTGCCCATCGATGGACTGAATCAGGGTAAAAATGTCGGTGGGGTTATCTCGCCCGGTGATTGTGAAGCGTATCTCACCGTTGAAGATTTCCCCGTAGTTCTGGCCGCGCGTCTGTCCTATCTGATCAGGAGATATTTCCGTGACCTGCCCAACCTGACTTTCAGGTACTGGAGTTGCCAGGCCATCATAACCTGCAATAATAGTGATACGTGAAAACTCCGAGCCGGTTATGCGACTCATGGTATCCCGACTTAGGTTATATATCTTCAACGTAGCAACGCGCGGCCACATGGAATTAGTCCAGTCGATATTAAACGTCACTTTAAAATCGGAAAGTAATATGCCCTTCCCAGAGTCGTCGATCAGACGTAGCTCGAAATGGCGCATCCAGTTCACTGTCATGTTTACACCTGTATAAAGTAAAGGTGGCTTTCGACTCCCAGATTGATTTTTGTTGGGTATTCAGGCGCACCATTATCCGTTATTACGATGAATGCACCTGATATTCCTAACTCAGGATATTGTTCCAGCAAGTCCGTGTCTGGTAACAATGGCACTCCCATCAACACTGGCTGCGCTCCGTTATCCATGACATCCATGATCCATCCGGCATCGTCACGCCATATAACTTTAAGCATGTAATTATTGTTGCCAAGCATGACGCGAAAAGCCTGATTATCCGCACTGAGCGGTATTTCATTGATGTTCACATCGTCTCCAGGAATCCTTTGATTTTTTGAATTACCGAGGTGTTGGTGACTGGCGTAGGTGATTTGGTACCAGTATCCTGGACTGGTGAAGTGGTAACACCCTCCTGCATGTCAGCTTTGCTCGCCACCGAAATGTTCTGTGTCTGCGTCATCAGCACTTCTCGCAGTGTCAGAACGCATGAGAGTACATTTTCACTGGTTCGTTCGGTGGTTACTTCAATGGCACGGATCAGCATATTTTTGTAGGTACGCTTGCCGGTTATCACATCGAATGGAACTCGGGATGCCTGAATATCAAGCATCTGTTGGTAAATCTCCTTAGGGCTTTGGCCTATCCCCAGTCCAATCCCCGAGATATCAACCAGGTCAAGTATTGAGCCGCCACCCGCGAAGCCACACTCCATTGTTACTTCACTTGCTCGTTTATAAGCATGGTCATTTACTGACGCTCCGACTTCCACCGGATGTTCGGTGATCTCCAGCGCATCAATATGCTTTTCCGACACAACAACGCTCGGCACCAGAATGCCAATCTTCCGTGACTGTAGACGAAAAATAGCCGAAAGAATGTCCATCAGTAGACCCTTGGTTGGAGTTGCTGAGTAAGGCGAGAGTTAACGCCAGACTGGCGGTCTGCAATTTCTCTCCCTGTCGAGGCCGGATCATCTGCGCCATAAATATTGATATTCGTTTCCTGGCTTATTTGTGCTGCTGCCTGAGAAGCTGCAACGCTGGCAAGTGGTGAATTCCATTGCCCATATCCTTCTTTGCGCGACATGGCCTGTAGGAGATTGCTGAACTGCTGAGGGTCGCCGAGATTAAGCGTATCCTTTGCTCCAACACCCATCATATTGGCCACAAAGTTGGAATACGCCTCCGGATCATTGTTGTCACTGGCTGGTGCATATTTGTGAATTATGTCCCAGATAGACTGGAGTTTTTCAAATCCAGCTGCAGCACTTTTCCCTGTGAAGTACAGACGAATCTGCCTCGCCATTGCCATCCATCCGGCCAACGGCGATTCGTGAGAGGTGAATCCTGTACCGCCGACAGGCCGTAAATTACCCGGGTTGTTATTGCGGTCGGCCAGTGTATTTCCTTTGCCTCCACTATCACTGGACAGCCAACCGTTAATGGTCTGTCCAAATCTTCTTGGATCAAATCCAGTACGGTTCTTAATCCATTCAGCGGTGTTATTTGCACTATCCGATACAGCAGGAAGAGCATCTTGTCCTTTACCCTGAGAAAGAAGGTTTTTGCCAATTGCATAAGCATCAGACCAGCGTCCATCATTGATAGCGTTGATGAGATCGCCAATCATCTTGATCATTTTGCCAAACTCACCGAACTGCTTCGTGAGGTTGTCTATCTCGCCTTTCAGGGTCCAGTTTTTGAGATTGATGTTCAGCAGTTTGGCGATCTCCACTCCAATCGCCTTTACAGAATCCCGTAACTCACCAAGTGATTTCAGAGCAGAGTTAATTTCCGGTTCCCACTTATCCCACGGCAACAGACTTTGCCCGCCCTCCTTCCATGTTTTGTAATCATCATAGAGAGCGAATAGTGCGGTACCCAATGCCATAACAAGGCCAAATGGAGACTTAAGGAATTCTGTGTTTAGTAGATGCCAGGCCGAAACCAGAGCAGAAACTAACGCGATAAGTTGCTGCACATCCTGCGGTAGCTTTTTGAACCATTCAATCAGACCACCTATTGCCTGAGAGACGCGCCACGCCATTTGAGCAATCACATCGGCAGCAAGCAGCACCCCTTTCACTACCTTCGTGACGACGCCTTCTATCTTCGGCCAGTTCTCCAGCATCTGTTTGCTTAGGTTGTTCAACGTGCCGCTCAGCCCACCAGCCAGATTAGAACCGACTTTATCGCGCAGGATCCCCAGCAGCGATACAAATTGCCGCATGGAGGTCATGAACTTATTAGACTGTTGTGCTGCTTTATCTGCGTCGAATCCGGTCTTTTGCATCATCGACTGGTATTCAGCGGTAAAGCCGGATATTCCACGACGCATCGCCATCAGGGTGTTTTCATCGATGCCAAGCATCTGCGCGTACTGATTTGCCCGGTAATATGGCATGCTGCTGAGGCGCTGGCCGACACCAGTGAAAATCGCAGACATATCCCTCATCTGCCCGGAAGCGTCACGCGTCTGCACACCAAGACGATTCAGGAAACCTTCAGCGCCCGGATTGCTTCGCATGAAACGCGCCAGGCTCTCCAGCGAGTTCTGGGCAGCCTCTGCGCTGGAGCCTGTTTGTGATGCGGCATAACCCAGCTCCTTGATGCCGTTTACCGAAGCACCAGTGCGCTGTGAGGCCCAGTAGAGCTTATCCAGACCGTTGGCGATAGAGGTAGTGAACCCCACAATCGTCAGCGCTGTTGATTCCACTACAGCCCCCAACTTAACGACGTTCGCCGCCACGCCTTTGAGAGTGGCTTCAAATTTCGCCTGCCCGGCACCATCAATATCGAACCCCAGAGAGACCAGGTAATCACGGATAGTATCAGCCATTGTTCTGGGCTCTCCATTTGGCTACGCGAGCGTCGTTATCGTCGCGCATATCAAGGTAATCGTTAAGCAGCGCGATGCGGCACAGGTCCACTGAGCCGCTATCGAGGTCTTTCTGATCGAGGTTGAAGGCGAGCGTCGGGCGAAGAATGTAATCCTCACCGCCCGGCAGGGTGTTGAAAGTTATGCCGCAGGCTGGATGTTCGTCTCGTTGGTAGGAAGTCCTTGCAAAAAATTTCCCAGAGAATCAGCGACCACCCGCGCCACTAACTGCAGCATCACGAACAGGTCAATATCGTCGAACGCCATAGTGCCTTGCTGACAGATTGGCACCCAACCCTTCCCATGATATCGCGCAACTACCTGCAGGCACGGGAACAGGATCGCATCCACATCAGCATCACTGAGGCCGGAAACAGCATTAGCAATCTTTGGCAGAATGCTCTCCAGCGCGCCTTCGGTGTCTTTGGTGTTGAGCTTTGACTGGATATTACGGAAGTCAGAGACCAGGCCAGCCAGTACTGGGAGCAACTTTCGGGATACCTTCAACTGCTCAAATACACTCAACTTACCAATGCGGTACTGCTGATCTTTGATGGTAATTTCCATGGATTAAAACTCCCCGAGTAACTGGTCAATTTTGCCCGCGTCGAACACCCATGCTACCGTGCCGCCCTCTTTAGCATTGGCGTGGTCTGGCTGCTTCTGAAATGCGCAGGCGCGCGCGGTGGTGATATCACCGGATACACTGTTGCGGATCACAAAAACGTTATTTCCCCACAGGGCTGAAGACTGGCTCTGAGCGTTGTAAGCCAGGGATAATTTCTTATTAACCGGTGACGTCTTCAGTAGGGTCACAGTGATGGTTCCGCTCTTCCCGGCATGCAGACTGTGCATGACTTCGCCGTCCGCGCCGATCGTCATGGTGTTTTTGTTTTCGGTCATAGTGACCGTGATGCCTTCTTCCGAGTTAGCAGAACCATATCCGAGATCAATAACCCCAGTTGGTCCGGTCATTGACGCGGTAACGTCAATAAAAGAATAAGTGCTCATTCAGGATCCCCTTATCGCACCACATCGATTAGAACATCAGCGAAGTGGATTGCACCCGCCAGTTTGGTAGCAACCTGAATCACCGGTGCTTTACGTGCTTCGCGATCAGCCTGCGCCTGTGTAGTCAGAGGATTTGCGTAAACGTAATAGCCTTTGGTCAATGTATCGCCTGCGGTAACCTGCCCGATATCGCCTCCGTTCCAGATACCCGGAGCCACCAGACCGTTACTCACCGACTGATCCATTGATTGCTCAACGTTTGTTACCAGGCGAGTAACACCGGCTTCAGTCTGTGGGATTTTGGTGGTTGAGGTGTAAAGCAGGTTCCAGAGATTGTTCTGGACGTAGTTCTGCAGCCAGTCGAGCCCGTGTCGCTCATCGAAGAAGTCGCCGTTGGACATGATACCTTCCTGAATGATGGCGGTATCGTTGGCATAACGCACGAACACGTTGCAATTTTTGGCTTTCAGCGTGTCAGCCTGCTGTGCAGTAATCGTTTCGGCAGTAATGCCAGGCTCTTGCTTGAACTTCAGGGTGATGGTGGTGTTATTTCCAAGGAAATTAACGGTAAAGGCACGACCAAATGCAGATGCCGCGGCGTAAGGCACCTGGCTGTACTGACAGAATGTGCGCCTATAGCCCGCTGCCTTCAACTTGCTGGCGATGTCAGTTGCATCCGTACTATCAAGCACTTTGGCATCAGCAGACGTCACACCGTACACACGTGAATCGCTGGCAGCGCCAATTAGTGCGGAGACATCGAGATGGTCTTGATCGGTCATCGAAGTGTCTGCGATAACAAGCCCGTACCAGTCAGCTGAGTAGCTGAGAGCTGCTGTCACGGATGGGACTGCTGAACCTGCTTGTGCATCGGTGCCCGCTATGGCAATCGGATGACTACCTGCATCGACACCCATTAACGGAGCAAGATCAGTTCCAGCGCCGGCAGCCGATGGAATACCCACAATTGATGCTGCACCAGTTGTTGGCGAGGTGATCAGGAAATGTGAGGTCACCGCATTCCAGGTTACAACCGCGCCGGCCAGTTTGGTGCTGATGGCCGTTGCCACTTCTGCCAACGTGGTCACCGCAGACAGGTCGACAGCGCTGATATTTTTTACAGTACCATCAATGGTGATTTTCAATGCACCATCGGTGATAGCGCTGAAGTTTTCAATACGTTGTTCGGTGGCATTGAGTTGAGCGCCGGTGAGGGTTCCAGCTGTAGCAGGTACAGGTGTTTTGCTCATCTTACCGATATACAAATCACGCGGCTGTGGTGACTGCTGGAAGTATAGATTGGCGGCCTTGTACTCTTCTGAGGTGGTACCGAAGTCGGTAGCGACACTCTCAATATCTTGGTACAGCCGCATAACCTCTGGCGCGGTGATAACATTCGAGGTGCCGAGGATAAGCAACGCACCAAAATTACGCCCGGTCGCCGCGCGTACGGCGAGTGAAACCTGTACGCGAACGACGCGTGAAACAGATAAGCCGTTAGGCATGGTTTATTCTCCGAAAAATTGAACTGGAGCAGAGAGGATCGATTTGATGCCGTACTCACGTACCGTCTTGCGGCGAAGTGTCACAGACAGGTCGTAACGGCGTTGCCACTGGTTGTTAATCAGTTCAGGGGCCGGGATGATGCGGCCTACCTCGCCAAGCGTCAGGCCGACCCGGTTGAGTTCGGCATTGTTCTGCGAGACGAACAGCCCGCTGCGGAACGTTTTGGCAAATGACTGACCCGCGGGGCCGTAAAAGCAGCAGAGCACCACAAGCGTCTCGAATTGCCACTGGTAATCAGTGTTATCATCCTTGGTGACAGTCGCCGGGTTGGCTGCGTCCTGAAAGTCTGAGATGTTGAATCCGCACCAGTTGGTCCCCAGTGCGGGAATAGTTGGCTGGGGATCGGTGAATCGCGACATGGCCATACCGTCAGGTAGACCAGAAACGCCACGAATCCACCGGCTGAGTTCCCGTTCCAGTTCCTGGTCATACTGCGGCGCTTGGCTGGTCGGCGTCAGGTAACCCGGTTGCGTGGTGTCATTCAACTGGCGTACCTCCGTCGAGCTCCATCAGCTCGCAGTGAGCCTGAACGAACCCGGCACCGTATGAGGTGTAGGGATCCACAAACGTGACGCGGTAATGCCGCCCGTTGTAGAGCACCACATCAGCATCCTGCCCTGGCTGCCCCTGCGTTAAGCGAAATGTGGTCACGACAAGAATCGCACCGCCGATAACCTGCCCCGCCGCCATACGTTTGGCTTCCAGAGCGCGGTCCACTGTCACTACGCCGTTGAAAGAGATTTCCTCTTTGGTGTTGGTCGCGAATCCATCAGCGTCAACCGTCTGCGCATTGCGGGTGCATACCAGCGTGTAGTCGCAGAAGTCAGGGTCGAGCAGCACGTCAGTCACATCGAGAAAAGGCATTATTTTTTACCTCTCACAACGTAGGTGATTGAGCGCAGGAGATAGCCATGGGCATAGAGTGGCTTGTCGCCTGGCAATCCCTGCGCCCGGCGGTTAGCTCTGGTCATGTCAGAGATAGGAATTAGGCGATCGCCATCAGTAATAACACGCTTCGCAGCATCCGAAGCCAGTTGCCCGGCGGAAGTTAGCTCACGCTCAGCACCAGTGAAATTGCCATCCAGCGCAAGACCAGCAGCTGTCTTGAGATGCTCAGCGGTTACCTTGGCAGAATCCTCGATCCCGATATCCAGGAACGGGCGTGGAGGCAATGTCACCTCCTGACCACCAAGCCTGACCGTTGCCCCTGTAGACTGCAGATATCCGATTTCCGCGTTATTCAGCTCCTCCCCATCCTCGCGAACCGCGTTGGATTCTGGTATGCCCACCAGCACATCCATCTTCGACAGCCTGTCCAGCCCAGCGAGAACAGAAGCGACATTGTCCGCCCTTATTTTCACGCCGCTCATAGCAATTGCCGTCCACCTGCGCCCGACATCGACCACCACCAGTAGAATTCGCGCCCGTACCCGGTGTTATTCCAGAAACCGGCATCTGGGTTGATCACGCCAGATACGTCATAGCTGGCGGAAACCTTGTCCACAGATTTGGATGTGAGGACGCCGCCTCCGGAGGAGTTAACTCCGCCACCAGTTGCTGCGCCAGCAATGGCCTTACCACGCAACTCTGTGTAGTGGGCCGTGAACAACTCGGCGAGGTAAACAAACTGACAGCCGAATACATCCTGATTGAGCAGGCAGTCAGCCTGGTTCAGGTAGAAATTTACAGATGGCTCAGGGTATTTGTTTTTGTCGGTAAACTCGGGGAAGTCGGTGCGGAACTGATCACTTGTTGGCAGAAGGCTGTTTTTTGGCATTGCCAGCCTCCTGTGCCGCCAGCTTTTCAGTTAGCTCATCCACCTGCTGCTGCAGGCCGGTGATGGTGCTGTTTTTCTCTTCAATCTGCTTAAGCTGATCGTCGATAGTGGCGGCTTTTTCATCCACCTGCTGCTGCAGGCCGGTGATGGTGGTTTCCAGCTCGGAGACCTTCAATGCGAGGTCTTCGCCACCCAGACTCTGCCTCAACTCATCTTCAGTTATGGCCTGCGCATGGGCATTAAACGCCCAGTGCTCGGTCACGCGTTTTTCAAAGCTGTGCACGCCAGGCTTCAACTCGACATGCGAGCCGTCGGTGAAGCGCAGAACCGCACCGGAAGTTACGAGATATTTCATACTCTCTCCAGAACGGCGGGTTACCCCGCCCTAAAGGTTACGCTACAGGCACGTCCATGTAGGCGATGGTGTTGCCGTAAGGTGTTTCAACCTGGCCCAAGCGGCCGTAGTAGGTTGTCAGCTGATACAGGCCGCGGTATTCCAGTGGGGTATTCAGGAGCGGCACCAGCGGGAAGCGGATGAACTTCTCGTCCTGCGTGTACGCCACGACCCGGTGAGCACCAGCTGCGCCACGCTTGGATGCCCACTTCATGGACACGATTTCCAGCGGTACGCCGTTTTCCTGGAACGCGATGCAGTTGATTTTCACGTACTCCAGCACGGAGATGTTACCTGCATCAGAAACCTTTTTGCTCGACAGCAGCCCGAACAGTTCAGGCGCCAGGCCAACTTTTCTCGGGCAGATCGCGTAACCAGAGCTCACCCATGCCTGGGAAAGAATC
Organism: Citrobacter tructae; assembly: GCF_004684345.1. Lineage (NCBI taxonomy): Bacteria > Pseudomonadati > Pseudomonadota > Gammaproteobacteria > Enterobacterales > Enterobacteriaceae > Citrobacter > Citrobacter tructae. Next base: position 1,397,332 of record NZ_CP038469.1, read on the forward strand.
AGGTTGAAATCCTGCACAATTTCGTCAGGCGTTGCGCTAACCCACGCCTTAGCAGCGCTGATTGGCGTTACCTGAGAGAGATTCAGCAGGCCAGTAATCCCCAGGTCAGTATCGCCGATATAAACCTGCTCATCGATGTCCATGTTCCACTTGAGCTGCATGGCATCGTACTTCTGGCTGTCTACCGGACGCCCAACCTGTTGAGCTGATGCCAGTTCAGGAAGAGTCCATCCCAGCTCCATACCCCACAGGCTCAATGGTTGAGCAGTTTTCTCGATATAGAGATTGGTCTGTGGGATCGCAGTGGAGTTTTTGCCGATCCAGTTTTTGCCGTTCGGGTTAACACCACCAGCTGCCGCGATATCGGTGTTGGTGAAGGAGGACTGCTCATCAGCGATAGATACGTCACTGCGCAGCGGCATATCACGCGACCACTTATAGCTGACCAGCGGCAGGTTTAGCGTCTGATCAAGACGCTCAAGTTCGCCGACCAGGAATACGCCTGCAGCGTCTACGGTGGCTTTATCGATAGTAAACATTCATCGTTCCTTAGATGTTGTAGGCGATTTCAACGTTGCCGTGGGTGGTGGTTGCTGCTGCATCGCCAGGGCCCATCACTTTCGCAATGGTCAACTCAGGGGTGTTAGATGCGGTGCCATCAGGAGTGAGTACCACAGAACCTAAAGGACTTGCCGTCGTAGCCGCAGCTACACGGATGTAAACCTTGTCACCCTTCTTGGCAGTACCGGCCTGAGCCGTAGGGACGGCCACGCAGATATAACCACGTTTCAGTTGGTCGCCGGTGTATCCGGCCGTTACACCCAGCGCGCGAGCATCAGTCGGGTTGGTCGTTGGATACGGACGAACGAACAGGCCAGCTACGTCAGCAACGGTGTCACCGGCCTCCAGTGGCACGAATTTACCGTTGAGGTTTTTGCCAGCCAGGCCATACGAAGGGAATGGCTTAGCAGCATCGAGAATTGCAGGCTCTGCGGTGAGATCCTGCGGACGGGTTACGGAGCCTGGGAAACCAATCCCCATGCGAGTTAAATAAGCTTTACCAGCCATTGTTGGTTACCTTATTGGTTGCGTTTCCAGAATTCGGCGTTGATTTTGTTCAGCTCAGCCGGGGTCATCGGGCCGCGAGCGCGGTCACCGGTTGGTTTGCCTGATGGCGGGGTGATGTGATTCTTGGCCTTACTGATTTCGACGGCAGCCTTGAACACTGCATCAACGGTAGCTTTCGGCGCTTTATCGAAGTCGCTAATACCAAATGCTTTCAGACTGTCGCCAGTACGGGCTGCGTGAGTAAGAACCTGGCGTTTCAGACCTTTGTCACTGGCAGGCTGGAAACCCGGGCAGATGATCTCAGCATCGCCGATGATGTTGCGCTTATATGCCGCATCGCCGGTCACCTTCGCATCTTCTTCAGCGTCTTCGTCGCCGGTTTTCTTGTCTTCGTCAGGGTCAGCGTCGCCAGTTTTACCTTCCAGCTTGTCGAGGCGGGCAATAATCGCCTGAGCCCAGGCTGGTACCTCTTCATCACCGGTTTTCTTATCCGGATCGGTTTCTTCGTCGGTAGTGGTCTTCTGGTCTGCCGGCAACGCGGTAGCTTGTGAAGGCACGTTCATGTTGATGGTTAACCCGGGGATCGAGCTCATACCGTCTGACGGCATGTCCGACGCTTCATCAGCGAGTTGCGCCAGCGCATCTTCATCTTTCGTGCGAATGGCTACAGCCAGCTTCTGAAACCAGTTCAACTGTTTCATGTTGCTTCCTTTGGTTGATGGGGCTGAATCCCCGATTGCACAACGGGAACCAGCCCGTCCGCGGTCGATACCGACGGCCAGATGGTTGCCTGTGATTTGGTGTTGCTTGCCCTTTCCGGGTGAGAGCTGCTTATAGAGCGCGTCATATCCGCAACTGACATCGGTCAGGCCAGATTCGATTGCGTCGATTGCTTCCTGGCGTTTAACCAGCACGTCGGCAATGAGCAGGTCTGATTTATCTCCGGTACCGCGTCGGACGTTCTGAATATGACCGTGGGCAAGCTCCGCAAAATTTGCCGGGTTGACGAAGAGAATTCCGCCACCAGCATCTTCTGGGTGACCCAGCGTGACGGCGACGCCCTCAAAGCTCGCCATCGTTTCAGGAGAGAACACCTCATCTTCCGTTCGCCAGACAGTGACAGTACCGCTCGCGTCCGGTTCGAGGTCGATTTCTTCTGGCAGGTAGACCTGCGATCCCGTTCTGGCGATCGGCACGTCTTTGCAGAGCAATGAGCCATCCGCCATGCGGAACCGGGTTTCCCCGAGCCTGGTCTCAAAAAAGTATTTCATGGGTTACCTGCTGAATTGCGGGCAATAAAAAAGGCCGCTCAGTGGCGGCCTGTTATTTTCTTGGCGCTGGTACCTGCACTTCCGGCCAGCAATCGCAGTTCGGGAGGCAGCCGGCGTGCCCAGTCATGCCGTCAAGCGTTGGTGGGTTATCCCAGCGTACGAACTTATCTTTCATCGCTTTATGGGATTTTCGAGTGCCAACCCCTTTAATGCGCCACCAGTACCCCTCTGAGCCGATGGATAATGCGCGTGCCTCGGTGAGTGCCGTCGTGGCTCTGCCGATTTCGGTGCGGGCTATGCATTTTGCCCTCCCCTCCGCCACGTCACCGGACTCCATAATCATCCGGTAGAGCGCGTCGGGGCGTTCACCGTTGATGACGGCTTCCATTGCGCGCGCCTGGATGTCGCGCACTCTGTCTGCGGCCTCCAGCGGGAGTGACTTAATCAACTGCACCTGGCGGGATACGATGTCCTGAGCCACGAACCCCACTGGTGTATTACCGACGACGTCGCGCAGCCCCTCGGAGATATCCTGCGATACCGAGCGCCACTGGCTCCACTCCTCCTGCTCAACCTGCAGGAACATGCGTTTAGCGACCAGGTCGGCCCAGTCATCAATCAGCAGGGAGTAATCCATCAGCCGGGCGTTAACCAGCTCGGCGCTGGCCTCCGAACCATCGTAGGAGCCAGTTACTATCGCGCCGCACTGGCGCGCTATCTCCTGTAGGCTTTTCTGATACTGGCGCTCCGATTTGCGGCGGAGGTTCGGTTTCAGATTCAGCCTCCTCCCATTCTGCTTTGGCATCTTCAATATCCTTGTCGGTGATAGAGCCGCCGATACCGATAATGTCTGACAGGTTACGGAGGTCATTCAGAGCGGCATGCTGCGGCATCCCGATATCGCGCACGGCAGTCGCCAGGGCGGTGGCCACGTTGCTCGCCATCGTCGCCCTGTCGGTGTCCGACATCTCCCAGAGCTTGTTGAACTCAAAGGTGAAGTCTTCCGGCAGAGGCTGACCAAACAGCGATCGCCAGGTGATATCCAGCAGCCAGCGAATGTGGCGGCGCAGGCGGCGTTCCTGAAGCGAGTTAACCCGGCTGTAGTAGTTCTCCAAGTCACCGTCACCAGTGCTGAACCCGGATGGAGATTGCCCGAACAGGCGTACCAGCGGGATACCGGTTGCTCCGGACACCTGCTCAGCAAAGCGCAGGATGACGTCGGCGATGCCGGCGAACGAGTAGCTGTGGGTCTGGAAGGTATCGCTGGCATCCATGATGGTCATGCCTTCGATAGTCTGGAATTCACGGATCATGTCCATGTGCTTCATCAGGCCGTCTTCCAGCGTGCCGCCGGTAGCCAGAATCTTGCGCAGCCCCTCTATGCTGTACGTTCGCAGATGCGCTTTGTGAATCAGTTGTGTGGTGCCTACGGTCGCCGTATCGAAAGCCTGAATGCGTTCGAAGATACGCTCAACAACCGACATGCCCCAGCCGTTCTCTGTCTGCGCCTGCTGAAATGGCAGCGTGTCGCCTTCCATGCGAATAATGCGGCTGTGGTGAATCTTCCAGGGCGGGATCCCCTGCTGGTTGGTCACCACCTTGTAATATTTCGGTTTGCCGAACTCAGGGCCGTAATCGGTCACCAGATCGTAATAGCTCGGGTTAACCTGCCAGCGGTCGAGCACCATCAGACCTTTAAACTGACCCTCCTTGATGCGGTCAAGTTTGAGCGGCGTGCTCATGTCCTGACCTTCGATAAGCACCACCAGAAGTGAGCCACCGTACAGGCGCGACCATTTCAGGTTGTTGTTTACCTCATCCCATACAGCGATATCATCCCAGAAGGTTTCAAGCTTCCCCTTCTGCCCGGGGTCGAGCTTTGAGCTGATGTTAATGCCCTTGCGGGTCATATCATCAGCCATCGCGTCTACACCTGCGCCCACAAGAAACGATGACCGGTAGGCAAATTCCAACTGGACGCGGTTACGGGAGATGTAGCCAGGTTGATAACTCCCACCGCTTTGGATATTTGCGGTGTACCCGCCGAGCTTGGCAGCGAAGTTGTTGTACCCGTCACCAGTTCGGACGGGCTTTTTTGCGCCGTTCTGGCGATTTTTTCGGGACACATTCACTCCTTAACGAAAATCCATTGATTTTCATCACAAAATCGTTTTTGAGCATTTGAATTTGAGTATCAAATCCCAAGATCAACGTTTCACACAAGCAAATAGGAATAACAAAATGACACAGCGGAATTTTTTACTGACGTACTCAGTAAAACCAGTTACCGATCATTCATCTGACGAAGATAAGGCCGACAAAGTAAGAAAAAAAATTGCACGCATTACCGAGTGGATGAAGACTTCTGACGTTGAAACAACCTTCCTGGGAAAAGTAGAAATTACGAAAATTTCAGAAAATTATAAAATTGATCAAGCCCGGGAGGAGATTGAGCGCGTATTTATTCCAATCCTGGAAACGTACAATGCAGGCCCGCTCGATGTACAAATCCACTGTGCGATGATGGTCGAAAACATCGACCAGCCATTTGAGTTCGTAGTCCATCAGTAAAAATGTTAAAGCCCGCTTGATCAAGGGCGGGCTGTTCAACCATCTCTTCCCAATGCGGCCCAGACACCGAGATCGCCAACGCTTGTGATGTATCCATCCAGCGAGTAACGCACGGCATCCCAAAGGTGGTTGTGCTTATCCACGACAACCGGCAACACTTCGCCGGTCATACGGTCTGTTTTGTATGAATACAGGCGCGCCTCATCGACCATGTGCTTACAGCGCTCATGGATGATGATTTCTTCGAACCCTTTGAGGTATGTGATGCCGTCCTCAACGCTGCCAGGCCACTTCGTAGCCCCATCGATGACGAAGCCCTGACGCGACAGGTAGCTGATTGTTTCAGGTCGGCTGCAGTCACCGTGGATAGGCCATTTTCTGGACTCTGGGATGGAGTCATAGAACGAGGCCATTTCATCCAGTTCGACGCCTACACCGTAGGCCTCATACTCGATATAGAGCCTGGTGCCGATAATGAAGCAGCGAACCAGCGTTGACGGGTCATTAGCGAAACCGAAGTCAGCGCCATAGAAAAGGCGATCTGCGTTTAACCAGAGGTCATCGGCGAACGCTTCAACCCGGTACTTGCCGGAGAAGATGACGGCTTCACTGAGCGCCTTCGGTAGCCCCAGCCAGATATGCTCGTAGGCTTCAAAATCAATGCGCTTGCAGTACTCCATCTCATGCCGGAGTACGTCAGGGAAGAAGGCGTTATCGCAGTAGTTAACGCAGGTGATAATCGCACCGCCATCAGGGGGATCGGCGCGGTGCCGTTCCATCATGGCGTAGGTCGGATCGGTAGCTTCGCGCGGGTTGAATGACACCCACACTTCCGATTTGTTGGCACGAACGGTCGGACCGAGTATATCCCAGCTGTCCTGCGATACGGTCTGCGCCTCTTCAACCCAGCATATTTTGATGCCATGCATCGACTTGATGCTCTGGATGTTGTTGCGCAGGCCTTTGAAGGTAAAACGCGTGCCGTTGCTGCCCTCTATCTCGTTGTTCTTAACCTTGTAGAAGTGCGCCAGGCCAAGCGAGTGAATTTCCGCATCGAGCAGCGCCAGTACAGAGTCGTTGATGGAGTTCTGAAATTCACGAGCGCAGAGAATAATCATCGGCTCGATAGCGCCCAACAATACCAGTGCGCGAGCAATCTCTACCGACTTGCCGCCACCACGGCCTCCATAGGTCCAGCGCCAGCGAACAGCGCCGACTGGGCTGTCATAGAGCGTACCCAGCACCCAATCACTACTGAATGAGTACAGAACGCCATCGATTATTGTTGGGCTGTCTGCTTTCCCTCGCGCAGCTTTTCCATGTGCGCTGCCCATGCTTCAGGCGGACAGTTCGACGGAGTGACGATGCAGACCTTTCCGTAGCTCAATCCAGCCAGATCGACATTCACTTCCGTTTTGTTGCTCATGTCGATGCCGGTGAGCTGTGCGGCATTCTTGATGTTCGGGGCTACCTGCCCAAATTTCTTTTCTTGTAGTGCTTCTTTCGCTGATTTGTAGGAGAGCTCAGCCAGGTCTTTCGCGTCGAAGGAGACAAGCAGCGCAGCATCCTGACGCAGCTCCCTGATACGCCTGCGCACGTCGGGTCGTTTGAACAGGATGGACGCCTGAGAGTCAGCCCGCGACGGAGAGTATCCTGCGCATATCGCCGCCTCTTTCTGCGGCATGCCTCGCGCAATGTTCTGCGCAAACTGCTCATGCTGTGGCTTAAGGATGCCCGCGCTTTCCTGCGCAGTATCACTATCAGGTGGTGAAGCAGCTTCAACCACAACTACGTGTGACATCAGGCTTTGCGCAGTTTTGCGCACTTCTTTCTGCGCAGTTTTTTGCGCAGCAGGCTTTTTGATGTATCTGCGCGCAGATGTGTAATTCAGTTCCTGTGCTTCGCACCAGTCTTTAGGTGATATACCTGTTTTGGCATGCTCGGCGAGGAACTGGTCTTGCAGCGCTCCCCAGTCCGGTTTTGCCATGAAACTGTTCCTTTGGTTAAACCCATTAAAAAAACCACCCGTGAGTGGCTTTTGTGATAATAGCGGATAACGCTACAAGATTGACTCTCGGTTTAATACAAACACTGGCCGCATCATAACTCACCTAATTTAATGGGTGTATTAGTTCAATCCGATAAATTTTGCATTAGGCATATCTTTCTTTATTGGTAATGCTAATGCATATGGAATGATTATGGTTGTTTGTATGAAAGTGCATTCATGAAATGAGCAATCAATAAATTGCAAAACACCATTCAAGTAAGCAAAATCACATTCCTTAGGTAAGGTAATAAATTCGCCGCAGTATTCAAAAGATGAACCACTTATAGTACCGCCTCCTATTAATATGGTCATAGGTCCAACTAGCTTACATCTTCTGAATGTTTTCTTGGTTTGCGATTCATTGAATGGCAGACGTAGATCTTCTAAATGGATTACTTTGTTTGAAAAAATATCATCTAAAGGATTTGTTTCAACTTTTTTCTCAATGAGGCTTAAATAGTACTGTTCCTTTGTTGTTGAGAGCTTCGCCATTTTATATAAATATAACATAGCAAAAAAGAGTGTTATACAAACGATAAAAATAAGCCCATAAGCCAAATACCCAATTCTTTTAAAATATGGGTCAATCCATGCCAATAAGCCTAAAACTCCTGTACCACCTAAGGTTATTATTAGAAACTGGAGTGCCTGATATAACTTCTCAGCAATAGAAAAGGATGTATCGAATTCCTTTAATCCTCTTCTGACACGATTAAACATGACGTTTCCTCAATGATTTTTATATCAATATCATTGAAGTTAGTCTTCAGGTCAACAACCAATTAAGCACCATTCTTTCAGTTTACTGAAGCCTCTGTGCCGCGACGAATATCATCTATTTGTCTAACCGCAGCCTTATCCAGATTGCACTGACCAAGCGCCGACAGCAGGCTTACATTCAGATCCAGACTGGCCCCGTAGGTCAGCGGGTCAGGAATAGCTGGTTGTGGCGTCTCAGCTGTCAGGTTTGCCGGTAGTGGTAACACCGGAACCGGTACGTAAACTGTCCGCGTATTGCCGCAACCTGTCAGCAGCGCCAGCAGGCACAGTCCGACGAGCGCACTCATCATCCGCAACAGCCACTTTGATATCTGCCTGGGCTTTCTGTGACTCCAGTGCGATCTGCTGTTTGGCATACTGGTTGGTCTCCAGAACGATGTTGGTGATTTTGATAGTGCGCAGGACGTTATCGGTAATAGTCACAGCACTGGCTGCAGACTGCTCGGCATCATCAGCACGCTTCTTCTCGCCTTTGTAGCTGGCGTATGAGAGCCATGACGCCAGAACCAGCAGGAGAATTACACCCGGCACAATCAGCGACTTCAGACTGATGTTCATGCGGGGATCTCGATATGTGGCGCATCGATGAATCTGGTTTCGATAGGCAGCGACGGGTCATTTTTCCAGTTGATTCCGAAGCGGAGTTTCAGACCCTGTTCATCAGCTGCCTGTTTAACCGCCTTTAGCAACGGCTTGAACTCTTCAATATTCCATGTGGTGTTAACCGGGATGATATCGACAGCGTTACCGGTCAGGTGACGGCTGTTCATCGTCTGCGACTTTCCGGTGGCAACCAGTTCTTTCTGTCTGGCCTGCGTTCTCAGCCCTTCAATGACGATGAAGTCGACAGGGGTGATTTCCAGCGCGCGGCGGATTACGTTCACCAACACCGGTTTGACACCTTTGAGGTTGTTCTCGCTACGCTGTGAGAATCTGAAGTTATTGGTTTGCATCATTCAGCCCTTACGACTTTTGCCAGGTTGCCTTTGGCTCGCCAGACAGCAATGCAGATAGCCAGGTTGAGGAATAACTCACCCGGGTCAACGTTGCTGTAATGGCCGAGAAGGATACGGAAAGCGGTGAAGCCCGCCGCCAGAATCAGCAGGTAAGCCATCCACGCGTAACCGGGTCGGTGTGTCTTCCCTGCTTTACTGAAGAACATCAGACGCATCACGATCGCCATACAGATGATCGCGTTCGCGTCCAGGATGACGGAATGCCATGTCATTTCCCTTCCTCCTCCAGCCCGGGCATCTTGCCGCGCCGTGATTTGGCGACGATTCGAAGCAGGACTGCGACGGAAATGGAAGCGGATACCAGCGCACCAACATTTGGTGAGACTTCGATACTTACCGGCGGCTGCAGCAGCCCGAGAGCTGTGTTGATTACCCCTGCGAGTATCTTTGCCATGGGAACGGAGAAGAACACGCCCCCCATGAACGAAATGACCGCGAAGAGCATCTGCTTCCAGAGTTGATGAGGCTCTGAGGTCAGCACATACATTGCCGCCCCGGCAAGCGCACATAACATTACGCCAGGCGTCGCCTCCGGGAACATAGTGGCGAAAGTGATCCCTACCGTAGCGGAGGTCACCCCACTGGCAATTGTGATTGGCTCAGACATAGTTATTCCGTGTGTAGAGGGTCAGGCTTCACGGGCTGGATTTATCAACAAAGCACGTAGCGGATGATTCCCGTGAGCCTGAAATGAAAAAGCCCCGGCAAACGCCAGGGCAAAGTGAAGAGCCAGATCATGTGTCTGGCGGTATAACCTCGCGTTTGATATCGTTAAATCGCCAAAAGTAACAACTCAAACGAAGAGGTTTTTATGTCTGAACAAAAGCAGCCACAAAACGAAAATAAATCACAATCGACTGAAGCTCCAAAACCCGCGCCTCAACCCCAGCCAGCAAAAGAATTTGCCACGAGACGTGTATTTGTCGGCGATTCTGCTGACTTTGTCAGAGATAACAAAAAGCAATAGCTGATGCCATTATAGACACTACCGGAGCAAGGATTGTCATGATCCTTGCTCTATCAAGATGCGTTCTAATTCTTTTGTTTAATACCAGCATCTCTTTTGACGTCTTACACAGATCAGCCAAGCGGTAACGCCGGATAATGGGAAGGGTCTTCTCAGTCCCGGTGTAGCCATTTCCTCGAAACCACTGGTGATCGTCGCTATCGATACTTTTAAAGCTCTTAGTGTAAAGACTATCTGGCGGTGCAGAAATCAACGCCCTGACATTAACCGACAACCCTGAGTGGACAAGATATATTGCGCACCATGTCCACAAGAAAGTAAATGCAGCGATACCAACAGCAAGGTAGTCCCAGTTCGTTTTTTGAGTAAGGAGTAAAAACGAAGAGCCAATACCGACGATCTGAATATTGAGCAGCTTATAGCCATTCTCAATATTGACAGTGTTCGAGTGGTAAGCCTCTTTGATGCATTCTTCACCCTGCTTTTCAAGGTAATCGACAAGCTCGTCGTCAGCATCCAAAAAGTATTCGCCAGTAATATTTTCCATAATGCTATTACCTTCTGCATCCTACTTATTGAATGAATACTACCTGATTACCACTCTTCTTGGCATATCAGTATCCAGAAACGCCAAAAGCCCAAGGCGCTAACCTCGGGCTTGAAAACTCATTTACTGCCAGTGCATACAACAATGGCACAATATCAGATTTACACGAAATATATGCTAATTAGTTCATTTCTGCAATACCTTGCTGATAATTTGCTGCCTTTTGTTGTGAACGTGATCGCGAAACATGCAGTAGCGCCTGGGAATCGAGTCCCTTATACAGGCTGATCATCGCATCGTAATGTTCCACGTAATTCTGAGACCAGTTTGTTTTATTAACGCCCACCAGCGCAGCGAGATCACCATACTGATAGACATCACGCCCCGCCAGTTCCGCTTTCACATCCTGCGCCGCCAACCATATCAACTGCCGTAAACGGTCAATGGTCTTCTTCGCCACCTTTTTTCCGGCCAGATGCTCGCAGAATTTCGACCACGCCCACTGAGTAATCAACACCTGATTATCCCAGCGCACATTCTCGCTGTAGTTCCATAACAGCCACGCCTTTTGGTGTTCTTCGAGTGACATCAGTGCGCGGCGCCACGATGAGGTGGAGTATTCAACCGGCTGCACCAGAGGAATATGCGACCCCTTGGCATGCGACTGCTTGCCGGGAATCGGTGGGTTATCAAGCGTAATCATTTTCCCGGTCACTTCATCCAGTACTTGAGGCTTCTTACGTTTAAACGTTCCCATATCAAACTGGGCGTTCTCCAGCCAGGCCATCAGCTGACCTTTCGTCGCACCACTTAGGTCGGCGGTGGCCATAATCAGCTGCTGGCGCACGTATTCGAGAAATTGAGTATTCATGCGACCGCCTTAGCTATCGCTTTATATGCGCGCAGAACGTGAGAGCTTTTCCCGTAAAGAGTTATCTGGAAGGTCAATCCTTTCGATTCCCACGAATTAACTGGGGAAGCCATGAGTCCAGCGTCAGCAACACGCCTCGCTCTTCCAAACTGCCAGAAAGGACCGGTCAACCAGATACGGGCATGGGTTCCTTCGTCGCTGTAAGTGATTTTCACGCTGCCTCCCGCTGTTTCAGTTCTTTGAGTTTTGCGCGGTACTCATCGCGGATTCGGATGTAGTTGTCGCGTTTCCATTTCGGTAATTCGTGGGGGCCCATCAGGGCATCAAAGCGTGCCTGGCCGATTTTGGCGATCAGCGCCGGGCGGTATGCCGTCAGGTTGCCGGAGAGATGGTTATTACAGGGGGCGCACTGGCGATGACAGTTGTCTTCGTTGAAGCGCAGCTCTGGGTTAGCTCCGGTGGTGCGGAAGTGGCCGGCATGATACTGGCCATCATGATAGCGACCGCAGCTGATGCATGGCTGATGCCGATCCCGGTACCGGATAAACTCATTAAACGCTTGCTGCGCCTGCTTTGCGAAGTAACTTAGCGGCTTAACCTCAAGGCGTTTTTTGGCCTGCCGATCCCTACTCTCTTTCTTCTCTTCGAGCTGGCGCTTCTTCTCAACACGCTGCGCCTCGGCCCGGCTCTTCGCGGTCTGCGCTTTGGCAACGGCGGTGGCGCACTCGTAGCAGCAAACCACCTGCCCGTCGCGGACCGGGTGGAACCACTGGCGGCATTCTTTGTTGGCGCACTTGCGGCGCGGTAGCTTAGCCATACTCAACCCCACGCCCTGTTTTGCCAGACCTTACTCGGACGCGGCGCTTTCTCGCTTTCCGGCAACTGCACGCTGACAGTCCAGGTGATGTTGTCGCGATTAAGGCTGCGTTCTACCGTGGCGCCACGACGGCGGTAACTGGCCACCAGCTCGTCGGCCTGCTCGGTTGTGCATTCGTGATGATGGAAATATGAGTATTTCATCGCCATCACCCCGCAAAGCTCATGAGCTGCGCTGCGGCGTTTTCCGCTTCACGCTGGTCCTTGAATGCCCTGGACAATACCCAGCGCCACAGAACATCGAGCGCGGCTTTGTAGAGCTGCTGGAACTCAGTTTCGTCCATGTTGGCGAAGGCAATGCTGCGGGGATGTTTGCGGAGGGTGCCGTCGGGCAGCTGTATGGCGTCGTAGTGACCAGACTCGACTATCACCCATGCTCGGTATGCGTCATAGGATTTGCAGATGCTGATGCTACCGCCACGCTTATCGGCGATGCGGTCGAGATATTGTTCGGCAGCATCCAGGAGCGCGGCTTCGCTTCCCGCGAATGAGGCAAGAAATTTTGCGTAGCCGGTTACCAACTTGCGTTCGTTGGAGGAGATTGCTCCGCCAGTAGGTTCCCAGTATTCAAATCCGAGATTGAGTAATGCGAAGAAGCGACGGTGAAAGGCTGGATTGCGTACCTGCCGGAACTCGGACACCAGCACGGCACCGAGTTTGATTTTCGACTGCAGAATATCACTGGTCTCGGGCGTAGCCGGGATCAGGATTCCTGAGGACTGCTTGATTAGTTGTAGTTCGTGCGCCATGGTTTCTCTCCGTGGCGCTTTGCTGCTCCGTGTCGTTGTTCAGGCGACGAAAGGATTATGGCAGTAGGCTATCTTCTCCGTCAATCCGGAAACCTGCCTCCCGGAGGAGATCGAGTAACTCAGCGAGAGAGAGAACGTGCTGATCATCTCTTACGCGCTCAAGGCTTGTTACTTCACCACCTTCGCATGTAATGACGAATTTACCACCTTCCTTGACGGTATCAATCGCTTCAGCGACCTCAATGCTCACATCCCCCTCCTCACTTTGCTATCAACAAATTTCACTCTTCCAGCCGGGATAATCCCGTCCACAGAACCAACATACCAAATGGCGCAAATTTCCTAATAGGTTGGCTGGAAGAAAAATAAAACTATTTACTGCAACATCTTAACTATACTCCAAAACAACTGTACATATAAACAGTATTTATCTGTTTTGCTTAAGTATGCACATGAAAGACCTGTTTGCGCAAGGTCATTTATCCGATTGATTTAGATAAATTTTATTGCTACTTTCGTGCAAAAATTGATCGTTATTTTTAACAGGTAACTACGTCAAAACTGTCGATTGTAAATATCTGATTGGAATGCTCTCGTCAGGTAAATGACAAAGGTGTCGATGTCGTCAGGGGACATATTTCACTCGTGGCGAGGAAAGTCAGGTTGGTAATTTGTTGCTGCGCTGTGCTTATTTGATAATCGATTTAATAGATCGATTTTATCAAATCGATCGGTATTATCGATCGACTAATATTTGTAGCGGTTTTCCGGGAGAAACGCGTATTCGTAGGTGAAGTTGAATGCCTCGTTTTCAGTGTTAAATCGACGCTCGGTGATATCTCTCCAGCGCCCTCCCCTGAAATACTTCTGTGCTACCCACTTTCCCTCGAACGGAAATACAGCATATGCGCCTACATACCGGTTATCAGCATGCGGATCCGGATACGACTCACCTTCTGCCAGAGTGTAAAACTTGATGCCGCCAACAATGAGACATCCCATTACTTCTTCTCGTTCTGCGCAGCCATATCCAGATAGCGCGGATCGGATGCTTTCGGCAGTATCATGCTTTGTTCGCGGTAGTAGCGAACACGCTCCATGAAGTATTCACGCAGGTGCTCTGGCTGCTCGCGGGCTACCTGCTCGGCGATAACTTGCATATTCAGGCGCTCTTTGTACGCTACGCCACTTGCAGCAAGGTCGACGTTAACCTTGTCCTGCTCTTCTTTCGATTTTGCTGCGATGTTGAAATCACTCATCCAATGCCCACTCCTTTAGCTTGGTACCTGATGGGAGTCTTTGCGGATGCAAAGGGTCCTTGCCTGATTTTGTTTTCCCAAAGCAAAGGACTGGCTTCCCAGAAGACAGTAGTAAGTTCATGCAATTATCCAGGAGATGTCTATTACCCGCCCTCAGCTTCGCTCTACTCCCCCAGCACGGAACTAAAATATCGGCCTCGCTAATAATCTGCTGGAAGTGGAAATCGTGCTCATTTCCCCTTAGGGGAATATCTGTTCTCAATCCATTGATATCTGTTGAAACAAGAGAAAACACATTAGCAACTATGACCTTGCCTGCTCCATTTTCCTTCGCAAATTCCAACATCCGGTTAACGGTTCTGTCGTTATCTACATCATTTGCTATTGATGGGTTTATACCAATGAACGCTACCGTCTTGAGCGCGACTCCAATTTTCCGATCAAGGCGGTATCGATACTTACCGCATTCGCTGAAATTCGCTGACATAATAAAATCCCCTCGGGTTATGGAGGGGATTATAGGTCAGGCTGCAATTTGTTTCGACTGGCATAGCTCCAGCAGATTGGCCCTCATCTGAGCCTAAGCAAACAGGTGCGGAATTGCCAAAGAAAACCCGCTACAGCGGGTTTAAATAGAGAGATTGATTACTGTGATGTAACCCCGAAGTTCTATGAAATTCTTCTATACCACACGAACCGCAGACTTTTCATTTCTCCACGGCATAAGAAGTAAAGAAAAAATCGTCATTTTTAAAGCCACACCTAACGTGATGAGAAGAGCTAATTTTATGTTATACGCCCCTGTCACATCTAAGTGACTCAAAACTTGCCAGGCATTTATTGCAGCTAGCGAGATGAGAACTACGTAAAATTTTAAAAGCCGAGTTTTTTCCCAACACCCTCTGGTTTTTGCCCAATCAATCAATACAGCATAAAACGCAATGCAGATGATAATAGCATCAACACCCTTGCCGTAAATGTAGACACTCAAGATACCCGCAAGTACCAGCAATGTGATTAACGCGCCACATAAAGCCTTAATTAAGAGCACCTTAATATTCATTTTCACCCACTAACCAGCCAAAATAAGTCATTTTAATAACCATCACCCCACATCTCGTCTATTGAAGCATGCGAGCAACGTCTTTGCTATCCACCAACAGCAAGATTTCCAGTTCGGCGATGCGCTTCGTAGCGTATTCCAGTTGCGGTTGCATCACTTGTGCTCCTGGCTCTGTTCCGCTTTGATGTGCAGCCGCGGCTCACCGTCTTTCGGCTCAGGCCATTGGCGCTGCTTGTTCACCTTCAGCTTTTCCACCATCGCCTGGGTAATCTGCTCGTCACTGATACCGGCACGACGTTGCGCATCCCATAACAGGAATTGCATGTCAGCCCATTCGCTAAGGTCGCCGGGTTCAGCAGCAGCCTCGAGCGCTTCTTTGGAAAGGTGCTTTAGCGGACCAACTGGACCGACATCGCCGAAAGTAGCCAGTGACCATGCTGCATGTTCACGGCGTACCAGTTCGCGAGAAATCACCCCATCAATCACCTTCACAGCATCAGCCATTGCGTAGCCGAGATTACCGCCGTCGCTTTGTGCTGCCGCTTTGCTGAGTATTTCGCGTATCTGGTGCAGGCGATCGAGTGATACAGGACCGTGCACCGGGTGGTTGTTAGTTGCCATGAGTTAGTCCTTCACAAAAATAATCCAGTGGGTTTTATCGTTCTTCCCGGTACGCTGACCAATTGCAGGTTTCACATCTGTAAGCGCCAGAATCTGGCTAACTGGGATTTGTGTTTCGTTCCATTTAAAAATAAGCACGCCGCATGGCCACAACACCCGAAATGCTTCTTTGAAACCGGCACGTAAGTCAGAGCGCCACGTTTTTTTGTTCAGTCGCCCGTATTTTTTACCCATCCAGGCAGACTGGCCCACGCGCTCGAGATGCGGTGGGTCAAACACCACAACCGGAAACGATGCGTCGGCGAATGGCAGCACACGGAAGTCGGCAATCAGGTCGGGACTGATAACCAGGCGGCGACCGTCGCACAGCTCATGCTCTTCGGCGCGGATATCAGTGAACACGGCGCGGGTGTCCTGCTTGTTGAACCAGAACATGCGGGAGCCGCAGCACACGTCTAAAATAGTTTGCTCTGCCATCTCACTCCCCCTTCACGCCAATGCCAGCGGCGCGGATTGCGTCGGCGCACTCTTGAACAATATTCTTTTTGAACTCGCAGAATATTTTCACTTCATAAGGTGCAAGGGAGTGGACGTCACCAGTTACAGGCAGCGTCACCGTCCGCGCCTCCAGTTCTGCTATGCGCTTCTCTGCGGATTCCAGCTCATCCAGTAGCGCGTTAGCTTCATCCTCTTTCAGCACCACTGTGTCAAAGCTCTCGGTCTGCTTTTTGATTTTGGCAATCAGCGCCTGTTTGTTGAGTGCTGTCATTGGACTGCCTCCCAGCATATTTGAACCTTGTAATTGGTTTTGACGCGCTTAACTACGCCTATTGCTTCTAGCTTTTTCAGGCGGCGCAATACGTATGCTGTTTGCAATGAACGATGGTCATCACGCAGCCAGTTATTCACTACGTAAGTCATGCATGGTCCACGACGTTTCAGTACAGCAATGATTTCTTCATCGGTTGGTTTGCTCATAGCGCGGCTCCTTTGCGAAGCTGGGCGGCGATATCTTCGAGTACGCCATCAGCAAAAGAGCGGTCAAAATCACCCTCTAGTGCGTCAGCCATAAACTCTGTGGAGGTAAGAATCATCCGGGCAATATCAGCGGCGTTCTTCGCGGTATCATCGATAAAACCGGCTTCCCATGCGGCCAGCATTCGATTTGCTACAAAGTGAGCACCTTCCTTGTGGGCCTGCGCCCGCACTTCAGCCAGGAAAGCGTCGGTGGCTGGGGTTTCAGGCTTGCAGTCATTCGCATCAATAGGTTCTGGAGTGAAGCTTGAGTAGACAAAGCATTCTTCCTCGATGAATACATTCAGCCCCGCATTCTCCGCCGCCAGCTCCCTGCACTTGCTCTCGGCGTTAGCGAGCTGTACTGACAGTTCGAGCACCTGCTGCTCAAGTTGTTCGTATGTTGGTTTCATGCTGATGCTCTCCCGTAAAACGCCAGTACACGCTGCATTGCCGGACTTGTGCGGCAAACTGATGTGACCATGTTTTTGCTCATGCTCGACTTGAGCTGCTTGATGTTCAGCTCCCCGCCGGGCTGAAGTGAATAGACCGGGCGATGCGGCTCGCCAGTGCGGATTACTACCGCTCTGCGTACCAGGTGAAGCAGCAGGTTGTGCGATTTCTTACTGTCACATCCCAGCAGGCTCTGAACCTGACGAGGCGTTATGGTCTGGTTAACCCGAAGAAAATCGACAATTGCCCACAGTGATTTGCTTGCCATAGTGATTTGCCCTCGAAGTTATTTAACGATCCGGAGATGGCTAACGTTCTTGCGATAGCTGCCCCAGTCAAAGTTCACCCACATCCCGCCATCCATCTGGAGGCGATCGATAACCCGCGCGCCCAACGCTCCGAGAAGTTCTTCGTGGTTCAGGTTCGTCAGGATCCCCACCGGACGCATCGACGACAGGCGACGGTCGATAACCTGATTCAGAATGACTTTCTCGCCGTTGCTACCGCGCTGAATACCGACTTCATCCAGCACCAGCAGATCGACTTTGCAGAGGTCATCCAGAAGTGAAGCCTCTGACTGGCCACCGTCGTAGCACTCGCGAACGCGCAGCATCAGATCAGGGATTGTCACCACCAACACAGATTGGCCACCGGACAGGAGATGATTCCCGATTGCCGCTGCCAGATGGTTTTTCCCGGTACCAGGACCGCCACTGAACACGAAGCTCGCAAAGCCAGCCCCAAAGTTCTGCGCGTAGCTTTTCGCCATGGTGTAGGCCTTGCGCTGTTGCTCACCGGATACTTCGTAGTTGGCGAACGTGCAGCTTCGATGCAGGCTCTGGATGCCAGAGCGACCGAAGATTTTCTCTGTGCGCGCTTTCTGATTCAGCTTGTCCAGCTCTTCGCAATGTTTCAGGCCTTCTTCCCGCTGCCACGCCAGCAGCTCTGCTGCACTGGTGAACTTAGGCTGAACACCTGGCGGTATGAGTTTTTTCAGGCGATCAAGAGCGCTGCCGGAATTAACAATGTTTTTCACCGTTACCCCCTGAATCCGGTTGGGATGGTTTTATCTGGCTCAGAAATGCGGTTCACATCCCTGCCCGTTTTGCGGTCATTGAGAGCGAACTTCGGTTTGAACAGTCCCTGGTATCCGTTGGCGATACTGGTGTTGATCACATCAACGGGATCGTGACCTTCGTCCATGCAAGCCTTGAGCAACTTGAATGCTTTGGTGACTGTCATTTCGGTCTTGATGGCTTTGCCAGACTGTTGGCGGTAGGCAACCCACTCACTCCAGGACACAGAATCAAGCCACTCAGGAACGGGAATCGTCAGCGGGTCAAACTTACCCTTCCCCTTTGGGGGATTAGAGGGGGTTAGATCTGTATTTATATTTGTATTTGGAAGAATGTCTTTGGTGTTCCCTGTTTTCAGGGATACCTCTCCCTGTTTTTGGGGATGGTTATCCCCGTTTTCAGGGATGATTGAAGGGGTAAAATTGCTATCCCTGAATTCAGGGATGGTAATAACCCATGTGACAACTTCAGCAGCAGGAAACACCGCTGGACACTTCATGCAATTTGGCTTGGTATACGCCCATTTATCCAGGCTGGTATTAATCCCTATGTATCTGGTTTGCCCAATGCGGCGCAGGATGATGATGTTCCGATAGGCAAGGCTCAACACGGCTTCAGATACGTGCTTCACCTTCAGCGTCGTTTTATCTGCAATGAGGCTATTGGCGATGCGGTCAGAACCCTTAGACCAGCCATAGGTCAGACGAACGATAGCATTCAGCACCCGGAACTCGCGCCCGGATAGTTCGACGATACACAGGGCATCCTGAATCTGGTTGGCCAGGCGCAAATAGCCTTTCTCCAGTTCAGCCATGCTGCTCTCCTGTTTCCCCTGCTGCGTGGGGAATTTGTATATTTCAGCGGTATTTGACATACTGTTCTCCGCAATTACGTCCTGTTTTTGCACCTGAAGGCCGTTGGTGTTCGAGCACCGCGGCTTTCGCCATTTTTGAACCCGTCATACAACCCCCAGCATCATCTGCACCATCTCCATCAATGGACCGGTTAAGCCAGGGTCAACGCGGTACATCTCCACGATCCCCTCACTCAACTCTTTCAGCTTCTGATGACGCGGCGCATCCATTGCGACAGCTATCTTCGCTTCGCTGGTTTCCTTCTCCATACGTGCCAGGCGAGCCATGATGTTGTCTTCTGGCAGCAGGCGACTGCGAAACTCAATCGGCAAAACCGCGAGGATTGCCGGAGTCAGCTGGCGAACGTTCTCGCGGTACCGCTCGCTGTTGAAATGGTTGTCCAGGAAGCGGAAAAGCTTCTGGCGCTTTCGGCAGAGATCATCAGGGAAAGTGATGTCGTCACCACCCTGAGCCTGGTACTCTTCGATGATCAGAGCCGTAACTACGTCCTGACCATCAGCACCAGCCCAGGAGCGAACCGCATCACGAATATTTTCATGGTTCGGGCAATCCGTTGTTTGAGCGCGATTTATCATCGGGCATGTAGAAAGGTTGTTATTCTGTTGAAATGTAAGTGATTGCATTTTTACAACCTCATTTGTTTTCCGGTTGTTGATTCAGCGGCCTGTGGGGAAAATTCAGGCCAGATGCGCATCCATTTCTCAGGTAGGCAGTCAGCGCGGTTAACGACGCCATTTGTGAAGCGCTCAATTTCGATGGCCCTCTCCGGTGAAATAGCTGAGGTGCATGACGCCATTTGAGATAAGTAAGGCATGGAAATCCCAAGCTTCTTAGCCAACCATTTGGCATTACCGCGCTGCTGGGATAGATAATCTTTGAGTTGCATATGTGCCCTCCAAGTAAGGTGTTTTATGAGTTTACTAATTACTAAACCTTTTAGTCAAGTATTTGCTTGTTTAGCATTAACTAATCAAAATACGCACATGAGCACAGCAGATATCCGTAGGAAGCAGCTAAAGGCATGGTTTGCCGGTAAGTCGCTACCAGAAAAAGAGAAGAGCTATTTATCGCAATTGATAAATGGCAAGACCTCCTTTGGTGAAAGAGCCGCCAGAAGAATTGAGCGCGACTATGGTATGCGCCCTGGTTATCTTGATACTGATGAACAGCACCCTGATAAAGCCAGTAATGATACGATTCTACTAGTTGATGAGTTGGAGTTGCTTTTGCATTACCGCGCCTTCCCAGATTCAGAGAAGAAGGCTGTTCTCCAGGAATTTAAAGCTAAGCACGATAAGTACAATAAGCTTTTCCAAGAACTACTGGCATCTCGAAATAAATAACCTATCCCTCTCAAACTAAACCGCCATATCGGCGGTTTTTTTATGTCTTTACGCCACTTCAATCCACTAATCGCCCTAATCCCTCATACGTTTAGTACGAGCTTAATAATTTTGTTTATAATTTACTTTACAGGATGGTTTAGTAATGAGTAAACTAATCCCATCAACAACGCGCTGCGTTGCTCCGATAAACGTTCCGCCAGCCTGGCGACAAGGGCAAAACATAGAAGTGAGCTTCGCGGTGGTGAACTGCAGAGTTAAAACGCTCAACTGTGAAGATCAGCACCACGGCACCACCAGCGAAGTTCACTCGAAAAACTGGAGAACATCATGGTTCATCAGCACTACGGTACACAGACGGTAAACCGCGGCGCAGTTCAGCCTGGAATGCTCGTCAAACATAAGGATTCAACCTGGACGGCATCAGCTAATGCTCGCGGTCGTTTGTATCTGCATCGCGGCGTTGAGATGACTTACACCAGGGATTTGCTGGTTGAAGTTTATCTGAACGGTCTGGGGAATGGCCTCAGCCATTAACGGAGAGTGTCATGCAAGACAAGAAATGCGGTTATTGCAGCAAGCCGGTTAAACCGGAAGAAGTAATCAAAAGTACCCTTCTCTACCGCAACGGCTCACAGCTGGCGCGCAAAGAGAAAGAGTATTGCTCCAGACGTTGCGCTTCGCACGACCAGATGGCTCACGAAGGCTAACGTAAAACCCGCGCAAGGCGGGATCTACGTCCGGTGGTACCGACCAAAGTTACACCGGAAACAACATCAAAACCAAAGTTAACCCAATGGGCGCTATCAATGGTCCGGGGATTCTAACACCCAAAAATGAGGATCTCACATGGAATTTCCATATGTAGTTAAAGCCACGCAAAAGTCGGGAAAGCCTGATGCTTTTGTCTGGTTCGCTGCGAAAACTGAGGCTCGCGCCAACCTGATGCTGGACGTTGCGCTGGAAGATGCAGGTATCGAGACCGGTCGTGGCAAGGACTACGCCAAACCGATTCGCACTGATTTTCCTGTTGTTGATGACCTGCCGGAAGAAGGTGAAGTTGATTTCACCTGGTGTGATCGTTACGAGCTGGCCGAAGACCAGCGTACCTGGAATGTGAAATTGAAAGCTGATAACGCGGCGCAGGAAGAAAACCACCAGGCTGATGACAATGTCGTTGATGGTGAAACCGGCCATGCAGACGAATCCCAGCAGGCAGAACAGCCGCAGTTGATCACTGTCGCCACCCTATCCTTGCGCCAGCGTATCTTGGCTCAGTTCATCTCTGATGAATATGTTTATCACATCGATGCTGAGCAAAAGAAAATTATTCAAGGACTCGAGCTGGATATGGATAACAGCTACGTCCAGAACCTGCTGCTTGCTGCTGAAAACGTGGAGTTTTTCAAGAATGCTGCTGAGATTGACATCTCCCGGGTTGTAGCTGCTCTGAAAACCGTCTTCCCGGTCGAAGGGAAACGGACTGAACTATCTCTTGTAATGCGGTTCATCAGGATCTGGTTCAATACTGATTACATCGACCGTGGCATTCTGGCGCGCGAATGGGCCGCCGGTAACCGCATCAGTAATGTTCAACGCACTGACTCCGGTACAAATGCCGATGGCGGATATGTCACCGACCGTGGCGATGGCGCACATCACACGCTGGATACACTGGATTTAGAGATTGCCTGCGCCCTTCTGCCGATGGACTTCAACCACTTCGAAATTCCAGGCAGCATTCTTCGTCGCGCCAAAGAAATCGTAGCCAAAAAAGAAGAACCGTGGAAATCATGGAGCAGCATCCTGCGCAATCAACCAGGCGTTCTGGGCGTAAACCGCACAGCCATTTTTAACCTGGTACGCATCGCGCCGGAGAATATTCACCTGACACCTGTTGCTCATCTGGAATTTGTTAACCAGACGATGACTGCTGAATTCAACGCTGCGGTTGAGTTATGGCCGTTGCCTGTAGCTGGCGCGCAGGAACCAAACGCTCAGGATCAACCTCGCGTTGAGAATCTTGGCGCAGGAGTTTTCTCCATTGATGGCCTGATGGGTGATCAACAAACACATACAGATGACCGTTCACCACTTAATAAGGAAACCACCAGCAATGTGCAGATGGAAGAAACTGTCAGTGATGAAGAGCAGGCTGGTAATGAAGTGCAGTCAGGCGAAAGCAGTCTGGAAACTGGTGAAGAGTCACATACCGGCCAGCAAGCCGATGTAAACCAGAATGCGGATTCTGTCGCCCAAAATAGCAATTTTGTAAACCAAACCGAACCGGTTGCGGCACAAATCAAGCCAGAATCTCATTCTGACGAACCGGCTGTTGTGTATCCTGCTTACTTTGAGCCAGGCCGCTATGAAGGATTGCCGAACGAGGTTTATCACGCAGCGAACGGTATCAGCTCAACCCAGGTGAAAGACGCACGTGTCAGCCTGATGTTCTATCACGGCCGTCACGTGACCAAGACTATCCGTCGCGAAAGCAGCGAAGCGCTGACGTTCGGTAGCCTGGCGCACACCCTGGCCCTGGAGCCCGAAAAGCTCCACGAAGAGTTTGCGGTATTCCCAGGTATTCCTGCTGAGGCGTTTACCACCACCGACTCCATGAAGGCGTTCATTCGAGAATTTAACGCGGATAAGCCAAAGGCCGAGCAACTGAAGCTCACCGGTAAGAAAGAAGAACTTCAGGCGGCGATACGCGCGGTCAGCCCGGAGGCCATTTTCGCTGATGAATTTGAGCAGCAATGGCGCGATAGCGTTGATGGGAAAACCATCCTGTCCAGAGAACAACTGACGCTGGCCACGGCAATTCAGCAAGCCCTACTGAATCATGAATCAGCCGGGAAACTGCTGCGCCATCCTTCCCGTTCAGTGGAAACCAGTTATTTCGGGATGGACGACGAAACCGGTCTGGAAGTCCGTGTGCGCCCTGATCTTGAGGTTGAAATCAACGGCGTTCGTATCGGTGTTGACCTGAAGACGATCAGCATGGGACGCGTTAAGCAAGACGGTTTGCGCGCCAAACTGCACCGGGAAATCATCGACCGCGACTACCACCTCAGCGCTGGCATGTATTGCTCCGTTGCCGACTTTGATCAGTTCTTCTGGATCTTCGTCAACAAAGACGAGGGCTACCACTGGGTGGCGGTAATTGAGGCATCGGAAGATTTGCTCGACCTCGGGCTGCTGGAGTATCAGCGCACCATGCGTGCACTCGCAAATGCGTATGACACCGATTGCTGGTCTGCACCGATAACCGAAGACTACACCGACGAACTGAACGACTTCGACCTGCGCCGCCTTGAAGCGCTGCGTCTGGCTTAATGGAGGATTTGACCATGCAAAATACCAACATCATCACGACTGAGCAGGCACCAAACACCATTTCTGCCAGTAACGCTGTATTCAACGTGCAGGCGCTAGGCCAGCTCACCTCTTTCGCTGAATTGATGGCGCAGTCTGCCGTCACCGTCCCCAAACACCTGGCGGGGAAACCCGCCGACTGTATGGCTATCGTCATGCAGGCTATGCAGTGGGGAATGAACCCATATGCAGTTGCCCAGAAAACACACCTGGTCAACGGTGTGCTGGGTTACGAAGCGCAGCTGGTTAACGCAGTAATCTCCAGCTCCAGCGCCATTATTGGCCGCTTCCATTACGAGTACGGCGGTGACTGGGAGAAGATCGCCGGGAAAAAAGACGGTCGTGATGAATTAGGTCTGTTTATCCGGGTTGGCGCCGTACTGCGCGGAGAAGAAGAAATCACCTGGGGCGAGCCAATCTACCTGGCAGATATCACCACACGTAACTCCCCATTGTGGAAAACAGCGCCGAAACAGCAGATCGCTTATCTGGCGGTAAAGTACTGGGCTCGCCTGTACTGCCCAGAAGTCATCCTCGGCGTCTACAGTCCAGATGAAGTTGAGCCACGCACTGAGAAAGAGATTAACCCAGCACCGAAGCACGTTAACCTGGCTGATATATCAGGTGACACCGTCACAACTACGCAAAGCGCACACGAATCGTCGGTAAATATCGACGCTCTTGCCGATGATTTCCGCGAGCGCATCGAGGCTGCACAGGATGTTGATAGCGCAAAAGCACTGCGCGCTGATATCGAAAGCGCGAAGGCCACGCTCGGATCTGCCCTGTTCACCGAGCTGAAGAATAAGGCAGTGAAGCGCTACTACCTGGTTGATTCACGTAACAAGGTTGAAGCCGCGATCAACTCCCTGCCGTCTCCGGATGAACCGGATGCAGCTGAACGGTTTGGGGAAGTTGAGCGAGTTCTTGCAACGGCGAAACGTCATCTGGGCGACGAGCTGCACGATCAGTTCAGCATCACCTTGGCGGATATGAAACCGGAATACGTGGCCTAAGGGAGGCGGGAGGGCGAACCCTCCCGGTAACGAGATGAGTAAATCTTTAAACGCACGCTGCATCCGCCGCTGGGAAATTGAGTTCAAAGGACGTTGCGATTCGAAAGTAAGTCCTTGGTGGCGCAAACAGCACCTTCGCGGTTACATCCGGGAATGCGCCCTGACAACTGCCGGCTGCATGGTTGAGCGTATGGCTGAGGACAACGCTCTGGTTGATTTTCAAGGTAATGGTCGCGGCTGGTCACCGGAGTTCTCTGCCTGGTACCACGAACGCCGAGAACAGTATCTTAAAGAGGCGCGCGACTATCTAAACGAAGACGCCACCAATGACGAGATCGACGAGGAAATCCAGAACGAGCTGGAGGCCTGGAATGACTGAGCTAAATTATAACCCGGCAGACCCCGATAAAATGCAACTCCCGAAGGGTAAGACCTGCGGCGACTGCGCCCATATCCGTCGCTGTAAGGCAATTTTCGGACATACCGAAACCGATGCATATTGCGATTGGTCGCCGTCCCGAGCGGTTTTCCGTCAACCATCCAATCCAGAAGGCGGTGACCATGCGATTAATTAACCGAGGCAACCAGCAATCCCCGTTAGCGCGTCAGGCATGCCACATAGCACTGGCCACTCATCACGAACGCTACGGCGACTATGGCCGCAGCAAGATGAAGGAGACGTACACGGTGAGAGTTGAAGGTGTGAAGGTCTGGGTGGAAGTGGTGAACCGTAAGGCGAGTTACGTGGCCACGGCGATGACAGGTATGCGCCGGTTGCGCGCCCTGCCAGGTCAGGTGAGTTGATAACGATTTTTCATTAACAGTTTTCCGGCGGCTCTATAATAAGTTGCCGGAAGCCGGAGGTAGTATGGCCAAGCTTCTTAATCTGCAGGAATGGGCGAATTCAACTTATTCAACCCCACCGTCTCTTTCAACACTTCGCCGCTGGGCGCGGGAGGGGCGCATTTACCCTGCTCCGGAACTTCACGGCAAAGAATACAAGGTCCAGCCAGATGCTATCTATGTGGATCCGAGCAAAAAGAACCTTCGTCCCAAAGCAAAACACATCTCGCTGCCAACTGGTGGCACTCTACTGGAGAGACTGACTCATGGCGAAAAGGCCAGTACGTTACGACGCTAATCTGCCACGTAACCTGACCTATCGTAAACGAGACAGGCTTTATAGCTGGCGAAACCCGATTACCGGTCAAGAGATATCTCTTGGCCGGATCGACAGAAAGGATGCCGTCTCTCAGGCCATCGAAGCCAATAACTACATCGATCAAAATTACCTTCCGTCTGCGCTGCTGGACCGCATAAAGGAAACACCAACATTTACGGTTAAAGCGTGGCTCGAGCGCTACGAAGTAATTCTTGAGCGAAGAGAATTGAAGCCCAACACGATGAAGGTCAGGCGCAATCAGCTCGCCACTATCAGTGATGAATTCGGACGTATGCCGTTATCGGCGGTCAGCACTAAGGATGTATCTACTTTTCTTGAGAGTTACATACTCTGTGACAAGAAGAGCATGGCTTCCGGACTGCGTTCGGTTTTGTTGGATATTTTCAGGGAAGCAATTGTCGAGGGGCATATTGAAAGAAACCCGGCAGAGCCGACAAGAACGCCGACGCCAAAAGTTAAGCGTGAGCGTCTTTTGCTTGAGCAGTTTGAGATAATAAGGGATGCCGCAACTACCCATTCCGAATGGGCTGCAAACGCATGTGACCTGGCACTTGTCACCGGGCAAAGAAGAGAAGACGTATCGTTGTTCAGATTCAGCGATATCAGGGATGGAAGGTTGTTTGTCACGCAGGAAAAGACAGGTCACAAATTGGCGTTGCCACTTGATTTGCGACTGGACTCTGCTGATTTGGTGCTGCAGGATGTTATCGACCGTTGTCGTAAAAACAACCCGTCAGACTTCATGCTTTATTCTGCGGTAAGGCGTGGCGGCAGGAAGCCAGGTCCGTTAACCCCGGACGGAATCACTCAAGCATTTTCTGATATCAGGGATTCTACAGAGTTAAAGTTTGGCCCCAACCCTCCTCCTTTCCATGAGATCAGGAGCTTGGCGAGTAGACTGTATGAAAGGGAGCGCGGAGAGGATTTCGCACAGAGACTGCTGGGGCATAAAAATTTAACAATGACCAAAAAATACCTGGACGCACGCGGTGCAGAATATGTTATGGTTTAGACAGGATATGGAAATTTCGAGTAATTTTCGTGGGATTTCGGGAAGGAACCGAAAAAACCCAATGAAAACAAGCACATAAAAAGAGACCGAATACGATTCCTGTATTCGGTCCAGGGAAATGGCTCTTGGGAGAGAGCCGTGCGCTAAAAGTTGGCATTAATGCAGGCTAAGTTACCCTGCCATTTAAGAATAGATGACAGCGCCAGGTTTTCCAGTCCGCGACCAAAGTGGCCTGAAAAAAAGGACGATTGTCACCCGCTACAACGCAAAAACCGCAAGTTCTTCTGCAAGAACGTTGCGGTTTTTTATTGGAAATCAGAACGATACATCTGGCAATTAACAGAGTTTTTCCGCGCGTTCAATAAACGGGGCAAGGCTCATTTTTTGGCCGGGTTTTGCCGGATCGTCAATCTGGATAATGTCGATCGGCTTGGCGGTAGTTTTACCACTTTCAACCTGCTGCCTGGCAATATCGTTCAGCGGGTATTGCACCAGTGTACTCGGGTTAATGACATACAGCGCATTACCCGGTCGACACGTCAGCATCACTTCTTCGCGGTTAAACGCCCACTTGTCTTTGCCAACCTCAAAACGACTGACGGTAATGACCTGAGGCGCAGCGAATGCCGCCCCTGAACTTGCCAGAAGTAACACCGAGATAATCAATTTTTTCATACGTTTTGCCAGTCCATCAGAACGGTTCCAGGGTTGCAAACAGGCTGACAATCGCCAGCACAACGGCCCCTATTCCCCATTCAATCTTAGTCATCCAAATAAAATAGAGAGTCATGCAGCGTTTATCCTGCTGCATACGTGGTACCAGAACATACCGGTTCGCCAGCGCAATCGCCACCATTAGCGCGACCAGCACACATTTTAACAACAGCAATTGCCCATAGGCCGCATGCCAGGGGAAGGACAACCCAACAATAAACAGCCCGTTCGCTATACCGGTGAGCAAGACACCAATAACGAAAAGATGCCCAAAGCGGGAAAAACGCATCATGGTGTCGATCGCCTGCTGTCGCCAGCGACCTTGTGCCATTCTCATGCAGTAGAGAACCGGCAGCAAGCCGCCAAACCAGGCGGCAGCGCACACCAGATGCAATGCATGGTTAAGTTGCTGTATGGCCCGCGTTGCGCCGTCATGAAGCGTCGCATGTCCGACTCCGGCCAATAAAATAAACTGCGCAATCGTCAGCATCAGCAGCAGTCGTGACATGCTGCGCGGCACAATGAGGGTTATCACCAGCGTGACCAGAGCAAGGATAATTTGCCAAAGCCATACGCCACCAAACTGCGTTTGCAGGACCGCCTCCCATATATCAACGGCGATCACGTCCTGCCAGCCAGAACCCATCAATCCCCCCTGGACAGCCATCATCAGCGTCGCGCTGAGAAAGCTCCACATCGCGGCATGGCGTTGCAGGCGCATAAAACGACGCATCATTAAACGCCGCACCGAAACGGGGGCCAGCCAGGCACCGTACAGCGCACAGCCAAACACCAGCATCAAAGAGGCAAAATGGATAAACCGCAGCGCAACCCAGGTGAATGCCAGCATCGTTTTATTTCACGCTAAAGGTATAGTGTCCCTTCGTTTTGTGGCCATCCACTGACACAACATGCCAGTCAACCGTATATTTTCCAGCATCCAGTGACTGTTCAACAGGCACAATCAGTTGCGTCTTGTCCTGTTCATTACGCGTCGCCTTGCCCGTTTTGATCTGTTCTTTGTTTGGGCCTGTCAGCGTTGCGCCGCTGAATCCCGGCTCGACGCCCTCAGAAAAATTCAGCGTCAACGCCTGGGGAGATGTCGCGACCTCGGCATTAGCCGACGGGCTTTGTTTTGTCAGGTGAGCATGAGCCAATGCAGCGGGTGTTGCCAGAACGCTGGCGAGTACGATGAAAGCAGAGCGAAGTGTAGATGCAGGTGAAGCCATATCAACTATTCCTTTTCGTTATGTCTATTCTGTAGAGAATAACCTTCTACAATGAACGAGTCGAGAATCATCAATTCAGGCTTGCCATTAACGCACACTCTTAGTAACTTTTGCGCGCTACGGGATACCAATAAGGAGAAACGCATGAATCTGGCCAAACTCGAACAAGCTGAAATGGATAAGGTCAATGTCGACCTGGCTGCGGCAGGCGTCGCTTTTAAAGAGCGCTATAACATGCCGGTTGTTGCAGAAGTCGTCGAGCGTGAGCAACCTGAACATTTACGTGACTGGTTTCGTGAACGGTTAATTGCACATCGCTTGGCATCCGTTTCCCTCTCACGTTTACCTTACGAGCCGAAAGTTAAATAAAACTTATAATACGTTACGATTCCTTACATGATGGCTGCTACAGTATAAGTATATTCTTAATCTATACTTTAAAGATGAATGTAGACACTATGAAAAGGAAGTCATTATGTCACACTGGAAAATCGCTGCAGCGCAGTACGAACCACTTCAATCATCACTAACTGAACACGTCGCCCATCACCTGCAGTTCATCAGAGCCGCCGCTAAATGCCAATGTGAGTTGCTGGTTTTTCCCTCCCTGTCTCTGTTGGGCTGTATTGATGAGCGCGATGAACTTCCCGCCCCACCCGATGAATCTCTGTTGCAACCCCTCGCCCACGCCGCCGTGACGTATCGCATGACCATTATCGTGGGGTTACCGGTTGAACATAAAGAACGTTTCGTAAAAGGCATCGCACTTTTTTCTCCATGGATGACGTCACCGTTAACGTTTCACCAGAGCCATGGTGCCTGTATTGCCAGACAGCGAAATACCATCAGCGTCGTCGACAGCCAGCCGGAGGGCATCGATATTGACCCTGCGTTTTCACTGTTTACCACCAGTCAGTGCGTCAGCGAACCTGAACTCCTCTCCTCAACATCTCGCCTGCAACATTTCTCACATCAGTTCGCCATTGCGGTGCTGATGGCTAATGCGCGCGGTAGCAGCGCATTATGGGATGAACGCGGCCGGTTAATTGTGCGCGCGGGCAGCGGTTCATTGCTCTTAACCGGTCAACGCACCTCTCAGGGTTGGCAAGGCGATATCATTCCATTACGCTAGTCGTTTTCGGCCAGGAGCATGGCATGTTGCGCATAATAGATACAGAAACCTGCGGTCTGCAGGGAGGCATTGTTGAGATCGCTTCTGTCGATGTGGTTGATGGCAAAATTGTTAATCCGATGAGCCACCTCGTTCGGCCTGATCGTCCCATCAGCCCACAGGCGATGGCTATTCATAGGATTACGGAAGCCATGGTAGCGGGTAAACCGTGGATTGAAGACGTCATCCCACATTATTACGGCAGCGAGTGGTACGTCGCGCACAATGCCAGTTTCGATCGACGCGTATTGCCTGACATGCCCGGTGAATGGATTTGCACCATGAAGCTGTCCCGACGTCTGTGGCCGGGGATCAAATACAGCAACATGGCGTTATATAACTCCCGTAAGCTGAGCGTACAGACGCCCGTCGGTTTGCATCAGCACCGCGCGCTTTACGATTGCTATATCACCGCGGCATTGCTGATCGACATCATGAACACCTCAGGCTGGTCGGCAGAGCAAATGGTCGACATTACCGGTCGTCCTGCGCTATTAACCACATTTACCTTCGGTAAATATCGCGGTAAAGCCGTTTCCGAGGTCGCCGAACGCGATCCAGGCTATCTGCGCTGGCTGTTTAATAACCTTGACAGTATGAGCCCGGAACTGCGATTAACACTTAAACACTATCTGGATAACGCCTAGGCAGCAGCGTGGCCGGGCAACGTCCCTTGTGCCAGGCCAATCAAAAAGGCGAACTCAAGAGCCACGCCTTCATAAGATTTATAGCGACCAGATTTACCGCCGTGCCCAGAGTCCATATCCGTACACAGCAACAGTAGATGATCGTCCGTTTTCAGCTCTCGTAGTTTTGCCACCCATTTTGCCGGTTCCCAGTATTGCACCTGGGAATCGTGTAACCCGGTGGTAACCAGCAGATGCGGATAGGCCTGCGCGGTAACATTATCGTACGGGCTGTAGCTTTTCATGTAGGCGTAATATTCCGCATCCTGCGGGTTGCCCCACTCTTCAAACTCCCCAGTGGTCAGCGGAATCGACTCGTCCAGCATCGTGGTCACCACGTCAACAAACGGCACCTGAGCAACCACTCCGTGAAACAGCTCCGGGCGTTCGTTAATGGCGACGCCCATCAGCATCCCACCGGCGCTTCCTCCCATGCCATAGCATAATGAAGGTGAACCGTATCCCTGCTTGAGCAAGGCATCGCAGACGTCGAGATAATCGTTGAAGGTGTTTTTCTTGAGCAAAAACTTACCGTCTTCGTACCATTGTTGCCCCAGCTCGCCTCCACCACGAACGTGGGCAATGGCATACACAAAGCCGCGATCCAGCAGGCTTAAACGGCTGCTGCTAAAATCAGCGTCCATACTGGCCCCATAGGAGCCATAGCCGTATACCAGCAATGGATTTTTCTCTTTTTGGAAATGCTTCTGATGGTAAACCAGCGAAACCGGCACCTCTGTGCCATCACGCACGGTGATCCACATGTGCTCGCTACGGTAATTTTCCGCATCAAAACCAGGGACCTCCGTCTGTTTAAGCACCCGTCGCTCTCCGGTGTCCATATCCAGCTCAAAGAGCGTGTCCGGCGTCGTCATTGATGAATAGCCATAACGCAGCCGTGATGTTTCCGGTTCGGGGTTATAAGCAAGCCAGGTGACATAGGCTGGATCGTCAAAGGCGATCCCAACCACTTCGCGCGTCTTACGGTTGATCTGTCGCAGGCTGGTTAATCCCCGCTGACGTTCTTCCACCACCAGCCAGTCGGTAAACAGCGTAAAGCCTTCCAGCATGACGCTCTCGCGCGGTGGAATCAGCTCTTCCCAGGACTGTTCATCACGCACGCGAGTACGGTACAGACCAAAGTTTTTACCCTGACGGTTAGATCGCAGATAAAACGCGTGCTGATAGTGATCGAGGCTGTACTCATGATCTTTGCGCCGCGGTAAAAAAACTAATGGTTCGGCATCGGCCAGCTCGGCATCAAGCAGCAAAACCTCACTGGTGGTCGCACTGGCAAGATGAATAACGACATAATGCTGCGAGGTCGTTTTATGCAGGCTGACATAAAACATATCGTCCGCCTCTTCATAGACCAGCCGATCCTGGGATGACGGTGAGCCGACGGTGTGCCGCCAGACCTGGTATGGCAACAACGTGGTTTCATGCTTACGCACGTAATAGAAAGTTTGCGAATCGTTCGCCCAGACTAATTCAGGCTCAACGTTGTCGAGGACTTCTGGATACCAGTTACCACTTTGCAGGTTGCGAAAGCGCACGCCATATTGCCGACGCGAGAGATAATCCTCAGCCAGCGCCATAATAGTGTTGTCCGGGGATATTGCGAGACCGCCCAGCGTATAAAACTCACTGTGGGCTGCGCGCTGGTTCCCGTCCAGCAACGTATCCCATGCGTCCCACTCTTCGCTGAGTGCAGACTGGCGCTGATAAATGGCGTACTCACAGCCTGGTTCATAGATATGCCGGTAGCGAAAACCGTTCTTCACATAGGGTGCGGAAACATCCTGTGGGGGGATACGGTCGATAATTTCTTTCAGCACGCGATCCTGCAACGCCTGCTGCGAGGCCATAACCTGACGGCCCCAGGCATTTTCTTGCTGCAGGTAATCAAGGACCTCTGGCTGCGATCGGGTGTCATCTCGCAACCAGTAATAATTATCAACGCGCGTATCGCCATGCTGCGTCATGGCGTGTGGAATACGAGGAGCTTTGTGTAGCATGTCATTGTTCTTTTGCTTAAACATCCTATAAGGGTGGCAAAAGTCAGCAATGATGCAAGCGAAACATGCTCCTTCGCAGTAACTATTTAACTTGGCAACGCCTGTTTTTGTTGCTTAAGATCCTGCTCAATGCCTTCGCGCACATCCTGCGGGATCTTTAAGGCATCGCCCAGCGCGTTCAGATAGCTGCGCTCCATAAAGTGGTCAATATCGATCGCCGCACAGCTAAGGAAATAAATCTCCAGCGCCTCTTCTTCATTGCGGATCCCCTGCGCCAGGCGCTGAGGATCAAGCGGTTGTTCGATGGCGCGTTCAATTAGAATGCGCCCCTGCTCTTCTACACCCGCTTCACGCAGTTGCTGCTCAATGGCCGCACGTTCTTTCGCATCGATATGGCCATCGCTTTTTGCCGCAAAGACCAGCGCGAGGATCAAGCGTTCAGTCCGCTCATCCACCGGCGTACTTTGCGTGCCAAACTGCGTCTCATCCTGATGAGCCGTGCGGACTTTATCTTTGTATTTGTTCCATAACACGCTTCCGGCAACCGCTCCGCCACCCACTAACAGCGCGCTGGTACCGTATTTGGTCAACAGTTTGCGTGAGGATTTACTGGCAACCAGTAATCCCGCCAGACCGCCTAATGCCCCGGGAACCAGCAGTTTGCTCAGCCCCTGATCGCCCGAAGAGGACGCGGACGATCCTTTTTGCCCAAGAAGAGATTGTAGTTGATTCAGCCAGTTAGCCATTTTGCCCCTCAAGTACCGACGATTAATCATCACAGCGTACCCGAGGGGATGTCAGGAAGTGTCTATTGTAGCAAAAGATGCGCAAATACCGGGTTACTGCGACAGGTACTCCGCGCTACCCGCTTTACAATCAACCTTCACCTGATAGTGAATATCCGCGCTCTTGCCGCGTACAGTAAGAGGAACCGTCCACTGCCCGTCTTTACCGACAATGTCCTGCGGATTAACCCACGCGACTGGATCAAGTTGTCCCAGTTTTTTCTGATCGTCAGCCCAGCGAACAATGCGATTTTGCTGATAATCACGTTTTACACTTGCCGCAATACCGTCGGCATCCAGACCTTCGCACTTAGGAAACTGGACGGTCTTACTTTCCGTATTTGCAGCAAAGGCCGATACGCTGGCAGATAACAGCAGCAGGCTCAACAGCGTTTTTCTTTTATTCATTCTTTTCTCCTTTATCCCCTACACCTTTCAGGCTGCAGAAATGCAACACGAAATCAGTTGGGTACAGCACAATGATTCAGGAAAAAGCATGGTACAAAACGCCGGGAGCGCAAGTCGGATCAGGCCGCTTGTGTATCATCCTCGTCGGAAGCTGCGTTTTCGACTGCCTGAGGTGATGGCAGTTTGCCGTTTTTCAGGATGGTGCTCAGCACGTCTTTTTGCTCAGCCAGCCACAGAGACAGTGCTTCACGCTGTTCATCTTCGAGCGCGACCGGCGACTGTTCCAGCCATGTATCTAGCAGATCTGCTGTATCCAGCATTTTGTCATACGCATCGGCTTCCTTTTTGCTGGTAAACGACATTTTTTCCTCACCTTCCCGAATGACTACGTATTTAACTTCAACCGCCATTTTGCAGCCTCTTAAATTACCTGTAATTATGTACAGTATATTCTTTTTCAGCCACGAAATCAACCTGGTAATAAAGACAGACGCAAACGTTTTCGTATATACTGCGCCCAGATAAAACAGGGGATTAATTTATGACGTTATTAGGCACGGCGCTGCGTCCGGCAGCAACGCGAGTGATGTTATTAGGTTCAGGGGAACTGGGTAAAGAAGTAGCAATTGAATGCCAGCGCCTGGGTGTGGAAGTGATTGCCGTGGATCGTTACCCCGACGCGCCGGCGATGCACGTAGCCCACCGCGCATACGTGATTAATATGCTGGATGGCGACGCATTGCGCGAGGTCGTCGAGCGTGAAAAGCCACATTATATCGTGCCCGAAATTGAAGCCATTGCGACGGATATGCTGGTTAAACTGGAGCAGGAAGGCCTGAACGTTGCGCCCTGTGCCCGCGCAACGCAACTGACCATGAACCGTGAAGGTATCCGGCGCCTTGCTGCTGAAGAGTTGTCCTTACCCACGTCCTCTTTCCGCTTTGCCGATAGCGAGGCCCGCTTTCGTGATGCGGTGGCCGAAATCGGCTTTCCGTGCATCGTGAAGCCGGTAATGAGTTCTTCCGGTAAGGGGCAGAGTTTTATTCGTTCCGCCGAGCAGCTTACCGAAGCCTGGGAGTATGCCCAACAGGGAGGCCGTGCAGGTTCCGGGCGCGTGATCGTCGAAGGCGTAGTCAATTTCGATTTTGAAATCACCCTGCTGACCGTCAGCGCCGTTGACGGTGTGCACTTCTGCGCGCCAGTAGGCCATCGCCAGGAAGATGGCGATTACCGTGAATCCTGGCAGCCGCAGCAGATGAGTGAGCTGGCGCTGGAACGCGCACAGGAGATTGCCCGCAAGGTCGTGCTGGCGTTGGGTGGTTATGGGTTGTTTGGCGTAGAGTTATTTGTTTGCGGTGACGAGGTGATTTTCAGCGAAGTCTCCCCTCGCCCACACGACACCGGCATGGTGACGTTGATTTCGCAAGATCAGTCCGAATTTGCGTTGCACGTTCGTGCGTTCCTCGGATTGCCCGTTGGTATAATCCGCCAGTATGGTCCGTCTGCATCGGCCGTTATTCTGCCGCAGCTTACCAGCCAGAATGTGACGTTTGGTAACATTGAAAGTGCTGTTGGTGCCGGTTTGCAACTCCGTTTGTTCGGTAAGCCGGAAATCGAAGGCTCGCGTCGTTTAGGCGTCGTGCTGGCAACAGCAGAAAGCGTTGATGCAGCAGTTGAGCGAGCGAAAATCGCCGCTGCACAGGTGAACGTCGCAGGATAAAAAAACGGGCCACCCGACCCGTTTTAGACTCACATGCCCGGTAAACGCTACCGGGCATTTTATGCTATTACTACTTCGCGCCTTCTACTGCTTCGCGAGCCAGCTTGGTAATGCGATCGTAGTCGCCCGCTTCCAGCGCATCCGCCGGAACCAGCCAGGAACCACCGATGCACAGCACGCTTTTCAGTGCCAGGTAGTCACGGTAGTTGGCCGGAGAGATACCGCCAGTCGGGCAGAAACGCACCTGGGAGAACGGACCCGCAATCGCCTGCAGCGCTTTTGTGCCGCCATTCGCTTCAGCTGGGAAGAATTTGAATTCTTTCAAACCGTAGTCCATGCCCAGCATCAATTCAGAAACGGTGCTGATACCTGGGATCAACGGAATCGTCCCTTCGGTTGCCGCTTTCAGCAGAGGCTCGGTCAGGCCCGGGCTAATCGCAAACTGCGCGCCAGCTTCGGTCACTTCCGCGAGCTGCTGCGGGTTCAGTACGGTGCCTGCACCGACGATGGCGTCCGGCACTTCTTTGGCGATTGCACGAATAGCATCCATCGCACATGCGGTACGTAAGGTCACTTCCAGGACACGCACACCACCTGCAACCAGCGCTTTTGCCATCGGCACTGCGTGTTCCAGTTTATTCACCACAATAACCGGTACAACCGGGCCAGTGGTCAGGATTGCTTCTGCACTTGTCTTCCAGTTTTTCATCAGAGTTTCTTCTCTCGCCTGATTACAAAATGAGTCTTAAAAATCGATACAGGTTGCGCCCTGCTCCGCACCGGACAGCTTTTCGCGCAACGCGCTGAACATTTCACGCCCTGTACCCACGCGCGATGCGCTGAGATCGGGAATGTGGGGCTGACGAGAGGCAAGTTCCTCTTCATCAACCAGCAGCGTCAATTCACCTGTCTGTCCATTCACACGAATGATGTCGCCATCGCGTACTTTTGCCAGTAGCCCGCCATCATAAGCTTCCGGGGTTACATGGATTGCTGAAGGCACTTTACCTGAAGCACCTGAAAGTCGTCCATCGGTAACTAACGCAATTTTGAAACAACGGTCCAATAATACACCAAGTGGTGGCATGAGTTTATGTAATTCTGGCATGCCATTCGCTTTTGGTCCCTGATGACGCACAACGACTACGCAATCCCGATCCAGCAGGCCCGCATCAAACGCCGGTAACACATCATGCTGGCTTTCAAAGACAATCGCCGGAGCTTCAATCACCTGGTTTTCAACCGGTACTGCGGAGGTTTTCATCACCGCACGCCCCAGGTTGCCGCTTAGTACTTTGGTACCGCCATGATGTGAGAACGGCTCGTCAAACGCCGCAATCACGGTGCTGTCCAGCGACTTCTCAGCCCCTTCACGCCAGTCCAGCTCGCCGTTGTTCAGCCACGGTTCCATGGTGTAACGCGATAAGCCGAAGCCTGCAACAGTGTTGACATCTTCATGCAGCAGACCAGCATTGAGCAGCTCGCGCATTAACACCGGCACACCGCCTGCGGCCTGGAAATGGTTAATATCGGCCGGACCGTTCGGGTACAGGCGCGCCATCAGCGGCACGATGTCGGACAGATCGGAGAAGTCATCCCAGTTGATGAGAATACCCGCCGCACGCGCCATCGCCACCAGGTGCATCGTATGGTTGGTTGAACCACCGGTCGCCAGCAGCGCCACAATGCCGTTCACTACCACTTTTTCATCAATCATTTTACCGATTGGCATCCATTCGTTGCCGTTACCGGTCAGACGCGTGACCTGACGGGCCGCCGCCGCGGTCAACGCTTCGCGCAACGGGGCGTCAGGGTGCACAAAAGAGGAACCTGGCAACTGCATACCCATAAACTCCACCACCATCTGGTTAGTGTTGGCGGTACCGTAGAAGGTACAGGTACCCGGCGCGTGATAAGACGCGGCTTCAGACTCAAGCAGCGCCATACGGTCCACTTTTCCTTCGGCATAGAGCTGACGGATACGCACTTTTTCTTTGTTCGCCAGGCCGCTCGCCATCGGGCCTGATGGAACAAAAATGGATGGCAGGTGACCAAACGACAGCGCCGCCATCACCAGACCTGGGACAATTTTGTCGCACACGCCGAGGAACAGCGCGCCGTCGAACATGTTGTGAGATAAGCCAATAGCCGCAGACATTGCGATCACTTCGCGACTCAGCAGGGAAAGCTCCATCCCGTCCTGTCCCTGAGTTACGCCATCGCACATCGCAGGTACGCCGCCCGCAACCTGACCTACCGCATTGGCTTCATGCAAGGCTTTGCGGATGATATCCGGGTAATGCTCGTACGGCTGATGCGCAGAGAGCATGTCGTTATAGGAGGTAATGATCGCGATATTGTTTCGCAGCATGCTTTTCAGCGACGCTTTGTCTTCTGGCTGACAGGCGGCAAAACCATGGGCCAGATTCCCGCATGCCAGTTGTGAACGGTGAACGGTTGTCGTTTTGGCCTGTTCGATACGGGCGAGGTAGGCAGAACGCGTCTTTTGAGAACGTTCAACGATGCGTTGTGTTACGCGTAACAATTTCGGATTCATAGAGGCTCCTAAAATTTATCTGTCAGAGCATGAGGATTCACAATGCGTTTCAGTAGGGTAAAACCATGCTGAATAGCTTGCAGGCCGTAGCTCAGGGGCAAAATCGTTTCAGGCAGTGTAATAAAAAAAGCCTCGCGGGTGAATCCACACGAGGCTTAAAAGTGCAAAAATTATTCTACAATCTGTGTTAGATCATGTTACCGGTAAAATAACACCTAATGGCTAGATGAAATTTTATTCGAATTCGTTCCACGAACGACCGTCACGGGTGATCATGGCCACCGAGGCAACCGGTCCCCAGGTCCCTGCCTGATACGGTTTCGGTGCGTCGTTGTCCATTGCCCAGGCTTCGGTGATGGAGTCAACCCACTTCCACGCTTCTTCAACCTCGTCACGACGCACAAATAGCGCCTGAATGCCGCGCATGGTTTCTAGCAGTAAGCGCTCGTAAGCATCGGCCAGGTGCGTTTGATTGAAGGTCTCGGAATAGCTCAGATCCAATTTGGTGATCTGCAGATTATGCTTGTGGTCCAGACCCGGCACTTTGTTAAGCACCTGGATATCAACACCTTCATCAGGCTGCAAACGGATGGTCAACTTGTTCTGCGGCAGATCCTGCCAGGATTCTTTAAACAGGTTCAGCTCAGGCGTTTTGAAGTACACTACCACTTCAGAACATTTGGTCGGCAGACGCTTACCGGTACGCAGATAGAACGGCACGCCCGCCCAGCGCCAGTTGTCGATATCCACGCGGATCGCAACAAAGGTTTCGGTATTGCTGCTCTTGTTCGCGCCCTCTTCTTCCAGATATCCCGGTACTTTTTTACCTTGCGCAAAACCGGTGGTGTACTGACCACGAACCGTTTTTTCACGCACGTTTGTGCGATCGATACGGCGCAGTGATTTCAGGACTTTCACTTTCTCATCACGGATGCTGTCGGCGCTCAGATCGGACGGCGGCGACATGGCGATCATGCACAGGATCTGCAGCAGGTGGTTCTGGATCATGTCGCGCATCTGACCGGCCTGGTCAAAATAGCCCCAACGTCCTTCGATACCCACCTCTTCCGCCACGGTAATTTCTACGTGATCGATAGTGCGGTTATCCCAGTTGTTCACAAACAGAGAGTTGGCAAAACGCAGTGCCAGTAGGTTCAGTACCGTCTCTTTGCCCAGATAGTGGTCAATACGGTAAACCTGGCATTCTTCAAAATATTTGCCAACCTGGTCGTTGATTTCACGGGAGGTCGCCAGCGACGTTCCCAGTGGTTTTTCCATCACCACACGAGCCGGTTTGGCGTTGAGTTTCGCTTCACCTAAACCTTTGCAGATCGCGCCAAATGTGCTTGGCGGCATGGCAAAATAGTTAATGGTGGTGCGCGCTTTTTGATCAAGCATTTCACCCAGACGGCCAAAGGCAGCGGTATCATTGACGTCCAGGTTACAAAATTCCAGACGACCACTGAGGGTATCCCACAAACTTTCATCGATTTTTTCTTTCATGAAAGTTTCGAGTGCTTCGCGTACAACCTTGGTATAGGCTGCTTTGTCCCAGTCAGCGCGACCTACCCCAATAATGCGGGTATCC
The DNA here is from genome assembly GCF_004684345.1 of Citrobacter tructae. Classification (NCBI taxonomy): domain Bacteria; kingdom Pseudomonadati; phylum Pseudomonadota; class Gammaproteobacteria; order Enterobacterales; family Enterobacteriaceae; genus Citrobacter; species Citrobacter tructae. Next base: position 1,437,264 of record NZ_CP038469.1, read on the forward strand.
GGGTTAATCTGGCCGGCCTTTTCCAGCTGATACAGGGAAGGCAGCAATTTCCGACGTGCAAGATCACCCTTCGCGCCGAAAATGACCAGGTCACATGCCTGGGCTGTTTGCGTTACCGCCATGTCATTCTCCTCAGTTGAGTGCCTGGTGCTTTTGCCAGACACTGGATGTAATTTTATTACAGTGCACTGTACTGCTTTTACGTGATTCCGTGAACCGTAAACGCTTATCCAGCCGTGCTGTTACCGTGAACAGCGGTGTTATTGGCGTTTACAGCAGCAAAATGGATAAAAAAGTCGCTTTTTTGCGTTCCCATGAAAACGTAAGAAAACCCGACTCCGATCATGTATTGAAAAAAAACAACAACTTTTCTGTCCATTTTGCCCCGAACGTTAGTGAGCAGGGGTAATATCTAACAAAATTATCTCCCGATTTCCCCGTATCGTTGAAATCGTTTTTGCCCATGACCGATGAGTCTACCTACATCATGAATATGCTGGAAAAAATCCAGTTAAAACTGGAACATCTGAGCAAGTCCGAACGTAAAGTCGCCGATGTCATTCTGACATCGCCTGACCGGGCGATCCATTCAAGCATTGCTACACTGGCTCTGGAAGCCAACGTCAGCGAACCGACTGTGAATCGATTCTGTCGCAGCATGGACACGCGAGGCTTTCCTGATTTTAAACTGCATCTGGCGCAAAGTCTGGCAAATGGTACCCCATATGTTAATCGTAATGTCGATGAGGATGACAGCGTTGAATCCTATACGGGGAAAATCTTCGAATCCGCGATGGCAAGCTTGGACCATGTCCGCCAGTCGCTGGATAACGCGGCGGTCAATCGAGCAGTTGATTTATTAACCCAAGCGAAGAAAATCGCCTTTTTCGGCCTGGGTTCCTCTGCTGCCGTGGCGCACGACGCCATGAATAAATTTTTCCGTTTTAACGTACCAGTGATCTATTCCGACGATATTGTACTGCAACGCATGAGCTGTATGAATTGTAGCGATGACGACGTCATTGTACTCATTTCCCATACCGGCAGAACGAAGAGCCTGGTGGAACTGGCACAGCTGGCGCGAGAAAACGATGCCATGGTGATTGCACTCACCTCGCCCGGCACACCGTTGGCACGTGAAGCCACGCTGGCAATTACCCTGGATGTACCGGAAGATACTGACATTTATATGCCCATGGTCTCTCGACTTGCTCAACTGACCGTGATAGATGTGCTGGCTACAGGATTTACTTTGCGCCGAGGGGCAAAATTTAGAGATAACTTGAAGCGTGTCAAGGAAGCGCTCAAGGAATCGCGTTTTGATAAAGAATTACTCATCAAGAGTGATGACCGCTAAAAGCAATAACGATGTTCTACCCTTTTATCATCCGGGTTGTTCATTTTTACCGTTATGTTTAAGAACGGCCGGATCAATGTTCACACGCAACACCTAGTTGTTTCAGTCAACGGAGTATTACATGTCCAGAAGGCTTCGCAGAACCAAAATCGTTACCACGTTAGGCCCGGCAACTGACCGCGATAACAACCTTGAAAAAATTATCGCCGCGGGCGCAAACGTCGTACGCATGAACTTTTCGCACGGGTCTCCAGAAGACCACAAACTGCGGGCGGATAAAGTCCGTGAAATTGCTGCCAAACTGGGACGTCATGTCGCTATTTTGGGTGACCTGCAGGGACCTAAAATCCGCGTATCAACCTTCAAAGAAGGCAAAGTATTCCTCAACATTGGCGACAAGTTCCTGTTAGATGCCAACCTGGGTAAAGGCGAAGGCGACAAAGAAAAAGTCGGTATTGACTATAAAGGACTGCCTGCTGACGTTGTCCCTGGCGACATCCTGCTGTTGGACGATGGCCGCGTACAGCTCAAAGTGCTGGAAGTTCAGGGCATGAAAGTCTTCACTGAAGTGACCGTCGGTGGCCCGCTTTCCAACAACAAAGGCATCAACAAACTGGGCGGTGGTCTCTCTGCAGAAGCACTGACCGAAAAAGACAAAGCCGACATCATCACCGCCGCACAAATCAGCGTTGATTATCTGGCCGTCTCCTTCCCGCGCTGCGGCGAAGACCTGAATTATGCCCGCCGTCTGGCGCGCGATGCCGGCTGTGACGCGAAAATTGTCGCCAAGGTCGAGCGTGCAGAAGCCGTCTGCGACCAGAATGCGATGGATGACATCATCCTGGCATCTGACGTAGTGATGGTGGCTCGTGGCGATCTGGGCGTTGAAATTGGCGACCCTGAGCTGGTTGGTATTCAGAAAGCCCTAATCCGTCGTGCTCGTCAGCTGAACCGTGCGGTCATTACCGCCACGCAGATGATGGAGTCGATGATCACCAACCCGATGCCGACCCGTGCGGAAGTCATGGATGTGGCTAACGCCGTGCTCGACGGCACCGACGCCGTCATGCTGTCGGCAGAAACCGCCGCGGGTCAGTATCCGGCTGAAACCGTCGCCGCGATGGCACGCGTCTGCCTGGGCGCTGAAAAAATCCCGAGCATCAATGTCTCCAAACACCGCCTCGACGTGCAGTTTGATAACGTTGAAGAAGCCATCGCTATGTCAGCAATGTATGCGGCAAACCACCTGAAAGGGGTAACTGCCATTATCGCGATGACGGAATCCGGTCGTACTGCGCTGATGACATCCCGCATCAGCTCTGGCCTGCCGATTTTCGCCATGTCCCGTCATGAGCGTACACTGAATCTGACTTCCCTGTATCGTGGCGTCACCCCGGTTCACTTTGACAGTGAAACCGACGGTGTGGTTGCCGCCAGCGAAGCGGTGAACCTGCTGCGTGATAAAGGCTATCTGGTTTCTGGCGACCTGGTGATTGTCACCCAAGGTGACGTCATGAGCACGATTGGCTCTACCAACACCACGCGTATTCTGACTGTAGAATAACGGCAAGCTTTTCGCCTGATGTAAAAAGCCTCTCAAACGAGAGGCTTTTTTTTATTTCTTCGGATAGAGATCTTTTCGTTTATACGGCTCAATTTCACCGGGTTTACGGGTCTTTAACAGCTTCAAAATCCAGGTGTACTGCTCAAGGTGCGGTGCGACAAAAATCTCCACCTCTTCGTTCATTCGTCTGGCAATGGTGTGGTCATCCGCCGTCAGGATGTCATCCATCGGCGGGCGAACCTGAATCGTCAAGCGATGCGTTTTACCGTCATACACCGGAAACAGCGGCACGACACGCGCATGGCACACTTTCATCAGGCGGCCTATCGCCGGTAATGTCGCTTTGTAGGTGGCAAAGAAATCAACAAACTCGCTGTGCTCAGGACCATGATCCTGATCCGGCAAATAGTATCCCCAATAGCCCTGACGCACGGACTGGATAAAGGGTTTGATGCCGTCGTTACGCGCATGTAAACGACCGCCGAAACGACGGCGCACCGTGTTCCAGACATAATCAAAAACAGGATTGCCCTGGTTGTGGAACATCGCGGCCATTTTCTGACCCTGAGAGGCCATCAACATAGCCGGAATATCAACACCCCAGCCGTGCGGAACGAGAAAAATCACCTTTTCCTCGTTGCGTCGCATCTCCTCAATGATTTCAAGACCTTGCCAGTCCACCCGATTTTGGATTTTCTCCGGGCCACGCAGCGCAAGCTCCGCCATCATCACCATCGCCTGAGGCGCGGTCGCAAACATCTCATCGACGATAGCTTCTCGCTCGGCTTCGCTGCGCTCAGGAAAGCATAGGGATAAGTTGATCAGCGCTCTGCGGCGCGAACTCTTCCCTAATCTTCCAACAAGACGTCCTAGTTTCGCCAGCACAGGATCGCGAAACGATGCAGGCGTTAACGCAATCCCTGCTATCGCCGCCACACCCAGCCAGGCGCCCCAGTAGCGCGGATGGTGGAATGATTTATGAAACTCAGGGATATACTCAATATTCTTTTTTTTCGTTTCCATGCTCTTCCAGTGTCTGGTACCGCGAAAAGTAAATCTGCTGATAGTGTAGCGGCGCGTCGTGCCCCGTACAAAATAAAAAAGCCGGCACGCAAAACGTACCGGCTTTTTCAGTGTGTTGATTAATCGAAGCGCAACTGAGGAAGCACCTCTTTGACCTGCGCCAGGTAATCGGTACGATCCGAGCCGGTCAACCCTTCCGTACGCGGCAGTTTAGCCGTTAACGGGTTCACGGCCTGCTGGTTAACCCACACTTCATAGTGCAGGTGTGGGCCGGTTGAACGCCCGGTATTACCTGACAGCGCGATACGATCGCCACGTTTCACTTTTTGCCCGGGTTTGACTAACAGCTTACGCAGGTGCATATAACGCGTGGTGTAAGTACGACCATGACGAACCGCGACATAGTAGCCTGCAGCGCCGCTGCGCTTCGCGACGACCACTTCGCCATCACCCACCGACAGCACCGGCGTCCCCTGCGGCATCGCAAAGTCAACACCTTTGTGCGGCGCAACGCGTCCGGTTACCGGATTAAGGCGACGCGGGTTAAAGTTAGACGAGATACGGAACTGTTTCGCGGTCGGGAAACGCATAAAGCCTTTAGCCAACCCGGTCCCGTTACGGTCATAGAACTTACCGTCTTCCGCACGGATTGCGTAATAATCTTTACCTTCGGAGCGTAAACGAACGCCCAGCAACTGGCTTTGCTCACGTTTGCCGTCTAACATCTCGCGAGACATCAGCACCGAGAACTCATCGCCTTTTTTCAGTTTGCGGAAGTCCATCTGCCACTGCATAGCCTTAATCACCGCACTGATTTCAGTACTGGTCAATCCAGCCTCTTTGGCGCTGGCGACGAAACTGCCGCCCACGGTGCCGTTGATACGGCTATTAACCCAGTCGCCCTGCTGCATTTCGCTGCTCATTTTGAAACCCGTCGCGGTGCGATCGTACGTGCGGGTTTCACGACGAGAAACTTCCCAGGTCAGGCGCTGCAAATCGCCTTCCGCGCCTAACGTCCAGGAAAGTTGCTGGCCAATTTTCAGGTTACGTAATTCTTTATCCGAGGCAGCAAGCTGGCTGATATCGCCCATGTCGATGCCGTACTGATTCAGGATGCTGCTCAGCGTATCGCCAGTAGAGACAACATATTCGTGAACACCGGCCTCTCCTGAAGTTTTGTCATCCAGTTCATCCTGAGGGATAGCTTCATCTTCCTGAGCAGCCTGATCGATAGGTTCACTCGCCTCAGGCAACAGCGAGCGAATCTCACTTTTTTCGAGTTCGATGGTTTTGACAATCGGTGCAGAATCGGGATGATAAACATAAGGCCGCCAGACGGCGACGGCCAGGGTAAGAACGGTAAGCGACCCCAACATAACGCGATGGGGTCGTGGCAGATTATTAAATGCCAGGGCGACAGAGCGGGCTATCTGTTGCACGTATTCACTTCCTCATTAATCTCCTTTCAGGCAGCTCGCATACTGGTTGGCTAATTGGTTCAGAAACGCTGAATAGCTTGTTTTACCCAGTTTGATGTTTGTTCCGAGTGGATCCAACGTTCCCATTCGAACGGATGTCCCTCTCGCAACGGCTTCAACGACCGCTGGCCTGAACTGTGGCTCAGCAAAAACGCAGGTTGCTTTTTGCTCAACCAACTGTGTTCTTATTTCATGTAAACGCTGCGCACCAGGTTGAATCTCAGGGTTCACGGTAAAGTGACCAAGCGGTGTTAATCCGTAGTGTTTTTCGTAGTAGCCGTAGGCGTCATGAAAAACGAAGTAACCTTTCCCCTTGAGCGGTGCGAGCTCGTTACCTACCTGCTTATCGGTTGCGGCTAATTGTGCCTCAAAATCCTTCAGGTTGGCGTCAAGTTTGGCTCGACTTTGCGGCATAAGTTCCACTAATTTTTCATGGATTGCAACCGCTGTAGCCCGCGCTATCTCTGGGGAGAGCCAAAGATGCATGTTGTAGTCACCGTGATGGTGATGTTCGTCACTTTTTTCACCCTGGGCATCATTGTGTCCATGATCGTCATCATCATCGTCAGCCCCTTTCATGAGCAGCGGTTTCACGTCATTAAGCTGCGCAATCGTTACCTGTTTAGCATTAGGAATATTCTTGACAGATTTTTCCATGAACGCTTCCATCTCAGGGCCTATCCAAACGACTAAGTCCGCGCCCTGTAAGCGTTTTACGTCAGACGGACGCAATGAGTAATCATGTTCAGATGCACCGTCAGGCAGTAGCACTTCGGTATCCGTAACACCATCGGCAATCGCCGAAGCAATAAAACCTAACGGCTTAAGTGAGGCAACCACGGCAGCATTTGCGGCCTGTGTTGCACTCCCCCAAAGAGCAGCGGATAATGCTGCGAAAAGAAGCGTATTTTTATGTAACATAATGCGACCAATCATCGTAATGAATGTGAGAAATGTGATATTATAACATTCTATAACTTCTGCAAGACTAAAATTGATATGACGACTTTGGTTTCACTGGAAAATGTCTCGGTCTCTTATGGTCAACGCCGCGTCCTTTCTGACGTTTCGCTTGAACTACGACCCGGCAAAATTTTAACGCTTCTCGGCCCGAACGGTGCCGGGAAGTCTACGCTGGTGCGCGTTGTCCTTGGGCTGGTAGCAGCAGATGAAGGCGTTATCAAGCGTAACGGGCAGTTGCGGATAGGTTATGTTCCGCAAAAACTGTATCTCGATACCACCCTTCCTCTGACGGTCAGCCGTTTTTTACGTTTACGCCCGGGTACAAAGAAAGACGATATTCTCCCGGCACTCAAGCGTGTTCAGGCCGGACATCTGATGGACGCGCCGATGCAAAAACTGTCTGGCGGGGAAACGCAACGCGTCCTGCTGGCCCGCGCATTGCTGAATCGACCACAGCTTCTGGTGCTGGATGAACCCACCCAGGGCGTCGATGTCAATGGCCAGGTCGCACTGTACGATCTTATCGACCAGCTTCGCCGTGAGCTGGATTGCGCCGTGCTGATGGTTTCCCATGACCTGCATCTGGTGATGGCAAAGACCGACGAAGTGCTGTGCCTCAACCACCACATCTGCTGCTCCGGCACGCCGGAAGTGGTTTCTATGCACCCGGAATTCATCTCCATGTTCGGGCAACGCGGTGCCGAACAACTCGGAATATACCGCCACAATCATAATCATCGCCACGATTTACAGGGTCGCATCGTATTACGCCGGGGAAATGGTCACTCATGATTGAATTGTTATTACCCGGTTGGTTAGCCGGGATTATGCTGGCCTGCGCCGCTGGCCCGCTGGGTTCGTTTGTGGTCTGGCGTCGTATGTCTTATTTTGGTGACACGCTGGCGCACGCGTCACTGCTAGGCGTGGCCTTTGGTCTGCTGTTAGATGTGAACCCATTCTATGCGGTTATCGCCGTCACTCTGATGCTAGCAGCGGGCCTGGTGTGGCTGGAAAAGCGCCCTCACCTCGCAATAGACACCCTGCTCGGTATTATGGCGCACAGCGCCCTGTCGCTGGGCCTGGTGGTCGTCAGCCTGATGTCCAATATTCGTGTGGATCTCATGGCCTACCTGTTTGGTGATTTGCTTGCGGTTACGCCGGAAGATCTGATTTCCATTGCCATTGGCGTCGTCATTGTACTGGCTATTCTCTTCTGGCAATGGCGCAATCTGTTGTCGATGACCATAAGCCCGGATCTGGCGTTTGTCGATGGTGTGAAGCTGCAGCGCGTGAAGCTACTGCTGATGCTGGTCACAGCGTTAACGATTGGTGTGGCGATGAAATTTGTCGGGGCGCTGATTATCACGTCACTGCTGATTATTCCTGCAGCCACTGCACGCCGTTTTGCGCGCACGCCAGAACAGATGGCCGGTGTTGCTGTAGGTATAGGGATGATAGCGGTTACAGGCGGCCTGACGTTTTCCGCGTTTTATGATACGCCTGCTGGGCCATCCGTGGTGCTGTGTGCTGCACTGCTGTTTATCTTCAGCATGATGAAGAAACAGGCCAGTTGATTATTTGTTGTTGCCGGATGATCTGCACAATCCGGCAACAACAAACTTAAGGCATCTCCGGCGGAGTAATACCAAAGTGGTTCCACGCACGTACAGTCGCCATACGTCCGCGCGGAGTCCGTTGTAAAAAACCTTGCTGAATCAAATACGGCTCCAGCACGTCCTCAATGGTTTCGCGCTCTTCTCCAATCGCTGCCGCCAGGTTATCCAGCCCTACCGGCCCGCCGAAGAATTTATCGATCACCGCCAACAGCAGCTTACGGTCCATATAATCGAACCCTTCAGCATCAACGTTGAGCATATCCAGCGCCTGAGCGGCAATGTCTGCCGAGATAGTGCCGTCATGTTTCACCTCGGAGAAGTCACGCACGCGACGCAGCAGACGGTTGGCAATTCGCGGCGTACCACGCGCGCGCTTAGCCACTTCCAGAGCCCCTTCATCGCTCATCTCCAGCCCCATGTAACGCGCGCTGCGCCCCACAATGTGCTGAAGATCGGCAACCTGATAAAACTCCAGTCGCTGCACGATACCAAAACGGTCACGCAGTGGAGAGGTTAACGACCCGGCACGGGTTGTTGCGCCAATCAGGGTGAACGGCGGCAGATCGATTTTAATCGAGCGCGCAGCAGGCCCTTCGCCGATCATGATATCCAACTGATAGTCTTCCATCGCCGGATACAATACTTCTTCCACTACCGGTGATAAGCGATGGATCTCATCGATAAACAGCACGTCGTGAGGCTCCAGGTTCGTCAGCATCGCCGCCAAATCGCCCGCTTTTTCCAGCACCGGACCGGACGTCGTGCGCAGATTTACACCCATTTCGTTGGCGACAATATTCGCCAACGTGGTTTTCCCCAGCCCCGGCGGGCCGAAGATGAGCAGATGGTCAAGTGCCTCACCGCGCAGTTTCGCCGCCTGGATAAAAATCTCCATCTGCGAACGCACCTGCGGCTGGCCGATATATTCTGCCAGCAGTTTTGGTCGAATAGCCCGATCTACCACATCTTCCGGCAGAGTACTTTCTGCACTAATCAGGCGGTCTGCTTCAATCATCCTCTACCTCATAGCGCAGCGCGTAACGCTTCGCGGATCAATGTTTCACTACTAGCGTCCGAACGCGCAATTTTGCTGATCATCCGGCTGGCTTCCTGAGGTTTATAGCCCAGCGCCACCAGCGCGGCAACCGCTTCCTGTTCCGCATCGTCCGTCGCCGGGCTTGCCGGAGAGGTGAGCACCAGATCGGCCGCGGGCGTAAACAGATCGCCATGTAAACCTTTAAAGCGGTCTTTCATTTCAACAATCAGGCGCTCGGCCGTTTTCTTACCGATACCCGGCAGCTTCACCAGCGCACCGAGTTCTTCGCGTTCAACCGCGTTCACGAACTGCTGCGCCGACATACCCGAGAGGATTGCCAGTGCCAGTTTTGGCCCGACGCCATTGGTTTTAATCAGCTCTTTAAACAGCGTACGCTCTTGCTTATTGTTAAAACCGTAGAGCAACTGTGCGTCTTCGCGCACCACAAAATGCGTGAAGATGATGGCTTCTTGCCCGGCTTCCGGCAGCTCGTAGAAGCAGGTCATTGGCATATGCACTTCATAGCCTACCCCGCCCGTCTCCAGAAGAACCAACGGGGGTTGTTTTTCGAGAATGATGCCTCTGAGTCTGCCTATCACATGACGCTCCTGCGTTAAGGGCTAAAAAGGTAATGCGCTATCATAAAAAAAGGCTGGATAGATATCCAGCCTCATTTGTCATTAACGTAGTCGTCCACGCGCTAAATTCAGCCGGGTGTCGCTCATTTGCATGGCGTTCTGGCTGACGTGACAGTGGGTAATCGCTATGGCCAACGCATCTGCGGCATCCGCCTGAGGATTTGCCGGGAGTTTCAGCAACGTGCGCACCATATGCTGCACCTGGCTTTTCTCCGCGCTACCGATACCCACCACGGTCTGTTTCACCTGACGGGCGGCGTATTCAAACACCGGAAGATCCTGGTTGACGGCAGCAACAATCGCCACGCCGCGCGCCTGCCCCAGCTTAAGCGCCGAATCGGCGTTTTTCGCCATGAACACCTGCTCAATGGCAAAGTAGTCTGGCTGAAACTGGGTGATGATTTCCGATACGCCCGCATAAATCAGCTTCAGGCGCGACGGTAAATCATCCACTTTCGTTCGAATGCATCCACTGCCCAGATAGGTCAACTGTCGACCAACCTGGCGAATCACGCCATAACCGGTGATGCGCGAGCCCGGGTCAATGCCGAGAATAATAGACATCACGCATCTCCTGTTATTTTATCGCTTAACCACGTCATTCTAACGTAGCTGCAACCTCATCGGAGATTTCGCCGTTGTGGTAAACTTCTTGCACGTCGTCGCAGTCTTCCAGCATATCGATCAGACGTATCAGTTTTGGTGCCGTTTCTGCATCCATGTCCGCTTTGGTGGAAGGGATCATAGAGACTTCAGCGCTGTCCGCTTTCAGACCAGCAGCTTCCAGTGCGTCACGCACTTTGCCCATCTCTTCCCACGCGGTGTAGACGTCAATCGCACCGTCGTCATAGGTCACAACGTCTTCAGCACCGGCTTCCAGCGCGGCTTCCATGATGGTATCTTCGTCACCCTGCTCAAAGGAGATCACGCCTTTTTTGCTGAACAGATACGCAACAGAACCGTCGGTGCCCAGGTTGCCACCAGTTTTGGTGAACGCATGGCGCACTTCCGCAACGGTACGGTTACGGTTGTCAGACAGACATTCAATCATGACAGCTGTACCGCCAGGACCGTAACCTTCATAAATGATGGTTTCCATGTTCGCATCATCTTCGCCGCCCACGCCACGTGCGATAGCACGGTTCAGGGTGTCACGGGTCATGTTGTTGGACAGCGCTTTATCGATAGCCGCACGCAGACGCGGGTTTGCGTCCGGATCGCCACCACCCAGTTTAGCGGCCGTCACCAGCTCACGAATGATTTTGGTGAAGATTTTGCCGCGCTTGGCATCCTGTGCCGCTTTGCGGTGTTTGGTGTTGGCCCATTTACTATGACCTGCCATAAATAATATCTCCAAAAAGCGCGCCTTCTCAGGCGACGTTAATTACAAATTCTTCAATCGCTTGCCGGTTACTCCACGACTTGGTTAACTGCGCGGCTTCGAGCGCATTAACCCAACGGTAGGTCAGATGTTCGGTGAACACGATCTCTCGTTCAGAGGGAAGTGCCAGGCAAAACCAGGATTCAGTATTACGCTCAATTCCCGGTGCGTAGCGATGACGTAAATGGCTAAAAATCTCAAACTCCACCGTGCGCTGGCAGTCAATTAAGGTCAGTTGCTCGCGAGCAACATCAATGGCGACCTCTTCCTTTACTTCGCGCATAGCGGCTTGCGACGCGGTTTCACCCTCTTCAAGGCTGCCGGTAACCGACTGCCAGAAATCAGGATCGTCGCGTCGCTGTAACATCAGCACTCTCCCGGTGTCCTTTGCATAAATCACGACTAACACCGAGACAGGCTGTTTGTATGTCATATCAGTTATTCTCGGCCTTCTTCACAACCTGAATGCTCAGTTCCGCCAACGCAGCTTCGTTGGCAAAGCTTGGCGCTTCGGTCATCAGACACGCAGCAGCCGTGGTTTTCGGGAAGGCAATAACGTCACGAATGTTATCGGTACCAGTCAGCAGCATGGTCAGACGATCCAAACCAAACGCCAAGCCCGCATGCGGCGGGGTACCGTATTTCAGCGCGTCCAGCAGGAAGCCGAACTTCTCGCGCTGCTCTTGCTCGTTAATGCCCAGAATACCAAACACGGTTTGCTGCATGTCGCCGTTGTGGATACGCACTGAACCGCCGCCCACTTCGTAGCCGTTGATAACCATATCGTAAGCGTTGGCAACAGCGTCTTCCGGCGCGGCTTTCAGCTCAGCGGCGGTCATGTCTTTCGGTGCGGTAAACGGATGGTGCATCGCGGTCAGGCCGCCTTCACCGTCGTCTTCAAACATCGGGAAGTCAATAACCCACAGCGGCGCCCATTTGGCTTCGTCGGTCAGGTTCAGATCTTTACCCAGTTTCAGACGCAGTGCACCCATTGAGTCGGCAACCACTTTCTTGTTGTCGGCACCGAAGAAAATCATGTCGCCGTCTTGTGCACCGGTACGCTCAAGAATCGCTTCCACAATTTCTGCGTTCAGGAACTTAGCCACTGGACTGGTGATACCTTCCAGGCCTTTCGCACGCTCGGTGACTTTAATATAAGCCAGGCCTTTTGCGCCGTAGATCTTGATGAAGTTACCGTAATCGTCGATCTGCTTACGGCTTAAGCTCGCACCACCCGGTACACGCAGTGCAGCCACGCGGCCTTTCGCATCGTTGGCCGGACCGGAGAAGACGGCGAAATCAACAGATTTCAGCAAGTCAGCAACGTCAACCAGTTCCATTGGGTTACGCAGGTCCGGTTTATCTGAACCGTAACGACGTTCAGCTTCCGCAAAGGTCATGATCGGGAAATCACCCAAATCCACACCTTTCACTTCCAACCACAGATTACGCACTAACGCTTCCATCACTTCACGCACCTGCGGCGCGGTCATGAAGGAAGTCTCGACGTCGATCTGGGTAAATTCAGGCTGACGGTCCGCACGTAAGTCTTCGTCACGGAAACATTTTACGATCTGGTAGTAACGGTCAAAACCGGACATCATCAGCAGCTGTTTAAACAGCTGCGGGGACTGCGGCAGCGCGTAGAATTTACCTTTATGTACGCGGGAAGGTACCAGATAGTCACGTGCGCCTTCTGGGGTCGCCTTGGTCAGCATCGGGGTTTCGATGTCGAGGAAGCCGTGCTCATCCATAAAGCGACGTACCAGGCTGGTAATTTTGGCGCGGGTTTTTAAACGCTGTGCCATTTCCGGACGACGCAGATCCAGATAGCGATACTTCAGACGCGCTTCTTCGGTGTTAACGTGGTTAGAGTCCAGCGGCAGTGATTCTGAACGGTTGATGATGGTCAGATCGGACGCCAGCACTTCAATCTCACCGGTCGCCATATCGGCGTTGACGTTTTTGGCATCACGTGCACGCACGGTGCCCGTCACCTGGATGCAGAACTCATTACGCAGTTCGGAGGCCAGCTTTAACGCGTCCGCACGGTCCGGATCGAAAAATACCTGCACGATACCTTCGCGGTCGCGCATATCGATAAAGATCAGGCTACCAAGATCACGACGACGGTTGACCCAACCACACAGAGTCACCTGCTGCCCCTCGTGGGACAGACGTAGCTGTCCGCAATATTCTGTACGCATGAGATATCCCTTAACTTTGCCGCAGGCGGATTGTCACCTGCTTTGCAGATGACGAAGTCGCAGCTTTAGCTGAATGTCACAACTGAATGAAAAAAGGCGGCTATTATACTGGAAATTCTGCCGCACGATAAGTCCGGTACTGACTGTACGCGTGTTTCCTACGCGGGTATTGCGTAATCTCACAAAAAATAACAAAAATTGTCGCCCCTTTCACACAGAATCGCGATTAAGGTGTAACGGAATTCTTTTTTTACTGGAGCCACCATGCTGGAACTGAACGCTAAAACAACCGCCCTTGTCGTTATTGACCTGCAGGAAGGGATCCTGCCCTTCGCCGGCGGCCCTCATTCAGCAAGCGACGTTGTTACCCGCGCGGCAAGCCTCGCGGAAAAATTTCGTGCTCACGGTTCACCGGTGGTGATGGTTCGCGTCGGCTGGTCTGATAATTATGCCGAAGCGCTGAAACAGCCGGTTGACGCCCAGACGGAGGCAAAAACGCTCCCCACAAACTGGTGGGACTATCCGCACGCTCTGGGCAAATGTGCCAGCGATCTGGAAGTCACCAAACGCCAGTGGGGAGCGTTTTACGGTACCGACCTCGAACTGCAATTACGTCGTCGCGGCGTTGACACTATTGTCCTGTGCGGAATCTCCACTAACATTGGCGTCGAATCCACGGCACGTAACGCCTGGGAGCTGGGCTTTAACCTGGTGATTGCCGAAGATGCCTGTAGCGCGGCCAGTGCCGAGCAGCATCAGGGCAGCATGACGCATATTTTCCCGCGCATTGCGCGCGTGCGCAGCGTTAACGAGATCCTGCACGCGCTATGATCTATATCGGCTTGCCGCAGTGGTCGCACCCAAAGTGGGTGCGACTGGGGATCACCAGCCTTGAAGAATATGCCCGCCACTTTAACTGTGTGGAGGGCAACACCACGCTGTACGCACTGCCAAAAGCCGAGATTGTTGCGCGCTGGCTGGCGCAAACTTCCGACGATTTTCGTTTCTGCTTTAAATTCCCGGCTACCATTTCACATCAGGCCGCGCTGCGTAACTGTGATGATTTGGTGCAGGAATTTTTAACCCGCATGCAGCCACTGGAAACCCGTATCGGAGAGTACTGGTTGCAGTTGCCCGCCACCTTTTCTCCTCGCGATCTCCCTACTCTGTGGGCATTTCTCGATGCACTGCCCACATCGTTTACCTACGGTGTCGAAGTTCGCCATCCTGAATTCTTTGCCAAAGGTGAAGCAGAGCAGTTATTCAATCGTGGTTTACACAAGCGCGGAGTCAATCGGGTGATTTTAGACAGTCGCCCGGTGCATGCCGCAATCCCGCATACAGAAGCGATACGCGATGCCCAGCGCAAAAAACCAAAAGTCCCGGTACATGCCGTGGTGACGGCAAATAATCCGATGGTTCGCTTTATAGGCAGCGATAACATGAAACAAAATCGGGCGCTCTTTGCCGTTTGGCTAACAAAACTGTCGCTCTGGAAGCAGAGCACTACGCCGTTTCTGTTTTTGCATACGCCAGACATCGCGCAGGCCCCGGAGCTGGTAGATACGCTATGGGCAGATTTACGCAATGTCCTGCCAGAGATCGGATCAGCACCGTCTATTCCACAGCAATCTTCTCTTTTCTGAAAATGCCACCTATCATAGACAGTGCCATCAGCCATTTTAAAGGGAGTTTGTATGGTAAGCGCGCTATATGCCGTACTAGGTGCGTTGTTGTTAATTAAGTTCTCCTTTGACGTTGTTCGCCTGCGTATGCAATACCGCGTAGCCTATGGCGACGGCGGTTTTAGCGAACTACAAAGTGCAATTCGCATTCACGGCAATGCGGTGGAATATATTCCTGTCGCACTGGTGCTGCTGTTATTTATGGAAATGAACGGCGCAGAAACGTGGATGGTGCATATTTGCGGGCTGATGTTAATTGCCGGTCGGCTGATGCATTATTACGGATTCCACCACCGTCTGTTCCGCTGGCGTCGCTCCGGCATGAGCGCGACCTGGTGTTCGCTGTTGCTAATGGTGCTGGCGAATCTTTGGTATATGCCCTGGGAGTTGGTTTTCTCCCTGCATTAGCGCACAATACGCCACTTTATTTTTCCCGGATTTTTACGTTATGTCTCACCGCGACACGCTTTTTTCTGCGCCTATCGCCAGTCTGGGTGACTGGACCTTTGATGAACGGGTAGCTGAAGTCTTCCCGGATATGATCCAGCGTTCCGTTCCCGGCTACTCCAACATCATTTCTATGATTGGTATGCTGGCCGAACGTTTCGTGCAACCCAACACGCAGGTCTACGATCTGGGCTGTTCTCTGGGCGCAGCGACGCTCTCGGTGCGTCGCAATATTCAGCATGACAATTGTAAAATTATCGCCGTCGATAACTCCCCGGCTATGGTTGAACGCTGCCGCCGTCATATTGACGCGTATAAAGCGCCCATTCCGGTCGAGGTTGTCGAAGGGGATATTCGCAACATCACTATCGAAAACGCCTCAATGGTGGTGCTGAATTTTACCCTGCAATTCCTTGAGCCCGTTGAGCGCCAGGCGTTGTTGGATAAGATTTATCAGGGGCTGAATCCCGGCGGCGCGCTGGTACTGTCGGAGAAATTCAGTTTTGAAGATACTAAGGTTGGCGAACTGTTGTTCAACATGCACCACGACTTCAAACGGGCAAATGGTTACAGCGAACTGGAAATCAGCCAGAAGCGCAGCATGCTGGAAAACGTGATGCTAACCGACTCAGTCGAAACGCACAAAGCGCGTCTGCATCAGGCGGGTTTTGAGCACAGTGAACTGTGGTTCCAGTGCTTCAACTTTGGTTCCCTGGTGGCGCTAAAAGCTGAGGTAGCGGCATGATCGACTTTGGTAACTTTTATCAGCTGATTGCCAAAAATCACCTTTCTCACTGGCTGGAAACCCTCCCAGCGCAAATTGCAACCTGGCAGCGCGATCAGCACGGCCTGTTTAAGCAGTGGTCGAACGCGGTAGAGTTTCTGCCCGAACTGACGCCGCATCGTCTGGATCTACTGCACAGCGTGACCGCTGAAAGCAAAGAGCCGCTCAGCGACGGTCAGATTAAACGCATCGATACGTTGATGCGTAACCTGATGCCATGGCGTAAAGGGCCGTACTCGCTGTATGGCGTCAATATCGATACCGAATGGCGCTCGGACTGGAAGTGGGATCGGGTACTGCCGCATTTATCCGACCTGACCGGACGGACCATTCTTGATGTCGGCTGCGGCAGCGGGTATCACATGTGGCGCATGATTGGCGCGGGAGCACATTTGGCGGTCGGTATTGATCCGACCCAACTGTTCCTGTGTCAGTTCGAAGCGGTGCGCAAATTGCTGGGCAACGACCAGCGCGCGCATCTGCTGCCGCTGGGTATTGAACAGCTTCCGGCATTGAATGCGTTTGATACCGTTTTCTCGATGGGCGTGCTCTATCACCGCCGTTCTCCGCTGGAACATCTCTGGCAGTTAAAAGACCAACTGGTAAAAGACGGCGAACTGGTACTCGAAACGCTGGTGGTTGAAGGCAACGAAAATACCGTGCTGGTGCCGGGTGACCGCTACGCGCAAATGCGCAACGTCTACTTTATTCCGTCTGCGCTGGCGTTAAAAAACTGGCTGGAGAAATGCGGTTTTGTCGATGTGCGCATTGCTGACGTGTGTGTGACCACCACCGAAGAGCAGCGTCGCACTGAGTGGATGATTACCGAATCGCTAGCCGATTTCCTCGACCCGAACGACAGCAGCAAAACCATTGAGGGTTACCCTGCACCATTACGTGCAGTGTTGATTGCGCGTAAACCGTAATGGATTGCCAGATGGCTGTTACGTATAACACCATTTCTCCAAAATAGTTCAAGTTGCAGCAAGGCGGCAACGCAGCAAGTCTCCGGGAGCTTACATCAGTAAGTGACCGGGGTGAGCGCGGAAAGCCAACACAGTTGCAGGCCGAAATATGCCGGAGAAAGATAAAAAAAGGCCCCTGTTGAAATTGCAGGGGCCTGGTACGAGCAAGCATCATATTGGGCGACATGATGCAACGGTAAAAATCAGCTGGCTTGATGGAGTGCAATAATCGCTTTCATTTCAGCAACCGCCGCCCCGTCTACCGCATAGCGAGAATATTCATCCGCTTGCGCATCCGACGACATCGACAACCCCGCGTTGCGATACTGCATGGGAGAAGCCAACCATACTCCGGCAGAACTGTGGACTTCCTGCACTCCGGCGTCGAGAAACTGCGACACATTCGCGGCGCGAACCCCCGCTCCGGCCATAATGATTGGAGCACCGGGCTGTGCAATAAGTTCCATTATTTTTGGTAAACCTTGCTGCGCGTCTGATTTTTGCCCGGAAGTCAGCACCCTGGCGACCCCCAAATCAGATAAATTTTTCAGCGCATTTAATGGGTTGGCACACATATCAAAGGCCCGATGAAATGTGACCCTTAGCGGACCGGCAGCCGCCATAATCTTTTCCATACGCGAGATATCGACGTTACCGTCAACATCTAATAACCCGGTCACCAGCCCTGAAAACCCAAGTTCTCTGACCATGGCGATATCATCAAGCATGGCGGCAAATTCACCGTCGGTATAGCAAAAATCTCCTCCGCGCGGGCGGATGATGGGATTGACGGGAATATCAATGCGTTGACGTACAGTACGCAATACACCCAGCGACGGCGTTAAGCCCCCTTCTTTGGGTGCCGAACACAATTCAATACGGTCCGCGCCATTTTGCTGTGCCGTCAGCGCACACTCCATGCTGTAACAGCAGATTTCCAGCAGTGCCATGCTTACTCCTGTTGTTCGCTTGCTACAATGGTCTCAATTGACCACGGATGAAACTTGATGGTCACGCTGCCATCGCTCACTGCCAGCGTCGGGTTCGCCAGGCGCTCACGCTCGCCTTTCGGTGAACTGGTTTTGACAAAGATTCCAGGCTGACTCAATCCCTCATCGGAAAGTAACGCCAGAGCCCGTGCATTTAGCGTTTCCGGGTCGCCTGGCAGAACGATTTCGATATGCTCCCAACCCTCGTGCGGGTAACGCTTCTCACCCGGCCATGGCAACTCCACAATAGAAAACTGCCAGTGTGCCACGCAAACCGGCTCATCCAGTTTGAACAGGCAAATCGGTCTGCCGTTGATGATATTTTCCGACAGCAGCTCGCCGCACTGTTCAAACCCACGACGCCAGCGCTCTGCGGTCGTATTCTGATGGCAGCGCAAAGAAATGTGATCGGCTTCAAGCGATGCGACATCCAGATCCAGACGGGTGGAAAGATCTGTTAACGCCTGAGTGAAATGCCCTAAATCTGCCGAAATATCATGCAATTCTGCAACGGTTTGCCAGTTCGCCATAGTGAAAGCTCATATCCATGTTCAAAGCCGCTAATTTACTCTGTTGCGCTGCCCCATCCAACCGCTGTTTTTTTCAGGTACAAAATGAATGATTATGCGTAATCGCATTGCATATATTTTAGGCAGTTCGCGGTACTCGCAATGCTGACGTCAACGGGCATTTGCAGTATACTCCCGCCCTAAATTCTTAAACTGGCGCGGTGAATTTCAATCCGCTTCATAAATGTAAGGTATTCCGGTGAATATTCAGGCTCTTCTCTCAGAAAAAGTCCGTCAGGCCATGATTGCTGCAGGTGCGCCTGCAGATTGCGAACCTCAGGTTCGTCAGTCAGCAAAAGTACAGTTCGGCGACTATCAGGCCAACGGCATGATGGCAGTTGCTAAAAAACTGGGTATGGCACCGCGACAACTGGCAGAGCAGGTGCTGACTCATCTGGATCTCAGCGGGATTGCCAGCAAGGTTGAAATCGCCGGTCCGGGCTTTATCAATATTTTTCTCGACCCGGCCTTCCTGGCGCAGCACGTGCAGCAAGCGCTGGCGTCCGCTCGTCTGGGCGTAGCACAGCCAGAGAAGCAAACCATCGTCGTTGACTACTCTGCACCGAACGTAGCGAAAGAGATGCACGTAGGCCACCTGCGTTCCACTATTATCGGCGACGCTGCTGTCCGTACGCTGGAATTTCTCGGTCATAAGGTCATCCGTGCAAACCACGTTGGCGACTGGGGCACCCAGTTCGGTATGCTTATCGCGTGGCTGGAAAAGCAGCAACAGGAAAATGCCGGAGAGATGGCGCTGGCCGACCTGGAAGGTTTCTACCGTGATGCGAAAAAACATTACGACGAAGATGAAGAATTCGCCGAACGTGCCCGTAGCTATGTAGTGAAATTACAGGGTGGCGATGCTTATTTCCGCGAAATGTGGCGCAAACTGGTCGACATTACCATGTCGCAAAACCAGCTTACCTACGATCGTCTGAACGTGACGCTGACCCGCGACGACGTGATGGGTGAAAGTCTGTACAACCCGATGCTGCCTGGCATTGTTGCCGACCTGAAAGCCAAAGGTCTGGCCGTTGAGAGCGAAGGCGCTACCGTCGTATTCCTTGATGAGTATAAGAACAAGGAAGGTGAACCGATGGGCGTCATCATTCAGAAGAAAGATGGCGGCTATTTGTACACCACCACCGACATCGCCTGCGCCAAATATCGTTACGAGACGCTGCATGCCGATCGCGTGCTGTATTACATCGACTCCCGTCAGCATCAGCATTTAATGCAGGCATGGACCATCGTGCGTAAAGCCGGTTATGTACCGGACTCCGTACCGCTGGAACACCACATGTTCGGTATGATGCTCGGCAAAGATGGTAAACCGTTCAAAACACGTGCTGGTGGCACGGTAAAACTGGCCGATTTGCTGGATGAAGCGCTGGAGCGCGCACGTCGTCTGGTGGCTGAGAAGAACCCGGACATGCCTGCCGACGAGCTGGAAAAACTGGCGAATGCGGTCGGTATCGGTGCTGTGAAGTATGCTGATCTGTCGAAAAACCGTACTACCGACTACATTTTCGACTGGGACAATATGCTGGCCTTTGAAGGCAACACCGCGCCGTACATGCAGTATGCCTACACCCGCGTACTGTCCGTGTTCCGTAAAGCGGATATCGACGAAAGCGCACTTGCCAACGCCAACGTCATCATCAATGAAGATCGTGAAGCCCAGCTGGCAGCGCGTCTGCTGCAGTTTGAAGAAACGCTGACCGTCGTCGCACGTGAAGGTACGCCGCATGTCATGTGTGCCTATCTGTACGATCTTGCCGGTCTGTTCTCTGGCTTCTACGAACATTGTCCGATCCTCAGCGCGGAGAGCGAAGACATTCGTAACAGCCGTCTGAAACTGGCACAGCTGACGGCGAAGACGCTGAAGCTGGGTCTGGATACGCTGGGTATCGAAACTGTAGAACGTATGTAAGTGTGCTAAAAAATCAGGCCTGAGTTCGGATGACGGACTCAGGCCTTTTTTATATCCGTAAAGGGCTATCTGTAACAACTCACAAGGAATGACACATTTCCGTAGAGATATGGAACATTTTTTGTCTGTCATCCCGAATAAGCCTCCGTATCATTAGGCGGCGAATTAATCGGGTACGGGTCAATGACATTCAGAGATTTTGAGGCGGAAGAGAAACTCTTCCAGCGGCGTGTGATAGTGGCCTTTGGCCTGGTGGTCATCTGTTTTGGCATCCTGATTTACAACCTCTACAATTTACAAATTCGCGAGCACCAGTATTACACCACCCGCTCGAATGCCAATGACATCAAAATGCTGCCTGTCGCCCCAACGCGCGGCATCATTTACGATCGCAACGGTATCCCTCTGGTGCGCAACGTCACCTGGTACGATATTTCCGTCACCCCTTATAAAATCAACGATATGGATGCTCTTCTGAAGCAGCTAACACCGATCGTTGACCTTACACCTGATGAGATTGACCAGTTTCACCATGAGCTGAAAGCCAGCAGCCGTTATCGCCCGGTGGTGCTCAAAAATGCGCTGACCGATGTGGAGATCGCCCGTTTCTCGGTTAACCAGTTTCATTTTAGCGGCGTCACCATCAACAGCTATGAAGATCGCCAGTATCCTTATGGCGCAGAACTGGCGCATGTGCTCGGCTATGTTTCTAAAATCAACGACAGCGACCTGAAAGCGTTGGATAAAAAGGGGCTGGCGGAGAACTACGCCGCCGATCACAACATTGGTAAGCAGGGGATCGAGCACTATTACGAAAACGATCTGCACGGTAAAACGGGTTACCAGGAAGTCGAAGTTGATAACCACGGACGCATCGTGCGCCTGATAAAAGATGTGCCGCCCGTCGCCGGGAAAGATATCCATCTGACGCTGGATTTACACTTACAGGAATACATTGAGAGCCTGCTGGTCGGTCAGCGCGCGGCCGTGTTGGTTGAAGATCCGCACGATGGCTCGGTGTTGGCGATGGTATCTAACCCCAGCTACGATCCAAATCCGTTCGTCAAAGGCATCAGCTACCAGGAGTACAACACGCTGCTGCAGGATAAGGACCTGCCGTTAATTAACCGCGTCACGCAAGGTTTATACCCTCCTGCCTCCACGGTTAAGCCGTATATGGCGATGTCAGCGTTACTTAACGGCGTTATCACCCCGCAGACCAGCTTCTTTGGCGCACCAACATGGACATTGCCCGGCACCGAGCGTCATTATCGCGACTGGAAAAAAACCGGTCATGGCATGCTCGACGTGACCAAAGCGATTGAAGAGTCTGCAGATACATTCTTCTATCAGGTGGCGTATATGATGGGCATCGACCGAATCAATAGCATGCTCAGCCAGTTTGGTTACGGTAAACCCACCGGTATCGACCTTGATGAAGAGTACAACGGCCTGTTACCGAGTCGCGACTGGAAACAGCGAGTGCATAAAAAAGCCTGGTATCAGGGGGATACCATTTCAGTCGGCATCGGCCAGGGTTACTGGATTGCTACGCCAATCCAGATGGTAAAAGCGATGGTGGCGTTGATTAACAACGGGAAAGTGATCGCCCCTCACCTGCTGCAGAATGAAGCGAGCGGCAAATCCATTACGCCTTATCATGCTGCCACGGTGCCGTCGCAAATTGCTTCTGCCTCATCGCCCTACTGGGGTCTGGTACGCGAGGCAATGTTTGGTATGGCCAATGCACCGAACGGGACAGGTTATAAATTCTTCCATACCGCACCTTACGGAATTGCGGCGAAAAGCGGGACCTCACAGGTCTTCAGCCTGAAAGAAAACCAAACCTACAATGCGAAGATGATCCCCATCCGCCTGCGTGACCACGTGTTCTATACCGCGTTTGCACCGTACAAAAACCCGAAAGTCGCGGTAGCGTTGATTCTGGAAAACGGCGGTAGCGACGGCGTCACCGCCGCGCCGGTCATGCGTCAGATTATGGATCATCTGTTTGTGCAGCAGAGTAGTGTCGCACAACCAGTGCAGGGTTAAGCCTCCGGAATACTAGCGATAGTTCACAATCACCTGGTTACTTTGAACCTGTAAGGCGGGGATCAGGCGACCGCCGCCGGGTACTTCCCAGACAAAATGCATCGGTTCGATAGCAGGAACATTATTGAACCCGTGGGTGGTCCCGCTTTGCCCGTCCAGCTCAACGCAGCGGGACTGCGAACATAAACGCACCCGCAAACCCGCAGGCGTAGGGCCATTCAGCTCATAACGCCAGGCCACAAGCGTCATCAACCCCGAAACCGGTTGGCTGGGAACCAGCGGCGCAGACGAAGCAGACTGCCCGCGATGATTTAAGGTAATCCCCATGCTGCTGGCCTGCCAGGCCCCTTCTCCAGTGGCCTGCGCCGCCAGTGGGAGAAGTAACAGCCACAGAAACTTACGCATTATTTACCTCCAATGGTCGCGGTCATGCGGATATGGCGGTTATCCGAAAGCTCCATGTTCGACAACACCACCAGTTGCGGTATGCTGCGGCGCAAAAAGCGGGCCAGTAATGGTCGCAGCGCATGATTAACCAACAACACCGGCGGTGCACCCAGCATCTCCTGACGCGATAATGCCTCCTGGGTCTGGGCCAATAGCCTGTCTGCCAGCCCCGGTTCCAGACCACCGCCCCCTTGCAGAGCCTGCAACAGCAAGCGCTCAAGCGGCGTATCCAGACCAATAACCTGAACTTCATCATTACCCGGGAACCACTGCTGAGTAATCGCCCTTCCCAGCGCCACGCGCACCACGGCGGTGAGTTCATGCGGATCGTTTTGCAGCGGCGCATGTTCAGCCAGTGTTTCGAGAATGGTACGCATATCGCGAATCGGCACTTTTTCATCCAACAAATTCTGTAGCACCTTATGCAGCGTGGTCAGCGTTACCACGCCCGGCACCAGATCTTCTGTCAGTTTCGGCATTTCCTGCGACACGCGATCCAGCAGTTGTTGCGCTTCCTGGCGTCCAAACAGTTCGGCGGCAAACTGGCCAATCAGGTGATTCAGATGCGTGGCGACCACGGTACTGGCTTCCACCACAGTGAAACCCTGAATTTGTGCCTGTTCTTTCAGCGCGCTTTCAATCCAGATAGCGTCCAGTCCAAAGGCCGGATCGACCGTTTTTTCACCCGGCAGTGACCCGGCTGCCGTACCTGGGTTGATGGCCAACCAGCGTCCCGGATAGGCATCCCCGCTACCAATTTCCACCCCTTTCATCAGGATGCGATAGCGCGCAGGCTGCAGATCCATGTTGTCGCGGATGTGCACCACTGGCGGCAGGAAACCCATATCCTGGGCAAATTTCTTACGAATGCTGCGAATTCGCCCCAGCAATTCACCATCCTGTTGAAAGTCCACCATCGGGATCAGGCGATACCCCACCTCCATCCCCAGCGAGTCCTCCAACTGGACGTCGTTCCAGGTCGCTTCCACCACCGCATTATTTTCCGGCATTTTGACCGACTGGGGTTCCGCAGGGGCTTTTGTCTCACGACCGCGCAGCCACCAGGCCAGACCCAACAATGCCGCAGTAAACATCAGGAACACCATGTTCGGCATGCCAGGCACCAGTCCCAGCAAACCGAGCACCGCCGCACTGAGCACCATCACGCTGGGGTTACTGAACAGTTGGGTCACCATCTGTTCACCGACATCCTGATCGGTACTGACGCGGGTCACGATAACACCCGCCGCAGTGGAGATAACCAGCGCTGGAATCTGCGCCACCAGCCCGTCACCGATGGTCAGCAAGGTGTAGCTTTCAGCCGCACTTCCCATGCTCATGCCGTGTTGCAAGACCCCCACCAGCAGGCCGCCGATCACGTTAATCACCATGATCAGAATACCGGCGATGGCGTCGCCACGGACGAACTTACTCGCACCGTCCATCGAGCCGTAAAAATCAGCTTCCTGGGTCACTTCAGAACGGCGTTTTTTAGCTTCATCCTCACCAATCAGTCCGGCGTTGAGATCGGCGTCAATCGCCATCTGTTTACCGGGCATCCCGTCCAGCACAAAGCGCGCGCCGACTTCAGCAATACGACCGGCACCTTTGGTGATAACCATAAAGTTGATGATGACGAGAATGACGAAGACTACGATACCGATGGCAAAGTTACCGCCGACCAGGAAGTGACCAAATGCTTCAACTACCTTCCCCGCAGCCGCTGAACCGGTATGCCCTTCCATCAAAATAATACGCGTTGAGGCAACGTTAAGTGCCAGGCGTAATAAGGTGGTGAACAGCAAAATCGTCGGGAAGGCAGCAAACTCCAGCGTTCGTTGGGTGAACATTGCCACCAACAGCACCATGATCGACAGCGCAATGTTGAAGGTAAACAGTAAGTCGAGGATGAAGGCCGGCAGTGGCAGCACCATCATCGACAGGATCAGCAGGATGAGGATCGGCCCGGCAAGAATTTGCCATTGCGTGGATTTCAGGTTGCTGGGCAGACGCAGCATCGCGACCAGATTAGCCATCAGTATTCTTCTCGTTCATAAAATCCAGTGCTTCAGGCACCGGAAGGTTTCCAGGTTGTGGTGGCGGCTTGCCGCCAGCCAGACGCCAGCGTTTTAATTGCCATACCCATGCCAGCACTTCCGCGACGGCGGCATACAGCTGACCAGGTATTTGCTGACCAATCTCAGCATGGCGATATAGCGCACGCGCCAGCGGCGGTGCTTCTAAGGTTGGGACACGATGTTCCGCGCCAATTTCGCGAATGCGCAACGCCACCAGCCCCGCCCCTTTGGCAACGACGCGTGGCGCACTCATTTTGTTTTCGTCATATTGCAGCGCGACCGAATAGTGCGTGGGGTTGGTTACTATAACGTCCGCTTTCGGTACATCCGCCATCATGCGTCGCTGTGCTGCCGCGCGCTGCATCTGGCGAATTTTGCCCTTTACGTGTGGGTCACCTTCGCTTTGTTTATATTCATCGCGAATATCCTGGCGTGACATGCGCAGCTTTTTCACATGACTGTAAATCTGGAAAAAAACGTCAAACCCTACCATCGGGATCACCCCGAGCACTACCAGCAGCGCACACATGCCGACTAAATCGAGGGCATTGCCCATGGCCGTAATCGGCGATTCGGCCATCAGACGCATCATCTCAGGCCACTTGTGCCAGAGGTAGAATCCAGCCACGCTGCCGACCAGCGTCGATTTCAGGATAGCTTTCAGCAGCTCGGCCCCGGTTTGCGCAGAAAACATGCGCTTAATACCCGGCAGCGGATTCAGCTTGGAGAATTTGGGCTGTAGCGATTTGCCGCTGAAAATCAAACCGCCCAGCATCACCGGGGAGATCAGTGCCACCAGCACCACGCCTGTTATCAGCGGTAACAGCGCAATCATGGCGTCTTTAATGAGCAGAATGATTTGGCTGAGGATCAGGTTAGGATCATTGACCATGCGGTGGTCAAAACGCAGCCCGGCCGACAGCATCCCCGCCAACCTGCGGGCAAGCGACTCCCCACCGATCCAGATAATGCACACGCCCACCAGCAAAATAAGCAGTGAGGTCAGCTCCTTGGAACGGGGGATCTGCCCTTCTTCCCGCGCTTTCTCAAGTCGGTGGGGTGTGGGGGCTTCTGTTTTGTCGTCGTCGCTTTCTTCTGCCACGCATCAGACCCTGGATAGAGACACAGGCGAGAATGATGCCAGAAGAGCATTACAGCAATGGGGAGAGTAAGCGGCAAAAAAGACGGGGTTTATGGCTTTAAGCTGAATAGCATATGAGCCGGATGAGAAGTTTAATCCCCAACATCCGGCCTTTACATATCAGAAGCCGAGGCTATCCAGCAGGTCGTCAACCTGATCCTGGCTTGCCACGACGCCAGCTTTCGAGGTGTCAACCTGCGGGCCGTTCAGCAAACTTTCATTTTCGCGTTTTGGACGGGCACCCTGCTCCGGGATGTTCTCCAGCAGCACCATTAATAGCTGACGCTCAATTTCCTGAATGACGTCCATCATGCGCTTGATAACCTGGCCGGTGAGGTCCTGGAAATCCTGCGCCATCATGATGTCCAGCAACTGGGCATTGGTAAAGCTGGTATGTCCGGGGACATCGCCAAGGAACTGACGAGTATCGGTGACCAGTTCACGGGCATCAGACAGTTCAATCGGATTTTCGAACCATTCATCCCAGCGTTTGCTCAGATTTTTGGCCCCTTTTTCCATCGCATCCTGGTGCGGCTGCGAAGCTTCTACACTGTTCAGCGCACGCTCTGCCGCCTGTGCGGTCATCTGCACAACGTAATCCAGACGATCGCGCGCATCCGGGATGGCTTCTGCCGCCTCAGCGATGGCCTGGTCCAGCCCCAGTTCACGCAGGCTGTCGCGCAGCATTCGGGTCAGACTACCGATGCGCGCGATGATATCCCCTGCTGAATTTTCATCAACAGGTTTAATTTGTGGTTGCATCATCATCATCACACCCTCACATACCCAGTTTCTCAAAGATCTTATTGAGTTTCTCTTCCAGCGTCGCCGCCGTGAAAGGTTTCACCACGTAACCACTGGCACCCGCTTGTGCGGCCGCGATGATATTCTCTTTCTTCGCTTCAGCCGTCACCATCAGCACCGGTAGGGAGGACATACCACCGTTGGCACGAATGGTTTTCAGCAATTCCAGACCGTCCATATTCGGCATGTTCCAGTCAGAAATAACAAAACCAAATCCCCCTGCCTGCAGCTTGTTCAGCGCATCCACACCGTCTTCGGCTTCTTCAACATTGTTGAATCCCAGCTCTTTTAACAGGTTACGCACGATGCGTCGCATGGTGGAAAAGTCATCCACAACCAGAAACCTCAGCTCTTTATCCGCCATAAAATACTGCTCCTCATTAAATACGTATTGCCTGTCCGGCACTGATTTTCGCCAGCATCTGCTGGCTTACCTGGCTAAGATCGACCACTTCGCTCACGCCACCCATATTGATGGCCTCGCGCGGCATGCCGAACACCACACAACTTGCTTCGTTTTGCGCAATGGTCCAGGCGCCCGCCTGGTGCATTGCTAACATTCCGGCTGCGCCATCGTTGCCCATCCCCGTGAGGATCACGCCCACGGCGTTGCGCCCCGCCTGTTTCGCCACCGAATGGAACAGCACATCCACAGAAGGCCGATGCCGGTTGACCGGTGGCCCGTCATGAATCTTGATCACATAGTTCGCCCCGCTGCGGGCCAACTCCATATGTTTGTCACCCGGCGCGATATACGCATGACCCGGCAGCACACGTTCGCCGTCTTCCGCCTCTTTAACGCTGATCTGACACAGTTTATTCAGACGTTCGGCAAATGAGCGGGTAAAACCGGGTGGCATATGCTGGGTGATAATCACTGCCGGACTGGAAAGCGGCAGCGGCTGCAGCACATGACGTATCGCCTCCGTTCCCCCGGTCGACGCACCAATGGCGATCAGTTTTTCAGAACTGAGCAACGGCACCGCTTTTAACGTCTTCGGCGCAGCAATCGGTTTATGCGCCGCCAGACGCGCGCGGGATGCCGTGCGTACTTTCTCGGCAATCATCTCGCTGTAGGCCAGCATGCCTTCACGGATCCCTAACTGCGGTTTAGTGACGAAATCAATCGCCCCCAACTCCAGCGCCCGCAGCGTGACCTCCGAGCCTTTCCCGGTCAGAGAAGAGACCATCACCACCGGCATTGGGCGCAAACGCATCAGCTTCTCAAGAAAATCGAGACCGTCCATGCGCGGCATTTCCACATCCAGCGTCAGGACATCGGGATTGAATTTTTTGATTAAATCCCGGGCTACCAGCGGGTCGGGGGCTGTTGCGACCATTTCCATGTCGCTGTGGCTGTTAATAATTTCAGTCATGATTTGACGCATCAATGCGGAGTCATCGACCGACAAAACCCTGATTTTACTCATGATTTATCCTTACCCGGCGCATGCGCATACACCGTCTGTCCGCGCAGGCTAAACTCGCGCACGAGATTGCTAAAGTTTTCTGAGTGACCGGCAAACAGCAGCCCATCAGGCTTCAGGAGTGGAACAAAACGGTGCAAAATGTCCTGTTGTGTCGTTTTATCAAAATAGATCATGACGTTACGACAAAATATGGCGTCGAACGGACCGGGCACGTTGTACTTTTTATCCAGTAAATTCACGCTCGAGAATTCAACATGGCTCGCCAGTTCCTGACGCACGCGCACCAGCCCTTCATGCGGTCCGGTACCGCGCATGAAATAACGCTGTAACTGCTGTGGCGACAGCGTTTTCAGTTCATCGAGGCGGTAAATGCCGTTTCTGGCCTTTTCCAGCACTTCGGTATCAATATCGCTGGCAAAAACGCGCCAGCGCCCCGGTGCCATACCCAACGTATCGGCCAGCGTGATCGCAATACTGTAGGGCTCCTCACCTGTAGAGGCCGCCGCGCTCCAGACACGGTATTCGCCGCCACGCCGACGCGCGTGGTCGGTCAGTACCGGGAAATGATGTCCTTCGCGGAAAAAAGCGGTCAGGTTGGTGGTTAGGGAGTTAATAAAAGCCTGCCACTCAGCGCTGTTCTGGTTGGCTTCCAGCATGCTGAGGTAGCGACCAAAGTCATCCAGTTCCAGGGTACGTAAGCGACGCACAAGGCGGTTATAAACCATATCCCGTTTGTGGTCGGCCAGCACGATACCCGCGCGCTGGTAGATTAATTGACATATCCGACGAAAATGCGCGTCAGACAGCGCGAGGCGCTGTGTCATCTGTAACAATAATGACGTTTGCCCGGAGGGCAGAGATGATGTCATAGCGCCTTCTCAATCACATTCAGGATACAACGGGCACAGCCGGCAGCTGCGCTAATTTGTGTTGTGTTACGGTTTGCTCTTCATGCTTAAAAACACGAATCAGGCAGAAAGATTCTCTGCCTGTTCGACTTATTATCCGGTATTGGCTACCGGTTAAAATGTTTCCCAATTGCTATCTGGTTCAGTGTTTAGCGGGCGCGAGGGTGAAACGGAAGCTGCTGTTTCAGTTTGTCGTGCATCGCGTGATTTAGCCGACAGTGGACGTGAAGCCAGGCGGAAAGCCGACACCGACTGGGTAAGACGACTGGCCTGCTCTTCAAGCGCGGCGGCCGCAGCGGCCGACTCCTGCACCAACGAGGCGTTCTGCTGCGTCACGCGGTCCATCTCGGACACGGCAAGCGCAACCTGGTCGATGCCACGACTTTGTTCATCAGAGGCCGACGCGATTTCGCCCATGATATCGGTGACGCGGGTCACCGCATTGACGATGTCATTCATGGTTTCCCCGGCGCTCTCAACCAGTACCGAGCCGGTATCAACCCTTGAAACGGAGTCTTCGATCAGTGCTTTGATCTCTTTCGCTGCCTGCGCGCTGCGGCTCGCCAGGTTACGGACTTCTCCCGCCACCACGGCGAAACCACGGCCCTGCTCTCCGGCGCGTGCGGCTTCGACCGCTGCGTTCAGCGCAAGAATATTAGTCTGGAAGGCTATGCCATCGATAACGCTGATGATGTCGGCAATTTTCTTCGAGCTATCGGCGATTTCGTGCATGGTATTAACCACACCATCAACCACTTTGCCGCCGTGCTGTGCGGTATCGGAAGCACTTTTCGCCAGTTGAGAAGCCTGACGAGCGTTGTCAGCATTTTGCTTCACCGTCGCCGTCAGCTGTTCCATGCTGGCCGCCGTTTCTTCCAGTGCAGAAGCCTGCTGTTCGGTGCGTGAAGAAAGGTCGGTGTTACCGCTAGCGATTTCGCTGGTACCGGAATAAATCGCATCGGAACCTTCGCGCACCAGGGTGACCGTTTCAATCAGCGAACGCTGCATATGATCAACCGTACTGGCCAGTTCGCCAATTTCATTGCGACCGCTGACAGTTAATGATGTGGTTAAGTTACCGCTGGCAATTTCCCGGATATGGGCAATAACGCGAGCAAGAGGATTAAGCAAGGTATGACGGATGCCGTACCACACCACCACCAGAATCAACACCAGCACTACGGACAGAATGCCAAGCTGCCATTGGGCAAAATGGTAATCACGTGCACTTTCATCAAACGCCTGGAGGTAGAGTTTTTCACTGACGCTGGCATATTTCCCGAGAGCCTCACCCAGTGCGTTTTGCATTCCCTGGGTCGGCTGAGCGAAGTACGCATCCATATTGCCGTTTTCCAGGAACTGTACCAGCTCCGTTAACGCCGCATGATATTGCTGATATTTTTCATCTACGTTACTACTAGCTTCTGCCATCTCAGGTAACGGTGTGATGTTCTTGAATTTTGCGTAATGCGTTTCCGCTTGCGCCAGCGTACCTTTCGCATTCTTCAGCAGATCGTTCTTGGCGCTACTCTGCTGATTAGAAGCATCCATCATCATGCGCGCAGAGGAGCGGCTCAAGTTAATGCGCGTTTGCAGCATAAGATCCCATGTTGAGGTGAGTTCACTTTGCTGCTGGCGTAAATCGTTAGAAATGACAAAACTTTGCTGATTCTGCTGCAATGAGGAAAACAACAGACCACCGGAAACAAGCTGTAGCAGTGCGAAAACCCCCAGCACCATCATCAGCATTGTGACAACGCGGATACGGTTAAACATAAGGCACCTTCCTGAAAACGAGTTATCACTGTTATCGGCATCCACCCGAATAACTTTACGTTTGCGAAAAGGAAATCCTGCAGGAAAGAGAAGCGTAAAAACACGGATGCACAGGCAGCACAACAAAATGGATAAAAAATTAAAAAAAGTTGTATCCCTCCCTGCTTTAATTCAATTTATATGATGAATGCTTTGCTACCACTTAATAAGTACAAAAAATGAGTAGCTGAAAAATAAATGTTAAATCAACACTGAGGGATTTTTAGTGGCAAATGCAAACAAACTCACGTTGTTCATCGTGGTCTTTATGCTGGCGGGGATCCTGTCAGGCGCAGTGATCCACTCCTGGGCCTCACCGGGTGTGGTGACCGCCTGGGCTGATAATATTACGCTGCTCACCGACATTTTCTTGCGGTTGATTAAAATGGTTATTGCGCCGTTAGTCTTCAGTACGCTGACCGTCGGCATTATGCGACTGGGAGAGACATCTACCATTGGTCGCGTCGGGGGCAAAGCCATGCTCTGGTTTATCAGTTCATCCGTGCTGTCTATCCTGGTCGGTCTATTCGTGGTCTCTCTTGAACAACCGGGTAGCGGTCTGAACCTGGCCATTCCTCTGGAAGCAACCGATACAGGCCTCGCCGTGAGCGGCATGAGCCTGAAAGGTTTCCTCACTCACACCATCCCGACCAGTATCGCCGAGGCGATGGCCAATAATGAGATCCTGCAAATCGTGGTGTTCTCAATGTTCTTCGGTATTGGCGGGGCCTCACTTGGTGAGAAATTTAACGCACCGCTGGTTGCCGCGCTGGATGTGGTCTCCCACATTATGCTGAAAGTAACCGGCTACGTGATGTATGTTGCGCCGCTGGCAATTTTTGCCGCTATCTCCTCCGTCATCGCCACCCAGGGCTTAGGGATCCTGCTCAACTATGCGTCTTTCATCGGCGGTTACTACGTTGCGATTCTGCTGACCTGCCTGGTCCTGCTGGCGGTCGGTTATATCATGTTGAAAAAAGAAGTTTTCCGCCTGGTCAGCATGCTGAAAGATCCGGTGCTGGTGGCCTTCACCACCAGCAGCTCTGAAGCCGCCTATCCTAAAACGCTTGAGCAACTCACTAAATTTGGCTGCTCGCGCAACATCGTGTCGTTCGTGCTGCCAATTGGCTACTCATTTAACCTGGTCGGCTCGATGGTGTACTGCTCTTTTGCGTCGATGTTTATTGCGCAGGCCTATAACATTCACCTTTCCTTCGCAGAAATCACCGTCCTGATGCTGACGTTAATGCTGGCGTCAAAAGGGATTGCCGGCGTACCACGTTCAGCGCTGGTGGTGCTGGCGGCAACGATTCCGAGCTTTAATATTCCGGTCGCCGGTATTCTGTTATTGATGGGTATCGACCACTTCCTGGATATGGGCCGCTCAGCGATTAACGTATTGGGCAACGGGATCGCCACCGCGATGCTGGCACAGGATGAGGGTTTACTGGAGGAAGAACCAGAGCTGGTTGAAAGGGAAGCCTAAGAGGTAATAATGCCGGATGGCGCGATGCTTATCCGGCCTACAAAGCTCGTCGTTGTAGGCCGGAAGCGGTTAGGCTACGTGACTTGCCGCAATATCCAGCAATGCCATTTCGTCGCTGTTCAGCAGCTTTTCAATATTCACCAGAATCAGCATCCGGTCACCCAGAGCGCCCAGCCCTGTCAAATATTCCGTTGACAGCGTGACCGCAAACTCCGGTGCCGGACGGATTTGATCGGTCGTCAGTGACAGCACATCTGACACACCATCAACCACAATACCCACCACGCGTTGACCCAAATTCAGCACAATCACCACGGTGTTCTCGTTGTAATCAACGTCGCTCTGACTGAATTTCACGCGCAGATCAACAATCGGCACAATCACACCGCGCAGGTTAGTCACCCCTTTAATAAAAGATGGCGTATTGGCGATGCGCGTCACCTGATCATAACCACGGATTTCCTGCACTTTCAGGATATCGATGCCGTACTCTTCATCCCCCAGCGTAAACACGAGGAATTCCTGACCTGACGGTTCGCCGGCCAGTTTAGTTACATTACTCATACCGGTCATATTATTCCCTTTCTCACTCAATCAGGCGGCGGTGATCGCCACACGTTGTTCGCGGTTTAACCCCTGCAATGCAGAAACATCGACAATCAGCGCGACGCTGCCGTCGCCGAGGATCGTTGCGGCAGAAATGCCTGGCACTTTGCGGTAATTGCTTTCCAGGTTTTTTACCACCACCTGGTGTTGACCAATGAGTTGATCGACCAGCAGCGCATAGCGACGTCCCGCGCTTTGTAAAATCACCACGATGCCCTGAGTTGCTTCGGTTTTAGCGCCTTCAACCTCAAACACTTTCCACAACTCAACCAGCGGTAAATATTCACCACGTACTTCGAGCACGCGTTCTCCCCCGGCCAACGGATGGAGATCTTCTTCGCGAGGTTGCAGCGATTCCATCACCGCATTCAGCGGCAGAATGAATACCTCATCCGCCACACGAACGGACATACCGTCCAGAATCGCCAGCGTCAGCGGTAGCAAAATCCGGATAGTCGTGCCCTGTCCCTGTTTCGACTGGATCTCAACATGCCCGCCCATTTCCTGGATATTTCGCTTCACCACATCCATCCCGACACCGCGACCGGAGACATCCGTCACCTGCTCGGCAGTCGAGAACCCCGGCGCGAAGATCAGCATGCCGACTTCATCATCGCTCATGTTTTCGTGGATAGGCATGCCCTGCGAGATGGCTTTGGCCAGGATGCGCTCGCGGTTCAGTCCCGCGCCGTCATCGGTGACTTCGATACAAATATTTCCGCCCTGATGCTCAGCGGACAACGTCAGGTTGCCGACCGGATTTTTCCCGGATTCGAGGCGTTTTTCCGGCAGTTCAATACCGTGGTCGAGGCTGTTGCGCACCAGGTGCGTCAGCGGATCGATAATGCGTTCAATCAGGCTTTTATCGAGTTCGGTGGAGCTACCAATTTGTGTCAGTTCAACGTGTTTTCCCAGTTTGCCCGCCAGATCGCGTACCAGACGCGGGAAGCGACTGAAGACATACTCCATTGGCATCATACGAATCGACATCACCGATTCTTGTAAATCGCGGGCGTTACGTTGTAACTGACCCATGCTGGTGATGAGATCCCCATGGTTTACCGGATCCAGTTCGTTAGAACGCTGGGCCAGCATCGACTGTGTGATCACCAGTTCACCGACCAGGTTAATCAGTTGATCGACCTTCTCAACCGCTACGCGAATACTCGTGGATTCGCTGGCCCGTGCGGGTTTTTCTCTCTCGACGCGCCCCTGCGGCGGCTCGCTGGCGGCGGCTTTAACCACCGGGATAACGGCAACCGGCTGCGGTTCTTCCACCACGGTCACCGCCTCAACGGGGGCAGAGGCGACGGTGGTAAACTCAATCTGGTCGGCTTCTATTACAAAGCAGAGTACCGCAATGATGTCATCTTCAGCGAGGTCACCCTCGATCGTTGCCGATAGCGTATCGCTACTTTTGACCACATCCGTTAAGGTCGCCAGGTTCCCCAGTTCTTCTTCCAGTAAATCCACTTCACCGGCCTTCAGACGCGAGAGGACAATTCGTTTTTTAACTTCGTCAGGGGTGGCAGTTTCCTGCGCAATCGTCTCTTCCTGCATCGTCGTGCCGTCAACAACGCTCAGTTTGGCAGGGTTGACGACCGCTGGTGCGGTTTCGCCTTTTGCTTCGAGCGCTAACTGTCGTAGCGCATGACAAATGTACTCAAAGCTGGCGGCATCCGGCTCTTCAGAGCTTTTATAGGCGTCGAGCTGTTCTTGCATAATATCTTTTGTTTCCAAAAACAGGTTGATAATGTCGGCATTGAGCTGCATCTCACCACGCCGCGCTTCATCCAGCAGGTTCTCCATTAAATGGGTCGTTTCCTGCAAAATAGTAAAGCCGAAGGTGCCCGCCCCGCCTTTAATCGAGTGCGCCGCACGAAAAATGGCATTCAGTTGCTCAGAATCTGGAGATTCAGGAACCAAATCAAGCAGGTGCTGCTCCATGTCAGCCAACAGTTCGTCAGCTTCATCAAAAAAGGTCTGATAAAAATCGCTAATATCCATGCTCACGCTATCACCTCGGATTGGCTGGTGGCGATGTGGGAACGCTTGCCGGCGGAACAACCGCTGGCTGTTGTAAGACACTTACCGGCTCATTCTGGCTTTCAGCGTTTTCATGCAAAATGGCCTCTTCTGCTTGCTTATTCAGCACCAGCAGACTTATACGGCGGTTGATGGCGTCCTCAGGACCGCGATCGCTCAGACGCATCGTGGCGGCCATGCCTACCACCCGTAATACTTTTCCCGTGTCCAGACCACCGCTAACCAGTTCGCGGCGCGAGGCGTTGGCGCGGTCAGCCGACAATTCCCAGTTGCTATAGCCTTTCTCACCGTTGGCATAAGGATAATCATCCGTATGACCGGACAGGCTGATTCGGTTAGGGATGTCGTTCAAAACCGGCGCAATTGCCCGCAGGATATCGCGCATATACGGTTCAACCTCGGCGCTCCCGGTCTTAAACATCGGGCGGTTCTGACTGTCGATAATCTGAATACGCAGCCCTTCCTGCACCAAATCAATCTTCAAATGCGGACGCAGCGCGCGCAGCTTAGGATCGGACTCAATAAGCTGGTCCAGGTCGCCGCGTAATTTACTCAGGCGACTTTGCTCCATGCGTTTTCTCAGCTCGTCGATATTCGGCTGCCGGTTCACTTCCCCTTGCTGTTGGGTGTAATCATCTCCCCCACCAGGGATCGGACTTTGGCTGTTTGAAATTCGATTTCCACCGGTGACCGCGGTGGCCAGAGGCGTACGGAAATATTCGGCAATCTGGATCAGTTCTTTCGGGCTGGAAATGGAAATGAGCCACATCACCAGAAAGAAGGCCATCATCGCAGTCATAAAGTCGGCGTAGGCAATTTTCCATGAACCATGCGCCCCACCACCGTGACTTTTATGTTTACGTCGTTTGACGACGATAATGGGATGGGCCTGATTTTTCATGCTTCCTCGGTCGTTTGCTGCGCAGTTGGGTTTCTCACCGCACGAACATGTTCTTCCAGTTCGATAAACGACGGACGTTCGCTGGAATACAGCGTCTTACGACCAAACTCGACGGCAATCGGCGGAGCGTAGCCATTCAGGTTGGAAAGCAGGGTTATCTTCACGCATTGCATCATTTTGGTTGTTTCAGCGCTTTTCTGACGCAAAACGCTGGCAAGAGGAGAAATGAATCCATAGGCCAATAAAATACCGAGAAATGTCCCCACCATCGCATGCGCAATCAGTGAACCCAACTCAGCCGCCGGACGATCGGCGGAAGCCAGGGCGTGAACAACACCCATAACGGCCGCCACGATACCGAAAGCCGGTAATGAATCACCGACCATCGCCAGACTGTTGGCCGGGACTTCCGACTCACTCTCATGCGTTTCAATTTCTTCGTCCATCAGCGCTTCAATTTCAAACGTGTTCATGTTGCCGCTGATGATCAGACGCAGATAATCGACAATAAAATCAAGCATCACGGCATCCGCAAGAATGCGTGGATAGCTGGCGAAGATTTCACTCTCTTTGGGATTTTCGATATCGCGTTCAAGCGAGAACATGCCCTGCTGACGTGACTTGGCCATCAGGCGATACAGCAGCGCCAGCAGATCCATATACATGGCTTTGGTGTATTTTGAACGACGAAAGAGCATGGGGATCGCTTTCATCGTCCCCTTAATGGCTTTGCCGTTATTACCGACAATGAATGCCCCGATACCCGCGCCACCGATGATCACCAGCTCAGCCGGTTGATAGAGTGCCCCAAGGTGTCCGCCGGTCATCATATAGCCGCCGAAAACTGTACCAATAACAACCAGGTAACCTAATAAGATCAGCACGATATCATCCTTACGCAATTGACTATGACAGGATGCGCAGTCGGGCAGTTAACTCAAAGGTCAGGACAAAAAAAAGCAGCGGTAATCGCTTACCGCTGCTGGAGTGTCTATCCACACCGTATCAGTTAAACAGCCTGTTCGATCTGTTCATCCAGCAGTTGTGGAATAATATCGGCAGCATTCTGGGAAAGTTTACGTCTTTTTACGGCGCGCGATGGCGGCTGACATAAACTGCAAGCAAAGCTGCCTGCGGGCTGGTGCGCGTGGGTAATAAAATTTCCGCCGCAGCAGTTGCAGGTAGACAGTTCTAACAATCCGCTGTCGACAAAACGGACAAGCGTCCACGCGCGGGTTAAAGCGAGTAGCGGCCCTTCAGCCGGTTGCGGACATTGTTCAAGATACAAACGATACGCTTTAATAACGGCATCTACGCCGCTGCACAGGCCCGTTTTAAGAAGAAATTGCCATGCATTGCAAAACATAGAAGCATGAATATTTTGCTCCCACGTCATAAACCAATCGGTGGAAAAAGGAAGCATCCCTTTCGGCGGAGGACTACCGCGTAATTCTTTATACAGCTTGATGAGGCGACCACGGCTGAGTTGCGTTTCGCTTTCCAGCATTTGCAAACGGGCGCCCAGTGTGATTAATTCCATGGCTAACTGGATATCACGCGCTTCCTGAACGATGCTTTTTTCGCTCATCATCAAGCCCTTTTCTTACGCGCCGCATCATTGATGTCGCTTAACAGACGCGTTGAAAGCATGATACCTGTGTGAATTTGCTGAAGATCGTCGACGCGGGAGTCTTGCGTCAGGCGGGTAACCGTTTGATGATCGTCAAAACGGAAATGGCATACCAGTTGGTTTGTTTCCGCCAGTTTGACCATTTGAGGAAGGGTTAATGTTCCCAACGTGTCCGCCATCTCTTCGCTGATACCAAGGCGAAACATCGCGGAAGCCTTGTCCTGAACGATTAGACGCTGTGCAAGCAATAAATATGACAAATTTATGTCATAAATGTGTTTCAGCAACTCGGATGTATGCATTATTTGCATCCATAATAACCAACATTATTTTTATGCGGTAGAACCGCACCCCGTGATGTCGCCGGGAAGGCCCGGTAAAAAAAAAGCAAAAGGTCAAATACATAGCAACGTTACGGCATTTACGCGTTGTGTAAACATCCCTTTTTAAGAAGGCCGCGTTCCTTACAAGCTCACATCAATTCTTACAAATGACTAAGATTTTTCCTAATTCGACGCAACTCTACCCGCCGTCAGTTACACATACAACGGAGCCATGCTGCGAATTTGAAGAATATGTGATGTAGATCACATAAATTGAATGAACGTTTAACATAAATCCATCAGCACCGCTTTTATTTTGATTGTTTTATGAGCATCCGCTTTTGCTTTCGATTCCATGCCTGTGAATATTCTTGCATTAAAAGCGAATCGTCTTTTGTTTACAGCAGTTAATATCACACAAAGAAATAACGAGCTGGATCACAGATTTACAATAAACTGTCATTTAAATTTATCTCTTTAGAAACAACAATTTAAACATTCAGCTCAATTAATTAATACCGCGCCGTAACGATATGCCAAATGTTAATTTTTGTTTATTTTTTATTAACACATTGTTTTCATTAGCCAGGAGTTTCACTTAAATCCGCTGAATGAATTTTCAGCTTATGTGATGTGATTATTCTATTTATAAGAATAATTAATGAATAATCATGATGACATTCACACTATTGCCGCATGAAACGTTGCAGTATGGTGGAACCTGGAGTAACGCTAAACTTCCTCTCATAATTCTTGTATTTAAGGAGCGAGTTATGAGCTACACGCACATTCTTGTCGCGGTTGCCGCCACCCCCGAAAGCCACCAGCTGTTAGCAAAAGCCGTTTCTATCGCTCGTCCTGTCAACGCCCGTATTAGCCTGGTAACCCTGGTCTCGGATCCCGAGCTGTATAACCAGTTCGCGGCCCCCATGCTGGAGGACCTGCGTGATGTAATGCAAGAAGAGACGCAGAATTTTATCGACAAGCTCACCCATGAGGCGCAGTACCCCATTGAGCACACCTTTATTACCTATGGGGCACTCAACGAACATATTCTGGATATCTGCCGCAAACACGCCGTCGATCTCGTCATTTATGGCAACCATAACCACAGCTTCTTTTCGCGAGCATCCTGCTCCGCGAAAAGCGTTGTCAGCGCGAGTCAGGTCGATGTGTTACTGGTACCGCTGGCGGGTGATTAATAGCTATATACTCGCCGTCAGGCCAGTTTTGGAAAGTCAGCCACGGTGTCGTGCGGCTGACTTTCAGCCTGACGCGGCGTGACCTTTTTTAAATCGCGAATAAAACGCGCCTGCCAGTTGTTGATATCATTTTTAACGATAATTTCCAGCATCTCGGCGTGGCGGGATATACGTTCGGCAAGCGGCATGGTTAACGCGCGGTTTAATGCGCCCGCGACATCATCCCGGTCATAAGGATTAACAATCAGCGCTGAGGTCAGTTCATGCGCTGCCCCGGCAAATTGCGATAACACCAGCACGCCTGGATTGGCGGGATCTTGCGCAGCCACGAACTCTTTGGCAACCAGGTTCATCCCATCCCGCAATGGCGTCACCAGCCCGACATCCGAATAACGGAATATCTTCATCAGCAATTTACGATCAAAATACTGATTCAAATAATAGAGCGGCGTCCACCCCAGTTGCCCGTATTTACCGTTGATGCGCCCTGCTTCCGTCTCCAGTTGGTGGCGTATATCCTGATAAGCCTGCACCTCTTCACGCGATGTCGGTGCTATTTGGGTATAGCGAATTTTACCGTGATGCTGAGGGTAACGTTCCAGAAGTGCCTCATAGGCCTGAAATCGCTCCGGCAAGCCTTTGGAGTAGTCCAGTCGCTCAACCGAAAATATATTCTTCACGTTTTTTAGCTCGGCTTTGAGCTGCGCCATTTTCGGCGGCAGTGCCCCGGCCGCCTGGCGGGCAATTTCATCGGGCGCAATACCGATAGGATAGACCTGGGTACGGAATACCTTGCCCCAGGCCTGATGATGATTGTCGCCGCGCGTGGTTACCCGGGTTTGTACACTCAGCGCGTCGATAAAAGCCTGACGATCGTTCTCAGTCTGGAATCCCAGTAAGTCAAAATCACACAATTGCTCAAGCAACACATCATGTGGGGGCAGCGCGTTGAATATCTCCGGCGTCGGGAAAGGAATATGCAGGAAAAAACCGATACGATTATTCACGCCACGTTTACGCAGTTCACTGGCAAACGGTAATAAATGGTAATCATGAACCCAGATGATGTCGTCATCGTTAAGTAAGGGCAGCAGTTTATCGACCAATAATGTATTGACCCGCTGATAACCTTCCCATGCCGGACGCTGAAACTGTACCAGATCCAGACGATAGTGAAAGGCAGGCCATAAGACGGCATTCGAAAACTGGCAGTAATACTCTTCGTAATCTTGCTCACACAGATTAAACGATGCCCAGGTGATATTGCCGCGGGTGACTTTTTTTAACGGTTTGTCTTCATTACCGATCTCACCGCTCCAGCCAAACCACAACCCACCTGCCGTTTTCAATGCCCCCAGCACGCCAACCGCCAGGCCGCCAGCACTACCTTTGTCATCCGGTGAGGCAATTCGATTAGAGACTACGACTAAACGACTCATGGTCATCACTCCTGTCATTCGTTACTTTTTGTTCTTGCTGTGGACAGTTGATCTGCTCCAGCCAGCGCCAGACGTCCGTTACACCAGCCAGACGCCACATCGCCTGGGTCGCGCCGCTCCCCACCTTCACGGAAACACCGTCAGCGCGGTTTACCACACTGAAACCCGATTCATCCGTTAAATCATCACCGACAAAAACGGGAAGGCGTCCGGCAAAAGGCACTTCCTGCATGAATGCGGCAATCGCTTCGCCTTTGTTCGTGCCCTTAGGTTTTATCTCGACCACACATTTACCTGGCTGCAGGGCGAGCTGCGGCCATCTGCGCGTGATGCGTTCCGCCAACGCCAGCAGCGCGGCTTCATGCTGCGGAGCCTGTCGATAATGCAGAGCAAACGCCATGCCTTTTGTTTCCAGCGTCGTACCGGGTAAACCTGCCAGCGCTGCCTGCAATAACGCGCTAATGTCACGTTCAACGTTCTGAGGAAGACTCACAATGTGGGTGTGACCATTGATGTCGCGACGCTCGGCTCCATGAACTCCGGCAAGCGGAAAACAAAAAGGCTGCGTGAGTGCGTCAAGTTCAGCCATTGAGCGCCCTGAAATCAATGCCAGTGCTCCCGCATTGTGCGTCGCGAGGCAATGTAATAACTGCAGGATCGTCTGCGGAACGATGACCTGATCGGGATGCGGCTTGATCTCAGCCAGTGTTCCATCGAGATCAAAAAAATAAGCACAGTTTGCGGGTAGTTCAGGGGGTACGGTTCGCGATGCTGTCACCCGGTTCTCCTCCTTATCATTGTCTGTGCGACGCGCGGATCGCGCCGAAGATAGGATGTTTATACCCAAAATAATTCGAGTTACATGAAGGCGGCAAGTGAGTGAATCTCCAGAAGCATAGGTAACTATGTGACTGGGGTGAGTGAACGTAGCCAACGCACATGCAGCGTGAAGTATGATGGGTATGACGGGTATAAGTATAGACAGTGTGACCAGGCTCGCCATTTGCAAAAACAATCGCCAGCCGGTATAGCGGCTGGCGATAGAGAGAAGCTAGACTAAAAAGTTGGGCGTTAAATCATCAAATGGTGCGCTTCGCTTTTTGTTTGTAACGGTCGAAGATCACCGCCGCCAACAGGATTAAGCCACGCACGACGTACTGGGCGAACGGAGAAATATTCAGCAAGTTCATCGCGTTTTCCACCGTCCCGAGGATCAGTACCCCAGCCACTACATATGAGATTTTTCCGATGCCGCCTTTGAGCGAAACGCCCCCCAGCACACACGCTGAAATCACAATCAGCTCATAGCCGATAGACGTCATTGGCTGACCACTGGTCATACGCGACGCCAGGATAATCCCTGCGACGGCCGATACCAGACCGGAAAGGATGAAGATAATGATCTTGGTGCGGACAACCGGAACCCCCGCCAGACGTGCAGCCTCTTCATTACCGCCGATGGCCAGCGTGTTACGCCCAAAGGTAGTTTTATTCAGCAGTAAGCCAAAAATAATGAAGCAACCAACAGTCAACCAGATAGGAGCAGGCAGCCCCAGCCAGTTAGCGTAGCCGAGGGCGAAGAAGCGTTCGTCTTCGATACCGACCGCTTTACCGTCAGAGATAATATAGGCCAGGCCGCGCACAATCTGCATGGTCGCAAGAGTGGTAATCAGCGCGTTTATTTTTAAACGTGCAATGACAAAACCGTTCACCAGGCCGCAAAGAACGCCCAGCAGCAGCCCAGCAGCGACGCCAATCCACAGACTTTCGGTCATATTGATGACCACCGCAGTCGTGACCCCTGCACAGGCAATCACAGACGCGACGGAGAGGTCAAAGTCACCGGAAGCCAGGCAAAACAGCATCCCACACGCAACCATACCCGACATGGAAACCGCCAGTCCAAGCCCCTTCATATTAATAAAAGAGGCAAAGTTTGGCACAAAGAGGGCGCACACGAGAAACAGCACGGCAAAAACCACCAGCATCCCGTACTGATCCCAAATTCTGCCAAGATTTAGCGCTGATTTGGCTGCGCCAGAACCCGATGTAGAAACGGAAGACATCATACTCTCCTTACTCAGGCTACAGCCTGGCTGACTTTAGGCATAGCAAGGCTCAACGCCTGACGCTCATCCGCCTGTTCGTGAAGCAACACACCGGCAATTTCACCTTCTCTCATCACCACGATACGGTCGGCGACACCGAGAACTTCCGGCAGGTCACTGGAGGCAAACAACACGGCAACACCGCGCGCCGCCAGGGCATAAATAACGTTATAAATTTCATGCTTCGCGCCCACATCAATGCCGCGCGTTGGCTCATCAAGCAAAATCACCTTCATATCTTCCGACAACCAACGGCCAAGAATCGCCTTCTGCTGATTTCCCCCGGAGAGGTTCATGATCAGTTGCTCTGCGCCCGGCGTTTTAATGTTGAGTGAGCGGATATGATGGTCAGCGTTGGTTTCTTCCCAGCTGTTGTTGATCAGGCATCCGCCCAGAACATGCTTACGCCGGGCGCTAATGTTGATGTTGTTACGCACCGAATGGACCGGAATAATCCCTTCAGCTTTGCGGTCTTCCGGACACAGCATCATGCCTGCTTCAATCGCGTGGCTGGGTTTACGGATATCAATCGGCTTATCATCAATAAACACCTGGCCTTCGGTGATCCGCGTCCCGCCAAACAATCCTTTCATCAGTTCGCTACGACCGGCCCCAACCAGGCCAAACAGCCCGACGATTTCACCGCTGCGTACCGATAAACTGATCGGCGTGCGCACGCCTGGCGCTTTAACTTCATGCAAGCGCAGACGTTCAGCACCATACGGTCTGGATTGCCAGCCGTAGATATCACCAAGGTCACGCCCCACCATGGCCTGAACCAGCGCCTCGTGATCAACCTGCTGCATATCCGTAAACGTCTTAACGTACTGACCATCTTTAAATACGGTAATGGCATCACTGAGAGCGAAGATCTCTTCCATGCGGTGCGAAACATACAAAATGATGCGTCCCTCGTTGCGCAATTCGCGAATGACGCGGAACAGATTTTCAATCTCCCTTGCGGAAAGAGAGCTGGTAGGTTCATCGAAAGCGATAATTTTGGCGTTACGCGCCAACGCTTTTGCAATCTCCACCATTTGCCACTGACCGATGGAGAGATATTTCAGCGGCGTGGCCGGATCGA
Source organism: Citrobacter tructae (assembly GCF_004684345.1). Lineage (NCBI taxonomy): Bacteria > Pseudomonadati > Pseudomonadota > Gammaproteobacteria > Enterobacterales > Enterobacteriaceae > Citrobacter > Citrobacter tructae. The sequence goes on from NZ_CP038469.1 coordinate 1,481,399, forward strand.
TGTCCATCCCCAGATGCTTTAACTGCAAACCAGCTTCGTAATTCAACAACGAGCGGTTCACAATCCCGCCCTTGTGGGGAAGCTGGCCTAAGTAGATATTCTCGGCGACGGTCATTTCCGGTACCAGGTGTAGCTCCTGGTAAATAATGGCGACACCGGCGTTCAGCGCGGTGGTGGTGTCGGCAAACGAAACCTCCTGGCCACGGATCACCAAAGATCCCGTCGTTGGCGCATAGTTACCGCTGAGAATTTTTAATAATGTTGATTTCCCGGCGCCATTTTCACCCATCAGTGCATGCACCTGACCGGCAAAGCAGTCGAAACTAATATCCGTCAGCGCCTTAACGCCAGGGAAGGTTTTGCCAATGCCACGAAATGAGAGATACGGGGTAGACTGTTGCATAACGTCTCCGTGAATCTAATCTGTTGCCGGATAAGAAATGTTCAGCTCTTATCCGGCATTGAGTATTACTTGCCGCCTAAACCTTTTTTCGCCAGCTCTTCTTTGAAGTTATCGCGAGTGATCAACACCACATCCGTCACTTCAGTAAATGCCGGTGGCTCAGCGCCTTTCGTCACCCAGTTGTAGAGCATTTCACTGGATTTGTAGCCATGTACGTCCGGGCTTGGCAGCAGTGAGCCGTAGAATCCGGTCGCTTCGCCTTTAGACAGTTCGCTAATGGCATCGACACCGTTAATGCCAATCCCAATCACGTTCGGTGCTTTAAAGCCCTGCCCTTCAGTCGCGCGTACGCCGCCCAGTACGGTGTTGTCGTTCATCCCGACAATCAGCCAGTGTTTAACTTCAGGATGCTGAACCAGCATAGAGTTCGCGGCGTCAAATGCGCCGGGGATATCATTGGATTTGGTGGGAACCTGATAGATCTGTTTTTCCGGGAAGCCCGCAGCTTTGAGTGCTTCCATTGAGCCGGATGTACGACGGCGCGCGGTATCCAGTTCGTTAGCGGTAATCGCCATCACGGCGGAAGATTTCACATCCCAACCGCGTTTTTGCATTTCTTTGTACAATTCCTGCCCCTGACGCTCACCAATTTTTGTTGCCGCCATCATCACCAGCGGCACGGTGTCCATCGGTTTACCTTTGGCGTTGGCAAACTGGTCATCAACGGCGATTACTTTCATGTCGTAGCCACGCGCCTTAGCCATAATCGCAGGCCCGAGTTTGGGGTCCGGCGTACAAATAACGAACCCTTTCGCCCCACTTGCCGCAAGGCTGTCGATGGCATTCAGGGTTTTCTCACCATCTGGGACAGCAATCTTAATCACTTCAAAACCAAGATCTTTACCGGCTTTATCCGCAAATTTCCATTCAGTCTGGAACCAAGGTTCCTCTGGCTGCTTGACCAGGAAACCGAGCTTCATGGATTCAGCGATAGCGGATTGTGACATAACGGCAGCCAGACCGATGGCTGCCAGCGCTTTAGTGAATTTGTGCATGGTTAACTCCAGCTTTAACGTTCTTTTATGTAGGGTAAAATCAGACGATTTTTTGTAATTCGGACGTAAAACAAGGCATTACCTTTTATTAATAAGATCAATGCCAGTGCTGAGAGTAGTTGTAGCGGGAAATTGATTCTCCATAAGAGAGCGGCATCACACCACAGAATTACAGTAATTGCGTACATAAATTCAGTGGGAAATGACATAAAAAAACGTGTTTTTTTCGACGGGGAAAATGAGATGTAGCAGATTAGTCCATAAGCTCAGCCAGTGAATCCTTGTTCCCGAATACAAGGCATTCGAGAACGTAGGCCTTTTTCATACCTAATACTTCGATTTATCCACACAAATAAAACAATGAATGCCGAATTATTTATGCGTTTGATTAATGGCATTCATTAAAATGATCTGACGCCAAAATGCTGCAGATAATCAGTACCAACGTGAAGAGACCTTGCAATGAAATTTAATTTCGCTATATGAAAACGAAATCCTATTATTTTAATAAATTAAAAATCAGTTAGTTACATGATTATTTTTTATGCATAGAAATGTTAAATCTGAAAATACCCTTATGACAATATGTAAAAAAACATAAATGCGTGGATTTAAGGATTTTCTTATGTCCGGGCTACCGCTATGATTATTTGTGATCGGCATAGAATTGCCTCATTGATCACACAAAGGACCGGCGGAACGGATTTATTCTGCTAACAGTATTACGTGTACGTAGATGTGAAGTGCAACGACAGCCCGTTGTACTGACGTGAGTAACGTACATTTCCCTTTCTGGAAATAAGGATATTGATATGGCTGCAGTTGGAATTGTTCATAAACTCAACACCCAAATGAACCTTGAGTTTTACGCATCAAACCTCTACCTTCACCTCAGCGAATGGTGCTATGAGCACAGTCTGACCGGCACCGCAATGTTTCTGCGCACCCAGGCACAGAGTAACGTCACGCAAATGATGCGCGTGTTTAATTTTATGAAAAGCGCGGGTGCCAACCCCATTGTCAAAGCCATCGACGTACCTGGCAATGAGATGACTTGCCTTGAAGAGTTATTTCAAAAAACGCTGGACGAATATCAACAGCGAGCCAGCACGCTGTCACGCTTAACGAACGAAGCGGAAGCATTGAACGATGCCCCAACCGTTGATTTTCTTCATGATCTGGAAAAAGAACAGCAGCAGGATGGCGTGCTGTTACAAACGATTCTTGATGAGGTGCGTAGTGCCAAACGCGCCGGGCTGTGCATGGCGCAAACGGATAAGCACCTGCTAAACGTGGTTAATTACCAGCAGCACTAATACCTGGCATCACCCAATCTGCGCCTCCCTTTCCGAGAGGCGCAAAAAAACCTTTCTAAAACCTGAAACAACGGTTTATTTTAGTGAGACTCACTCTGCGGGGTGAATTTCAGTTCGATCAACGCAACGGCTTTTTGAATTGCGCGCATCGTCACCGGATCGGCCCCCGCTGGATGACTAGAAAAATCGATGCTTTTCAGCTGACTGGACATTTTCTCCCGCACTTCTACCGGGGCAATAACATCAATGACATCCAGAATTTGCTTGATAACCAGCTGACAGGCAACAACGTCCGAGAGCAGTTCCTGATCGGCATTCAGTGTTTGGGACATAGTGAGCTCCTTATAGAAAGGTCGCCATAGTACCCATTCAGCGCGCGAAACGATAGCGGTGCCGTCATTACGGCTGCGCTGAAAATAAAAAAAGATCCCGTGATTTCCTTTGAGATGGCAAGCACAACATGAGTAACGATTTAGCGGTTGAGAATAAACGTGGCATCTCCCCGGCGGCCTTGCTCGTTGCCGGGGCTTTTTTTATGGAGTTTATCGATGGCACGGTCATCGCCACCGCCCTGCCCGATATGGCGAAAAGCTTTGGCGTGCCGGCAGTCGATCTGAACATTGGCATCAGCGCCTATCTGATCACCCTGGCGGTTCTGATTCCCGCCAGCGGCTGGATTGCCGATCGCTTCGGCGCGCGCAAGGTATTTAGCCTGGCGCTGGTCATCTTTACCCTTGCTTCAATACTATGCGGGTTAGCCACCAGCCTGGAAGGCTTTGTGGCAATGCGTATCTTACAGGGGGTGGGCGGCGCGTTGATGGTACCTGTCGGTCGCCTCGCGGTGCTGCGTACCACGCCAAAACACCAGTTAATTACCGCCATTGCTACTCTGACCTGGCCGGCATTAGTCGCTCCCATCATCGGCCCACCGCTCGGCGGGTTTATCACCAGCTACGCCAACTGGCGCTGGATTTTCTTTATTAATGTCCCGTTGGGATTACTGGCAATAACCCTGGCGTTACGCTTCATCCCCGACATTCATGACGACGAACGCCGTCCATTCGACACCCCCGGCTTTATTGCCACTTCTGTCGCCATGGTCAGCCTGGTGTATGCCATGGAGTTACTGGGATCGCAGCAACCGCAAGGCTGGTTGACTGCAGGGCTGCTCACGCTTGGGATAATCACCTTCCTGTTTGCCCTGCGCCATTTTCGCCATGCCGCCTGGCCGATGATTCGTCTGGATGCTCTACGTGTCCCCACCTTTCGCGTCACCATGTTCGGCGGATCGCTGTTTCGCGCGTCTATCAGCGCCGTTCCCTTTCTGCTGCCGTTAATGTTTCAGGTGGGGTTTGGCATGAACGCCTTTCATGCTGGCTCGCTGGTATTGGCAGTGTTTGTCGGCAATCTGACAATTAAACCCGCCACTACGCCGTTGATACGCTGGCTGGGCTTTAAGAAGTTGCTGTTGATAAACGGTGCGTTGAACGTGCTGGCGCTTCTGGCTTGCGCGTTGATTACCCCGCAAACGCCGGTGTGGGTTATTTTACTGGTGCTGTATCTGGGTGGCGTGTTCCGTTCGATCCAGTTTACCGGCGTCAGCACGCTGGCCTTCGCAGATGTCCCCGCACCGCAGATGAGCTATGCCAATACGCTGTTCAGCACGGCCACACAATTAGCGGTGGGGTTAGGGATTTCGCTGGCGGCAATTGGTATCAGAATTGGCGATAAGGTCAGCGAGTGGCTGGCGCTGGACAATATACCCGGCATTAGCTTCCGTCTGGCTTTTGTAGCAATTGCCATTATTTGCCTGACTGGCATGGTAGATACGCTACGACTGACCCGCGACGCGGGAAGTGCGGTGTCAAACAAGAACAAATAAGCCCGGACAGCCTACGCCACCGGGCCAGCAACATTTAGCCAATCATCTCACGGACAAACGCTTCGATAGATTTGTCCTGGCAGTTTTCAAAGAAACACTGCTGGAAACGCGGGCCGGATACGGCGGTTTTCACCAGTTCAGGATCGATAGCGCGCAAGGTATCGAGATAGTTTTCTTTCACGACTGCTTCTTTAACCTGATTCAGAATTCCGGCGTTACGCACCTGCGGCTCTTTACGCTCCGGCGGATAACCTTCACCGTTACGACCTGTGAAAGCTTTCTCGAACATGTAGCGCACGTTCAGTTCTGCGCCCCAGCCGAAACCTTTCGCAAACGCCAGGGAGAGCGCATTGCCGTTGTTGATTTGAGCAAACAGGAAGGCGTCTGCCGGATCGAGGCAGTAACCGCACACCACTCCCGGATGGATATTCAGCGACATCATGGCACCCTGGCCCGTACCGCAACCGGTGACGACAAAATCAACCGCTTTAGAATTAAGCAGGATGCTGGCCATAATGCCGAGATGGATGTAGGTCAGATGATGGTCATTTTCGTCGCTCATTCCAACGTTAAACACCGGGAAACCTTTCTCATCCGCGACAGCTTTAAGCTCGTTATGGATGATTGCGTTTTTGCTCGCCTGGCTGTTTTCCATCATCAATGCAATTTTCATTGTGTCTTCTCCTGAATGCGTTGCGGGAATTCCGCCGTAAGCCATCATATTCAGGTCACATTACTATTTTGCAAATTCACTTTCAAATTTAATGAAATTTAGTTTTAAAAAGTCATGAAGTGCTCACATTTTTTCCCCAAAACAACAGACTTGCCTCATGGAAAAGGAGTCGTTGTGATTAATCGCAGGTGATTGTCGAGTTATTCAGGCCATTGCCCGATCGCAGTGTATGCGACGATAGCGTATCACCGAACTTTCAGAGCGATATCATGAAGACCCTTATCCTAACCCTTTTGCCGCTCGTGCTGACGGGATGCACTATCACTAAACAGGCACAGATCAGTGAAGCCAGCGCTGTCACCGGCGTGGTTCGTCTGACTTACAACCAGGCCATGCTGCAGACGGCACGTACCGATGATTATGTTGCCCAGGGTACGGCAACGAAGGCGTGTCAGCAGATGGGATACGCCAGCGCGATGGCGTTTGGTCAGCCGGTAGCCACCTGCAGCATTTATGCAGGCTCTCTGTGTATGAATACCAAAATCACGCTCGCCTGGCAGTGCCACGGTGCAGTTGTCGCACAAGCCCCTTCTTTAAATTATTAATTTGCGGACCAGCATATTGTTGCTGGTCTATTATGGTTTCCTGACTTATATCGCCGACTCAATATCGTTAATGCGTTTTATTCCCATTCGCATTTTTAATAATTAAATTTATTATTTTACCTTTTGCAAATAATTAAATAACAAATTATAGTGACGCCACATCAATATATAATTAACGTTCGTGGAGCAGAACCATGCTGAAAACAGAAATGATCGACCAACTGAATGAGCAAATGAACCTTGAATTATATTCATCCCTGCTCTACCAACAGATGAGTGCGTGGTGCAGCTATCACAGTTTCGAGGGTGCCGCCGCGTTTCTGCGCCGTCATGCGCAGGAAGAGATGACGCATATGCAGCGTTTGTTCGACTACCTGACCGATACCGGCAGCTTACCGTGCATTAATACCGTGCCGTCACCGTTTGCTGAATATGCTTCTCTGGATGAACTGTTCCGTGTCACCTATGAACACGAGCAGCTGATTACGCAGAAAATTAATGAACTGGCACACGCGGCAATGACCCATCAGGATTATCCAACCTTTAATTTCCTGCAGTGGTATGTTGCCGAGCAGCATGAAGAAGAGAAATTATTTAAATCAGTTATTGATAAATTAACGCTGGCAGGCAAAAGCGGTGAAGGTCTTTATTTCATCGATAAAGAACTGGCCACGCTTGATACGCAGAATTAATGCTGTCGACTAACGGTGGTGTATCGCCACCGTTAGTCAACAATCTTAATGACGGCAGATCTTGCTTTCGTGTGTAGAGAAGCCATCGTCTTTGGCAATAAACTTCCCCTTCGCCGCTAAAAATGCCACCAACTCAGCCGCCGTCATGCCTTCCGCAGAACAGGTATGAAAACGTGCCTGCTCCCCAAAACGTGCCGTAATCGCCGCCTCAAGGCTGGCATTTGAATACTGTTCACCAGACTCAATCATCATGTTGAGTACTTCGTGGCCGTGAATAGATTCCATACATTCTCCTCAATAAAGCCCGTAGCCTAATGTGAACCGCACCACGCTGCTTTGCGCTAACGCAGGAAAAATGTCATCTGGAATACATCTTAATCACTCAATTTTTGTAAATATTAATGTACAGTCATTGTAACGGTCATTTGACGAAAATAGCGTTATGCCTTACCCTGCGCCGCAGATACAACTGTTGACTATCTCTGGGACAGAGGAAAGCGTGAAGAATAGAACTCTGGGTAGTGTTTTTATCGTGGCGGGAACCACGATTGGTGCCGGTATGTTGGCGATGCCGCTGGCTGCAGCAGGCGTAGGATTTAGCGTCACGCTGGTGTTGTTGGTTGGGTTATGGGCACTAATGTGCTACACCGCGCTGTTGCTGCTGGAAGTGTATCAGCATGTGCCGGCCGACACAGGGCTCGGCACACTGGCGAAACGCTATCTCGGTCGATACGGACAGTGGGTTACTGGTTTTAGCATGATGTTTTTGATGTATGCACTCACAGCGGCGTATATCAGTGGCGCAGGTGAGCTGTTGGCCTCGAGCATCAGTGACTGGACTGGAACAAGCATGTCCCCAACGATGGGCGTGTTACTGTTCACCTTTGTTGCCGGGGGTGTGGTATGTGTAGGTACATCACTGGTTGATCTGTTCAACCGCCTGCTGTTTAGCGCCAAGATTATCTTCCTGGTCGTTATGCTGGCGTTGCTGATGCCACACGTCCATAAAGTCAATCTCCTCACTCTGCCGCTTCAGCAGGGACTGGCGCTTTCTGCCATTCCAGTTATCTTCACGTCATTCGGTTTTCACGGCAGCGTCCCCAGTATCGTCAGCTATATGAACGGGAATATCCGTAAATTACGCTGGGTATTTATTAGCGGCAGCGCCATCCCGCTGGTTGCCTATATATTCTGGCAACTGGCCACTCTTGGCAGCATTAACTCATCAACCTTTATGGGGCTGTTAGCTGACCATGCAGGCTTAAACGGTTTATTACAGGCGTTACGTGAAGTGGTGGCCTCACCGCACGTTGAGCTGGCTGTGCATCTGTTTGCCGACCTCGCGCTGGCAACGTCATTCCTTGGCGTGGCGCTGGGTCTATTTGATTATCTGGCCGATCTCTTCCAGCGTCGCAATACCGCAGCCGGAAGAATGCAGACCGGCGTGGTGACATTCCTGCCGCCACTGGCATTTGCTCTGTTCTACCCGCGTGGCTTTGTGATGGCGCTGGGATACGCAGGCGTGGCCCTCGCGGTGCTGGCGCTACTGATCCCGTCAATGCTGGTCTGGCAGAGCAGAAAACACAATCCTCAGGCAACGTATCGCGTAGCTGGTGGCACCCCGGCGCTGGCGCTGGTGTTTATATGCGGTATTGTGGTGATAGCGGTGCAGTTTTCTATTGCAGCAGGATTGTTGCCAGAAGTCGGGTAAAGAAAAAGGGGCTTACGCCCCTTTTCTTAGTGCAGACAGCACTGCTTATATTTTTTACCGCTGCCGCACGGGCAAGGATCGTTGCGCCCTACTTTGGCATCCACTTTTACCGGAGCCTTAACCGGAACTTCCTGCGGATGCGCCATCCAGTAAGCATGCAGATCCAGCGCCGCCAGACGGATAGCCTCAACGCTCTCTTCAAACGCCTCTGGGGTCAGTTTTTCCACCACCTCAAAGTTCTCTTCTGTTCCGTGCAGCGCAATCGCCTCAAGAGCAGGTTTTAACGAATCCGGTAACGCGGACCAGTCGGACAACGCAACGCCGCGCATATAGCCAAAGCACCACTCTTCTACGATAGTCAGCTCATGACCTTCAATTTCACGCAGGCCAAACAGCGGTTCAAACTGCTCCGGAAATTCATCCAGGCGATCGGCGGTATCGGCCATATGTTGAAATGCCAGGTTCATAAAACGCGCCATTTCTTTTTCGGATGACCAGCGAGGGACATACTGCGCGCCGCCCCATATAGCGACCAGCCACTGCTCCGGCTCAATTTCAAACGGTGAACTGAGTACCGCCGTCAGTAAGCCGTCCAGCTCTGAGACATCCAGAATCGCCTTTTCCGTATTGTACTTAGTCAGTACATCATCCAGCCATTCCAGCTCGCTCTCGTTTAATGGTCCCGTTTTCATAACGCTTTTCCTTAGTCAATAATTCTTGCCTGTGATTATCTTACATGGCGTGTGGGATAACGGATACAAATGGCGTGGGCGGCTTACTGATACCGCCTGTTCAGGTTAACAGGAAACGGGGTAATTCCGGTAGTCAACGCACAAAAGGGATCACAAAATCGCCGGGCATTATATCTGCAACACACAATAAAACCACCCGCAGGTGGCTTACTGTTGTTCAATATGGTTCAGCGTGGCCGTATATCCGGTTTTCGCTACTGCATTGAGCAGCGTATCGGTCGAGAAACCTTGCGGAACGATGGCTTCAGCCTGACGGGTCTTAAGCGAAGATTTGGCTTTGATCACGCCATCAGTTTCACGCAATGCTTGGTTAACCGAAATGACGCACAGCGAGCAGGTCATATTTTGTATATCCAGCACCACTTTTTGATTGGCTGCTTGCGCCCATAACGGCAGTGATAAACACATAAGCAGCGTCAATATTTTCATTCAAACACCTCATAATACCAGGCCACCAGCGTGGGGTAGAATAACACTGGCAAAATCAGCATCAGTGCGAACCAGTACAGCACGCGCATCTGCGTCAGGGTTAACCGCCCTGTGCACCAGAGCCTTTTAGAAAAATAGAGTCGCCAGAACACCCGCAATAATAACCCTATCGTCAGCACCATCAGGGGAATACGTAAAAACTCAACGCGGGTGAATACAGCGAAACCTGCCGCCGAAATACCAAACAACAGATATAACAGCGGGCCAACGCAGCATAAACCGGCGGTGACGGCAGCCGCAGCGGCCGTCAGCAGAGTGAGTCCCGCGCCCTTAGCGTTGTTCTGTTGCGACATAGCTGTAAGAGAACGCTTTAGGGTCATAGAAATTGATCGGATCGCCATCTACTTCAGCATAAGGATAACCAAAGTTGTTCATCGCACCCTGCTCGGTTGCCGGATACAATTCAAAATCACGTCCGTAATTGAAGCCCACCCAATTCATTTCCCAGTTGCCAAACAGGTAAGCATTGACGGCCTGAACATCGGCATCCTGATGGGCTTTTTTCTCTGCCAGACGCATTTTGGTCACGTCTGCCGGGTCACACGGCAACCAGCCGTAACCGGCCAGATAGAACTCAGCGCGACAGTGTTGCCCACCGCTGACATCGGCAACCCCTGCGCTGTCGGCTTTGCCAAACGCGCTTTTTGAATAACGCTCCAGTTTATTGGCTTTCCCCAGGCGGATGCCAAACAGTTCACGCGCCGGTATGCCGCTGGCCCGAGCCAGTGCCACAAAAACGGAACTCATATCGGTACATTTACCCTTGAGCTTGCCACTTTTCAGGATCTCCGCGACGTCACCCGTGCCGCAGCCGATCACGTCATTATCACGCTCCATATAGCGGCTCACCCACTCGTAAATCAAGCGTGCTTTTTTCAATGGGTCCTGCTCCGTACCAGTAATTTTACGTGCGGTTTCCTGAACCAGTCCATCAACGGGGGTATGCGCTGTCGGCAGTAGATACGGTTTAACATCCAGCGGGTAAATAATCTGTTCCGGCGCTTGCCAGGTTTTTAGCGCGTCATGTTTCAGTGGTTCCCAGTCTGACGTTTCAATCTCAATATCGACCTTCATCAGCAATTCCCCCTGCGAATCTGGCCAGCTGGCAAACAGCGTTTTGGCGCCGTAGCTGTTATTGGTAGTGACGTAAGCCTGCTTATAGTTACCGCCAAAAACAAGGTTTGTCATCTGCTGAAACGCGGTGTCTACCGGTAACGGGATCCAAAGCTTTACCATACCGCTTGAACCCTGCGGCGGATTGAGTTTATAGGTTTGTGATAACACAAAACGCCGACGCGCCACCGGTGCAGCCAATGGCTCTGCAGCCTGTACCGACTGGCTAACGATCGAAGGGCCGACGATACCGACGGCAGAGAGGAGAACGCTATTTTTAAGAAATTGGCGACGTTGCATTGCTGTCTGTCCATATTGTGTGAGTTGAGCTACGGCAAGCGTAGGAGATCATCACAGCAGACAGACGCTGACATAAAAAGGCGAGTCGATGGGGATTATTCATCAATAACAGACCTGTTAACTGTGAATGAAAAGAGAACCGATTAAGCCACTTTCAGTTGCAAGAGTACAGGCGCAACAAGAAAAAAGGCGAAGAATGCATATAAATAAGCAGTCTCCCTGACCGATAGCCCCAGTAAAATTAAAACATAGATACATGAGTGCCTAATTTACGAGCTAACCCCCTTGCTCCTTCGCGCATGACCGTGTCGTGATTCCAGCGAAATACGGGCGCAGCCAGCGGAGCAAGGTAGTTCATCCAGCGAATCGTGGTCCGAATATTCCAGTCGTATCTGACGATAGTTGCCTTACCCAGTTCTACAAAAGACCATACCCCATGACCTTCAACCTCACCACGGGCTTCTCCTTCGAGCAGAGAACAAGGGCGAATATTCAATACGTTGATATCAAATGTTAAACGATACGGCAGCGCTCCTTTCCAGGTATAGCGGTGCAACGCCCCGATCCCCTGCACATCGCCTTTCTTGAGTTCGATGACTTGCTCCAGACTTATCCACCACTCAGGCCACTGGTCCGGGTGCGAGAATACCTCCCAGACCTCCTGGAGTGACGCCTCAACCCGCCAGACGGTAGAGAATTGATATTCGGCCATGGACCTGACTCCTTTAAGGCGTGAAGAAATCGGCGGGGAAACGCAGGTTGACGATCATGGCGTCCATAAGCACCGTTTCCAACGATTTACCCTCTGACGTGTAGCTCATCACTTTGGCAGGCAATCCATGGTAGTTATCTAACCAAACGTCATAACGATGAACACCATCAACAACCATGCCCCTCGCCCCCACCACCGAGACATGCGTTACTGAGCGACCGGACAGGTTCTCCACGCCAAGGGTGGTGGTTGTCCCCTCACGCTGCAAACGACGAATATTCCCCAGCAAAACGCCGATGTCTGACCGATCAACCCGATGACCACGCTCATCCTGGATCAGCGAATTCGTGGGCGAGAGACTTAGCACAGGCAACGTCCCCAGCCCAAATGGCCATAACTTCACTTTACCGCTGACGGGGTTATAGGTCAGCACTGCGCCAGCATGGGGTTGGGTAAAGTCCATCCGTACATAACCAGGCTTTTTATAGCTATAGCGAATAATTTTACTCTCCTCCGCAGTCGATGAAGAGAGCATAACAACCTGATAAGATTGCATTTTATCAAAACTTTGCTGAGAGAGACTGATGGGATCAGTCGTCATGGCGATTTGTGGCAGCGCTGATGCCACGGCGATGCTCACTGCTGCCGGGTACGCTATAGTACAAAAAACGAGTAACGTTGCAGGCATTACCGTCGCAGAGAGTGAGCCTCTCATGATCGCCTCCAGCATCAACATGGTCTGCAAACAGGCACAATCACCTGTTATCTGTGTTCATTATAGGGGGTAATTCAGCGGCTCTGACCACCAGGCTAGTCATTATTCGTATATGCGGAGCGGTAAAATTAATCATGCTTAGGTCGGGCATCGACACCGCACAACGCTATACTTTAATAGCCACATTTTTACCAGGTATTCATCATGAAACGGCCACGGGTGCTTTCATGCATCGCCATCACAGTACTGCTGATGGTGTCATTCTGTGCTACCGCCAGCACCTTGCAAGATCAAGCCGCAAGGGAGCGTGAATTAAGTGCCGCACTGGCTACCGGCAACAGCGTCATCATCATTGGTGGGACGGATGACTTCGGTTTCACGCTCAGAACCCGCAACAAGATCCACCGGCCATTTGCTCTTCAGGATGGCATTGGCGATCCCGTTATGTTCAACAGCTTCCAGAACCACAGTGATAATCCTGCCCGGGATGGGTTCAGGAACAACCCGGCCCGGGGAGGCTTTATGCTGGGTGCACCTATTCGCAGATAATTATAGTCGGAATAGCATTCAATTTTAATGAGAGGATAATAACATCCTAACGACAAGAAATAATACACATCGCCAATAGTCACCTCATCCTGTACCGTTAGAATGAATACGCAGATAAATATATAATGATTAAGTTGTAATTTCACACCAATATAAAATTGACATGTGTAATATAGATTACTAGCGTATATAAACAGGTTTCGATTTTTAATAAATAGCACCGCATCTATTCCGCCGTCAACAAAACGATATTTCAGTATTTATTCGTATTGAGAGAGCAAGAAAATGCGACAATCGGCATTATCTGTTGCGCTGGAAGTGAAGCCCGAAAGTTACGAGTATTTAGCTTACCTGCTGAATAAACTATACATCAGACGGGATACCGTTCAACAAGGTATCACTGGCGAGTTTGCGCCATTTCTGGCCTCCGTTCCCGTTTTACATTTCATGTCACTCAGTCTCTTTCCTGGCTATGAGTACGATCCACTATTCGTTATCGAAGCCAATTTTGATGGTGAGCCTGGCCCCTTTTGGGCGCAACTTGAAGCCGCTATCGGCCCTGAGATCCGCAGTTTTCTAGCCTGTTGTAAATGCCCGCGGGATGGTCTCGGCCCCCTATTCACTATCAGAAACCTCAAGCTCTGTAGATCGGGTATCGGTATTTGCCGTAAGGGCTTTGATGAATGTATTGGTGAATCGAAAGGCTGAACGACGCGTATAAAAAAATATTACGGGAAGTTGACGCCCGATAATTTAACCTGGATGAGGATAAATACTCAGGTGTCTTTTTACCTGTGCCCTTTGAATAATACCGGTATTCACCGGTAAAAATCATGCTGATTGGACGTGAAACCGCTGGCTGGAATACGCTGAATGGTAAGAATACAATATCACGGGTGCTGGGACTTATACCTGACGTCACCATCGAGCAGGTGGTTGAAGAGGCTGTGGCTCGTTACAAGAAACATCTTTCGGTAAAAAGCGATGGAACGTCAAACTTCAAATCACGTAACAGCTTCACACAATACCATTTCCGGCTGGCCCGGGAGCTAGATATTCCTCCTCAAGCCATCGTGTATGCCAATCTACTGGCGTGGGATTACGATGTGCTGCCCCCTCTAACTCGCCCTGAAAATGAAGTGCAGGAGGTCATATTGGCCTCACTGAAACTGCTGGCGGTACAAATTAAACACCTTGAGCCCGATTTCATTATCTTTGCATCCGGAGCCCGGAGAACAGACTACATCATAAAACAGGTGCTTACTGAGCTAGGCGGCTATGAGACTTCTTCCGTCATTCCGGGGAAGCTATGGGAGTTTAAAGTAGGTAACGCTATCTGTTTCAGAATTGCCTATCCAAGGGCTATGCGCGGACACCAGCAGTACAGAGATGAGGTGATTGCACGAATTAAGCGACATTGCACTCATGGCTGCTAGTGCATTACAGATTACTCAGTAGGTATCCCTGAGCAACCCTTCCCAGAAGAGTACCGGAAACGGGCGAATCGGCCTGGTTCTCTATGCTAGAGGCGACACGTTCGATTCGACATTGACAGGCTGGAGATTGCACTTCATTGCACCCCGTGAGCACAGGATATGCACAGGACGTGAATTTCAGGCACAAAAAAACCACCCGTAGGTGGTTTCACGACACTGCTTATTGCTTTGATTATTCTGTTCTTTCCCATGGTACCCGGAGCGGGACTTGAACCCGCACAGCCTTACAGCCGAGGGATTTTAAATCCCTTGTGTCTACCGATTTCACCATCCGGGCTCGGGAAAAATTGGAGGCGCGTTCCGGAGTCGAACCGGACTAGACGGATTTGCAATCCGCTACATAACCGCTTTGCTAACGCGCCAAAATCTTCAGGCCTTTCAGCCACACCCGCAAATTGCCGATGTTTTAAATTTGGAGCGGGAAACGAGACTCGAACTCGCGACCCCGACCTTGGCAAGGTCGTGCTCTACCAACTGAGCTATTCCCGCATCATCAAGTAACTTTGTTAATCACTTGATTTTGCTATCGTCTGGCAACCTGTGCCGCCGTTCGATGCGTTGCATTCTACTTACCTGACGCACTGAGTCAACGATATTTTTCGCTACTCACGATCGTTTGCTGAAATTTGCGGCGAAACGATCACTGATCAAGCAAATCTCCACGTGCAGCGCTCAAATACTGGAACATCGACCACAGTGTCAGTACTGCGGCGACAAAGAAAAGTGCGATCCCGGCGTACTCAACCCAGATATTTGGACGCCACAGCAGCCAGGCCAGCGCCGCCATTTGCGAGGTAGTTTTCACTTTACCGATCCAGGACACAGCCACGCTGCTGCGTTTGCCCAGTTCAGCCATCCATTCACGCAGTGCAGAAATGATAATCTCACGTGCGATCATAGTGGCGGCAGGCAATGTCACCCACCAGCTGTGGTAGTGCTCCGTCACCAACACCATGGCGATAGCCACCAGCACTTTGTCGGCGACCGGATCGAGAAAGGCACCAAAACGCGTGCTTTGGTTCCAGCGACGCGCCAGAAATCCGTCAAACCAGTCGGTGATCGCCGCGATACAAAAGATAAGCGCACAAACAAAGGGAGCCCAGGTGAATGGCAGGTAAAACGCCAATACAAAGAATGGGATCAGGATGACGCGAAACAGCGTGAGCAATGTAGGGATATTAAATTGCATATGACGGATAACTATCTGTTGTCAGTGAAATTACCCCTATGTTGCTACAGAGGGCCTAATGTTTCAACGAGTAGAAGATCTTTTCTGCCAGACCTTGCGAAATACCCGGCACTTTTGCAATTTCTTCGACACTCGCGTTACGAAGCCCTTGCAAACCGCCCATGTACTTTAGCAGCATCTGCCGACGTTTTGGTCCTACGCCCTCGATCGTTTCCAGCGTACTGGTGCTTTTCACCTTCGCCCGTTTTTTACGATGCCCGCTGATGGCGTGATCGTGCGATTCATCACGAATATGCTGAATCACGTGCAGCGCAGGCGAATCAGGCGGCAGGCTAAACCCCTCACCTTCCGGTTCAAAGAACAGCGTTTCCAGACCGGCTTTTCGATCGGCCCCTTTGGCCACGCCCAGCAGAAGCGGATGGTTTTTGTCCCAGGGCACGTCCAGCTCAGCAAATACCGCTTTCGCCTGCCCCAGTTGGCCTTTGCCACCATCAATGAGGATGACGTCCGGAATTTTACTTTCTTCAATCGCCTTACCGTAACGTCGACGCAGCACCTGATTCATCGCCGCATAATCATCACCGGGGGTAATGCCAGTAATGTTATAGCGACGGTATTCAGCACGTAACGGTCCATTAGCATCGAAAACAACGCAGGAGGCTACCGTCTGCTCGCCCATGGTGTGGCTGATGTCAAAGCATTCCATGCGTTTAACCGCCGGTAGCTTCAGCACCGATGCCAGTGCCGTCAGACGTTGAGTAATGGTGGACTGCTGAGACAATTTCGTGGTCAATGCCGTAGCCGCATTGGTACGCGCCAGCTTCAGGTAACGTGCGCGATCGCCACGCGGCTTCGTCTGGACGTGAATCCGCCGCCCGGCTAGCTCAGACAACGAGTCGGCCAACAGCGTTTTATCGCTCAGATTAAAATCAAGCAGGATCTCACCGGGTAAGGTGCGCATCTGGCTGCCCTGTAAATAGAACTGTCCGACAAAGGTTTCGACCACTTCGCCCAGTTCCGTACCACCCGGCACTTTAGGGAAATAACTGCGGCTACCCAGCACTTTTCCCTGACGGATAAACAGGACATGCACGCAGGCCATCCCGGCATCAAACGCCACGCCGATAACATCCAGATCATCTCCCGTATTGGAAACAAACTGTTTTTCGGTGACACGGCGTACGGCCTGAATTTGGTCGCGAATACGCGCAGCTTCTTCAAATTCCAGATTCTGGCTGGCCTTTTCCATCCGGGAGATCAATTGCGTTAACACCTGATCGTCTTTGCCGGACAGGAACAACCGGACGTAGTCAACCTGCTGCGCGTACTCGTCCTCACTCACCAGACCAGCCACGCAGGGACCGAGACAGCGACCAATCTGATATTGCAGGCAAGGACGTGAGCGGTTGCGATAGACGCTGTTTTCGCACTGGCGAATCGGAAAAATTTTCTGCAGTAGTGCCAGCGTTTCACGCACGGCATAACCGTTGGGAAACGGTCCAAAATACTCGCCTTTGGCATGCTTAGCCCCGCGATGCATCGCCAGGCGCGGGTGGGTATCACCGCTGAGAAAGATAAAAGGATAGGATTTGTCATCGCGCAGCAGTACGTTGTAGCGCGGCTGGTACAGCTTGATGTAGTTATGTTCGAGTAATAACGCTTCGGTTTCCGTATGCGTCACCGTCACATCAATCTGCTGAATGAGCGCCACCAATGCTTCGGTTTTACGCGACGCGAGGTTACTACGGAAGTAGCTGGAAAGCCTTTTTTTCAGGTCTTTCGCTTTACCGACATAGATAACCGTCCCGGCGGCATCGTACATACGATAAACGCCGGGTTGGCTGGTTACGGTTTTCAGGAACCCTTTGGCATCAAACTGTTCGGTCACTGGCTTGTTAACGTCTCCGCATTACACAGGCCATGGCGAATTGCCAGGTGAGTCAGCTCTACGTCACCGTGAATGTTTAATTTACTGAACATTCGATAGCGATAGCTGTTCACCGTTTTCGGACTGAGATTCAGCTGCTCTGAGATCTCATTGACCTTCTGACCTTTGGTGATCATCAGCATAATCTGCAACTCACGTTCAGACAAACTGGCAAACGGCGTTTCCGTTTTCTCTGGCTCAATCTGGCTGAGCGCCATTTGCTGAGCGATATCAGAAGCAATATAGCGTTGCCCGGAAAAGACTGAGCGAATGGCGCTAACCACTTCCTGAGGCGCAGCCCCCTTGCTCAGATATCCTGCGGCACCCGCCTGCATAACTTTTGCGGGCAACGGGTTTTCAGTATGGACGGTCAGCATAATCACTTTTATGTCAGCCGTTGAACGCGCGATTTTGCGTGTGGCCTCAAGCCCACCAATACCGGGCATATTCATGTCCATCAGCACGACGTCGACGGAATTTGAGCGGCACCATTTTACAGCATCTTCGCCGCAGCACGCTTCGCCGACAACTTTAATGCCTTTAATATCTTCAAGAATGCGTCGTATCCCTGCGCGCACCAGTTCGTGGTCATCAACAAGAAAAACGTTGATCAAAGGAATATCTCCAGAATAGGGATAACGCTACCGATAGTTAATCAGTCCTATGTTAACGGGTTTTATCTCAACTTTGAAATGTAAAAAACACCCGTCTTTCGATTTTGCTCTCGTTTTTGGAAATTAGATTGTACGCCGCGTGGAAACATTCACTGCTGACGGCCTTCCGCCTGGGTTATATGCGCATCACTGTTTCAGAATAGTGACAAAAAGATCATATTCTTCAGTTGAATGATAAATTGGCAGGCAAAGTTGTAACAATAATTAACCAGTAAAATACTCGAGATATACAAAGTATGGAGAAAATATATGCACTGCAACATCTTGTTTATTTTAATGACGCCGGTTAATGTTTGCGCAAAAAACAGCCACTGATATTTTTAACCGCGCTTATGGTATACTCCGCCGCCTTAACATTTGCCATCGCACTTTTTCATTGAAACATAACGAGGAAAATAAATGAGTACGCCTGATTTTTCCACTGCTGAGAATAATCAAGAACTGGCTAACGAAGTCACCTGCCTGAAAGCCATGTTAACGCTGATGCTGCAGGCAATGGGACAAGCCGATGCAGGCCGCGTGATTCTTAAGATGGAAAAACAGCTCGCGCTGATTGAAGACCAAGCCCAGGCTGCGGTATTTACCAACACTGTTAAACAAATTAAACAGGCCTACCGTCAGTAATAAGAAACCGGCTGATAGCACTGCAATCAGCCGGTTTTGCGTCTGACACTCAGAACGACAATTTATTCAGATAAGCCCGGTCGCGGCAGCATAACAGGCTATCTGTGTTTTGTTTGGCGCATTAAACTTCTTCTGCATATTCTTCTGATGGAAGTTAACGGTATTTTCAGAAATCGACAGGATCATCGCTATTTCAGCCGATGTTTTTCCCTCTGCGGTCCATTTCAGTATTTCTTTTTCCCGCTTACTAAAACGCATCTCGGGCGCCATGACCATATCATCTTCCAGTCGCGTCAGAACGGACAGGCTCTCCCTTACCAGTAATTGCATTCTGAGTTCCACTTCATCCTGCGCAAAGCGGCCATTACGCACACTCGCACGCGAGACGGAAAGAAAACCCAGCGCCCGGTTCGGCAACATTACGCACTGCGTCACCCCTTTGCGTAAACCGTGATTACGCGCGGCATCCCACAGAGGTTGCGCATCGCGAAATAAGGTATCGTCCCAGGCTAGATGGCCCTGGCTAAAGTTTTCGGGCTTTAGCACCGGGTCAATCGCGAGATAATTTTCGGACTGATAATGCGCCACCCAAGCTTGAGGATAGGTTGTATGAAGCGCCGTTTTGGGTCGGGTAAACGGTACGGGATGACGAACACAGAGCGCGTAAAAATCGAACTCCAGATGTTGCGTCTGATGTTGTAATTCATTATAGACGTCCTCTGCCGTCGCCATTTCCTGAAAGCGTAACAGCATGCTCCGTCGCCAGGTGAAGAAATCATGATCCTGCATACTAAGTGGTAATGCCCCTGAGATTGATAATCATCACAAATGAGAATGAAACAAGCTAACACATAAATGTATTTTATATATGCAAATTATCGGACAAGAATGGATTTACTTGAGTATTACACTCATCGGACTATGTAGACAGGGCTTAACGTCAATAATAAAGCAGCAATAATAAATAGTTATGCAGACTGTACTCACCAAAATCTATATCGGTGAGTACAGTAAGGTTATTTATTGCATTAAAAACTTTTCTAGAAACTGACGAGTGCGCGGTTGTTGAGGCGCGGTAAACAGAGATTTTGCCGGTCCCTTCTCCACAATGCGCCCCTGATCCATAAATATTGCCCGGTCAGCAACGTCGCGCGCAAAGCTCATTTCATGCGTCACAATCACCATGGTGCGTTTTTCCTCCGCCAGCTGGCGAATGGTATTCAACACCTCGCCAACGAGTTCAGGATCAAGTGCTGATGTGGGTTCATCAAACAGGATCACCTCCGGGCGCATTGCCAGCGCCCGGGCAATCGCCACGCGCTGTTGCTGTCCACCGGATAAACGACGCGGATAGCTGGTCTCTTTACCGGCCAGACCGACCTTCGCCAGCAATTCACGCGCGCGGGCCGTCGCTTCGGCTTTTGACTCTCCTTTCACAATTACCGGACCTTCAATGATGTTCTCCAGCACCGTGCGGTGTGGAAACAAATTAAAGTTCTGGAACACAAAACCTACATGCTGGCGCAACTGGCGGATAAGTCCTTTCTGCTGATTCAAAGAACGCGCGGTATCAATGGTAATGTCACCGACTTTGATCGTGCCTGCCTCCGGTTGCTCCAGTAAATTAATACTCCGCAACAGAGTGGTTTTACCCGAGCCGCTCGGCCCGATAATCGCCACCACTTCGCCAGGCTTTACCTCAAGATCAATACCGTGCAGTACCGTTTGCCCGTGAAATTTTTTCACCAGGTTTCTGACTTCGATCGCACTCATTTCGGCTCTCTCTCCTGGCGGTTCAGTTGTTCTTCAAAATAGTTCTGCAGTGCGGAAAGCACCGTCGCCATCACCCAGTAAATCAGCGAGGCCGCCAGATACATGGTGAACACTTCCAGCGTGCGCGAGGTGATTAGCTGCGCCTGACGGAACAGTTCCGGCACCTGGATTGTCGCCGCCAGCGACGTATCCTTCACCAGGCTGATAAAGCTGTTGCTCAGCGGCGGTAAGGCCACCCGCGCCGCCTGCGGTAGGATCGCCCGACGCATGGTTTGCCAGCGTGTCATGCCGATACTGGCCCCCGCCTCCCACTGACCTTTATCAATAGAGGAGATGGCAGCACGCAGCGTTTCAGCCGCATACGCCGCAGTGTTCAGCGACAAACCAATCATCGCCGCCGGGATCGGGTCCAACTCAATGCCAAATTGTGGCAGGCCGTAGTAGATCATAAACAGCTGAGCTATCAGCGGAGTGCCGCGAAAAATGGAGATATAAATGCGAGCCAGCCAGCGCACAGGCAGCAGCGGCGACAGGCGCATCAGGGCGAGGATAAACCCCAGCACCAGGCCAAAGAACATCCCGCCAATACTTAGCTGCAGCGTAAATACCGCGCCTTTGAGCAGGTAGGGCAGCGAATCAATCACCAGTTGGATACTTTCTTGCATTAGTATTCTTCTACCTTGCCGTTACACGTGAGGATGGTAGGCAAACAGCGCAGGCGCCCCACCGGTATGAATAAACAGGACGGGACCTTCATCCTTGAAGCGCTTCTGGGCGATCCCGTCGATCAGGCCCGCCATCGCTTTACCGGTATACACCGGATCCAGCAAGATGCCTTCCAGACGCGCCAGCAGTTTCACCGCTTCCATACCCTCTTCATTTGGCGTGCCGTAGCCCGGCGCAAAATAATCATCCCATAAAAGGATATCCGCGGTGGCCGTCAGTTCCAGTTCGCGGGCAATATCCTGCTGCAGCGCGACAACTTTCGGTTTTTGATCGGCTACGCTGCGCGATACCGTCACCCCTATCAGCTCAACGTTGGGCATCAGCTGTTCCAGACCCACCGCCAGACCGGCATGCGTACCCGCACTACCCGACGCCACCACCACGGAGGAGAGCTCGACCGCCCCCTCACACTGCTGGGCAATTTCCAGCGCGCTTTCAACATAGCCCATTGCGCCGAGCGCATTCGAACCGCCGACCGGGATCACATATGGTCGAAACCCTTGCGCTTCAATCCGCGTCGCCAGTTCCTGCAGCTGAGCATTTGGGTCAGTCAGCGCGTCGCACATTTCAACCTGAGTATTAAACAGGTCTAACAGCAGACGGTTGCCGTTGCTGAGATAGTTTTCTGCCGTGGTGCCAATCGGGTTTTCCAGCAGCGCCACGCAGTGTAGCCCCAGCTTTGCTGCCACCGCCGCCGTCTGGCGCACGTGGTTCGACTGGATGGCACCAGCGGTAATCAGCGTATCGGCCCCTTCGCGCAGCGCGTCTGCCGCCAGAAACTCCAGCTTGCGCAGCTTATTGCCGCCCATCGCCATCGGCGTGACGTCATCGCGTTTTATAAAAATGTCACGCCCGAGGTAATCAGAGAAGCGCGGGAGATATTCGAGCGGCGTTGGCGCGCCAATAAATTCCAGACGTGGAAAGCGCGTTAAGTTATGCAGCGGCATACAGCCTCCGGTATTCGTTGTTGTGATGTTCTTTTTATTATGCACGTTCAGGCGCAATGAAATAAAAAAAGGCGCTGTTAAAGGCGCCTTTTTTATTCGGATGACGATTATTTCGTCACATCCGCCCCAAACCATTTTTCAGACAGGGCTTTCAGGGTACCGTCTTTCTGCATTTCAGCAATGGCTGCATCGACAGCTTTCAGCAGATCTTCATTGCCTTTACGCAGCGCTACGCCGGACTCCTGGCGAGAGAATGCTTCACCGGTCACCGCCAGCGTGTCTTTGGTTTTCTTCACCAGATCCAACGCGGCCAGACGGTCAACCAGAATGGCATCGATACGACCGACGCGCAGATCCTGATATTTTGTCGGGTCATCATCATAGGTACGAATATCGACGCCCTGCACGTTCTGGCGCAGCCATTCTTCGTAGTTAGTACCCAGACCGACGCCGACTTTTTTACCTTTCAGGTCAGCCGCCGTTTTAATCACGCCTTCGTTGCCTTTTTTCACCAGCGCCTGGATACCAGAAACCGTATACGGGGTAGAGAAATCGTATTTTTTCTGACGTTCGTCAGAGATGGTCACCTGGTTAATGACCACGTCAATGCGTTTGGAATCTAAAGAGGCCAGCATGCCATCCCATTTGGTCGGTTTCAGCGACGCTTTCACCCCGAGATGTTTTGCCAGTTCTTCAGCAAACTCCACTTCGAAACCGGTCAGCTTGCCGTCATCACCCTGAAAACTAAACGGGGGGTAGGTCCCTTCGAGACCGACCAACAGCGTGCCGCGCTCTTTCACTTTATTTAACAGACCTTCGTCCGCAAATGTTTTTGCGCTCATACCGGCGACAAGTGCAACAGCCATTACACCCATCAAAGCCTGACGTCCCAGAAGTGCTAATTTCATAGTTACCCCGAATATTGTCATTAGTGACCATCATTTATGACCGTAGTGTAGAGCGTATATCGCTATTCACAAACACGACTCTGTTACACCTTATTCGTTTTTAATATATATCAGAACTGGCTGTCCAGGAGGATTTCTGCATATGGCCCATATGCGCATGCGCTTTAAACTGCTCATACTTGCGCAGCGCAATACGATAATTGTTGGTGCTGGTTTCCGGCAGCCACGGGGCGAGGTTTTCGTCGAGGAAGCCTTCCTGCAGCAGGTCATGAGAGATGTTCTGTTCGGTCAGATGATTACCAAGTCGACGCAGGCGAACCACATATTCACGCACCGTGCCGTGGCTCATTTCGGTTTGTTCAAACAAAAATTGTTTAAAACCAATGATGTCAAAAAAGTCGCTTTGTTCTTTGCAATGTAAATCACCGCAAAAACGACACAACGCCACCCACTCTTTTTTCTCCTGCTCCCAGGCGGCAGCGTCAAGCAACGTATCCAGACGGGCGATGGCGATTTTATTCACAATCTGGCCCCGGCGGACCAGCGTGATCCTGTCGAGCAACTTAAAGCAATGGGCGCAATGCGTCTGGCTGTGTTTGAAATCTTTGAGGTAGCGGCTTAGAGGCCGTCTTTTTGATTGCTGCACCGTCATGAGAACTCCTGGTAGTCAATACGTTATGCGGCATTGTTCAGGGGCAATGATTTACCCCTATAGCTTACCCAGCTTAGTGCGTAGACGTTTGATGGCCTGACTGTGCAACTGGCTGACCCGAGATTCGCCGACTTCCAGGACGGCACCAATCTCTTTCAGATTCAGCTCTTCCTGGTAGTACAGCGTCAGCACCAGCTTTTCACGCTCCGGCAATGCGTCAATCGCGTCCATCACGCGCTGGCGTAAATTGCCATCAAGCAGCTGTTGTAACGGGTTTTCCTGCTGATTTTCTTCAGTCACCAGCTCAATACTATCGCCATGCTCTTCCCGCCACTCATCGTAGGAAAAGAGTTGGCTGTTATTGGTATCAAGCAACATCTGACGATACTCTTGCACAGGAATAGCCAGACGCTCCGCCACTTCGGTTTCCGTCGCGTTGCGCCCTAATTCCTGCTCCAGTTGTCCCATTGCCTGGGCCACTTCGCGGGCATTGCGCCGAACGCTACGCGGCACCCAATCCCGGCTGCGTAGTTCATCCAGCATAGCCCCACGAATACGCTGCACTGCGTAAGTGGTAAATGCCGTTCCTTGCAAAGCGTCATATCGGTCAACTGCATTCAATAACCCGATGCCGCCCGCTTGTAGCAGGTCATCCAGTTCTACGCTCGCCGGCAAACGCACCTGAAGGCGCAATGCTTCGTGACGCACCAACGGTACATAACGCTGCCACAGCGAGTGTTTATCCATTACACCTTCAGCGGTATACAGTGAATTCACGATAAACAGCCCTGCGTTAAATGAGTTATCGGCATGATTATCCGTTTCTGCAGGGGTTTTAATCGGGTGAATAGTGGGTGAAATGAGGGGTTATTTGGGGGTTACGGGTAAAGCAGAATGTAAAAAACCCCGCCGGAGCGGGGTTTGCGCGATAAGCGTAAATTAACGCAGCAGAGACAGAACGTTCTGCGTGGTCTGGTTAGCCTGCGCCAGAACAGAAGTACCCGCCTGCTGCAGGATCTGCGCACGAGACATGTTAGATACTTCGGTCGCATAGTCAGCGTCTTCAATACGGCTACGAGCAGAAGACAGGTTGTTTACGGTGTTACCCAGGTTGGTGATAGCAGAATCAAAACGGTTCTGTACCGCACCCAGAGAGCTACGCAATTTATCAACTTTAGCTAACGCAGAATCCAGTTTTTCCAGAGGATTGTTGGTGCTGATTGCTTTCAAATCACTTGCAGTCAGTTCTTTCGTCTTATCAGTAGTCGCTGTTGGGGCTGCTGTACCTAATGCGCCTAAAGTGGTTGCATACGTTTTATCACCATCACGAACAATCGTTTTAGCGCTACCATCAGAGCCAAGCGCAAATTCAACATTTTTTCCGTCAGCATCTTTGATCACGGAAGTGTTACCAGTGGCTTTATCCACATTGACTGCCAGGTATTTACCATCAGCAGTTTTAGCTGCATAGGTATCAGCAATAGCCTTACCATCCTTATCCAGTACCTGACGTACTTCAAGGTTTTTCCCATCGGCATATACAGACATTGGGGAATCGTTGAACGCCAGCGCTTTGCCAACTTTACCGGATGTCAAATCTACCGATTTTGCAACGTTAGTATCGTCAACGAATGCAGTGACACGTCCACCAAAGTTAGCCAGTTGAACGTTTTTACCTTCAACCTGAACCTTTTCATAACCAGAGCCATTTTGCTTAAGTAAGTTGAAGCTCCCACCAGCCGCATCACCATCTTGGGCTACGAAGTAGCTTTGTCCTTCAACTTGAATTTGATAGACCTTATCTGTTTTACCCGCACCATTTGCATCAGTAACGTCACCAGTAACGGTTGCGCCCGGGAAATATGCTGCAGTTAACGCAGTTTTATAGTCAGTCCCAAAAGCATCAACAGTACCAACTTTACCAGTTGTGGCATTTACCTGCGTCAGAGTCGGAGCCACTTCACTTTTCAGTGCAACGGAAGAAGAAGTCGGAACCTTACCAGGAGCTACACTGAAGCTATCCAGACCTAAGGTTTTCGCGTCAATTTTGTCCAGCTGGATTTCGATGGTTTCACCATCGTTTGCACCAACCTGGATTTTCATGGTCTGGTCGGCTGCAAGCACTTTCACGCCGTTGAACTGGGTCTGACCAGATACACGGTCAATTTCGCTTAAGCGCTGGGTGATTTCATCCTGAATGGAGTTCAGGTCAGAATCGGAGTTAGTACCGTTAGTTGCCTGAACGGACAGTTCACGGATACGCTGCAGGTTGTTGTTAATTTCAGACAGTGCACCTTCAGTGGTCTGTGCAACAGAGATACCGTCGTTGGCGTTACGGGACGCCTGGGTCAGACCTTTGATGTTCGAGGTGAAGCGGTTTGCAATTGCCTGGCCAGCAGCATCGTCTTTGGCGCTGTTGATACGCAGACCGGAGGACAGACGCTCGATAGCGGAGCTCAGGGAAGACTGAGATTTGTTCAGGTTGTTCTGGGTCAACAGCGACAGGCTGTTTGTATTGATGACTTGTGCCATGATCTTTTCCTTATCAATTACAACTTGATGTTATTGGGCCGTTGCCCACGGTTTCTGACCGTAACCCATGTATCGGCACGTTAATTTCGAACTTTAGAAAATTTTCACTTTCCGCCCTCTTTTTTCTTAGCCCCTGAAATACCCGCAATATGCCCCACTATTCCGCGTATTATTCTCGCAAAACTATCATTAAACTTTGCGCGCAGATTGCCGATAACCCGCTTAACTACTGTTTGCAATCAAAAGGAATTAGGCATGGCTTCATTTACATCTCTCGGCGTCGGTTCAAACCTGCCACTGGATACATTGCTGACGAACCTGACCATCGCTGAGAAAAAACGCTTAAACCCGATCACACAACAACAGAGCGACAATACATCTCGTCTGACGGCTTATGGCACACTAAAAAGCTCACTGGAAAAATTCCAGACTGCAAATACTGCACTAAATAAACCTGAGTTATTCAGAAGTACGACTGTCACCAGCAGCACTGAGGACTTAAAAGTCTCCACCGAGTCCGGGGCTGCACCAGGCATATATACCATTAGTGTCACGCAATTGGCTCAGGCACAGTCTTTAAGCACCGCAAATGTAGCTTCAAGCAAAGATGCTCTGGGTAATGGTTCTGCTACCCGTACGATTAAGATTGAACAACCAGGTCGTAAAGAACCGCTGGAGATTAAACTCTCTCAAGATAAAACGACGCTGGATGATATCAGTAAAGCGATAAACGATACCGACAGCGGTATCTCAGCCAGCATTGTTAAAGTCAATGAGAATGAATTTCGTCTGGTGCTGACTGCTGCCGAAGGTACGGATAGCAAAATGACTATCTCCGTAGAAGGAGACAGCAAGCTTAACGATTTACTGGCCTACGACAGCAAAACTGGTACCGGTAAAATGGACGAATTGGTTGAAGCGCAAAACGCGAAATTAACCATGAACGGTATTGATATTGAACGTCAGAGCAACAAAGTGACCGATGCCCCGCAGGGCGTGACGCTGGAACTGACTAAAAAAGTAACCGATGCGCGTATAACCGTTACGAAAAGCAATGACAAAGCCACTGAAGCGATTAAAGGCTGGGTGGATGCTTATAACTCTCTGCTAGATACGTTTAATACACTGACCAAATACAAAGCCGTAGATCCTGGTGCGGAAGAACAAGACACAAGTAATGGCGCACTGCTTGGCGACAGTGTCGTTCGAACGATTCAAACAGGTATCCGCGCACAATTTGCTAACGGAGCAAGTGAAGGTGCATTCAAAACATTAAATGAAATTGGTATTAAGCAGGATGGTGCAACCGGAAAGCTGAAGATTGACGATGACAAGCTCAAAAAAGCGCTAAACGAAAATACAGCCTCCGTACGTGAACTACTGGTCGGCGATGGCAAAGAAACCGGGATCACCACCAAAATCGCCACTGAAGTAAAAGGGTATCTGGCCGATGACGGCATTATTGACAGTGCACAAGACAGCATCAACGCCACACTGAAAAAACTGACCAAGCAATACCTGTCCGTCAGTGCCAGCATTGAAGATACCGTGGCACGCTATACGGCACAGTTTACTCAGTTAGACACCATGATGAGTAAGCTGAATAACACCAGTAACTATCTGAGCCAGCAATTTACTGCCATGAGCAATTCCTGATAACACGAGGTAAGCATGTATACCGCGAGCGGTACCAAAGCCTATGCACAGGTCGGCGTAGAGAGTGGCGTGATGAGCGCCAGTCCGCATCAGTTGATCGAAATGTTGTTTGATGGCGCGCACAGCGCCCTGGTGCGCGCTCGCCTGTTTATGCAGCAGGGTGATATCGTTGCCAAAGGTGAGGCCTTAAGCAAAGCTATTAATATCATTGATAATGGTCTGAAAGCGGGGCTGGATCAGGACAATGGCGGCGAAATCGCCACTAATTTGTCTGCGCTATACGACTATATGATCCGCCGTCTGCTGCAAGCCAACTTGCGTAATGATTGTCAGGCCATTGAAGAAGTCGAAGGGTTACTCAGTAACATTGCGGAAGCCTGGAAACAGATCTCACCCAAAGCATCGTCCCAGGAGTCTCGCTAATGACCTCAGCCGTGGAGTTTATCAACCGTTGGCAGCGCATCGCGCTGCTCAGTCACTCACTGCTGGAACTGGCGCAGCGCGGTGAATGGGACCTTTTACTGGAACAGGAAGTTAGCTATCTGCAAAGTATTGAAGTGGTCATGGAAGACGGAACTCCACCTGGCATTACGCGAAGTATTCAGGACATCGTCGCAGGATATATTAAACAGACGCTGGATAACGAACAGTTACTCAAAGCCTTGTTACAACAACGACTGGATGAACTCAGCAATCTCATCGGTCAGTCAACACGCCAAAAGACACTGAATAATGCCTATGGCCGTCTTTCCGGTATGCTGCTGGTTCCCGACGCCCCACAATAATTTCCCGTCTCGTCTGAATAATCTTCCATACTCCAGAGGTCGGCCAAACGACTTCTGGAGCACGGAAGATGAAAAATCCCACGTTATTGCAGTACTTCCACTGGTATTACCCCGAGGGCGGTCAACTGTGGCCCGAACTCGCCGCACGCGCGGGCGGTCTCAACGATATCGGTATTAATATGGTGTGGCTGCCCCCTGCCTACAAAGGCGCGTCCGGTGGCTACTCCGTTGGCTACGACTCCTACGATCTGTTTGATCTGGGCGAGTTCGACCAAAAAGGCACTGTCGCCACCAAATACGGTGATAAAAACCAGTTGCTGGCTGCCATTGATGCACTGAAACACAACGACATTGCGGTACTGCTGGACGTGGTGGTCAATCACAAAATGGGCGCCGATGAGAAAGAGACCATTCGCGTCCAGCGCGTTAACGCCGAAGATCGCACACAGATTGACGACGAGATAGTTGAATGTGAGGGATGGACACGCTACACCTTCCCAGCCCGCGCCGGTCACTATTCGCAGTTTATCTGGGACTTTAAATGCTTCAGTGGCATCGACCATATCGAAAATCCAACCGAAGATGGCATTTTCAAAATCGTTAATGATTACACCGGCGAAGGCTGGAACGATCAGGTCGATGACGAGCTCGGCAACTTTGATTATCTGATGGGTGAAAATATCGATTTTCGTAATCACGCCGTCACCGAGGAACTCAAATACTGGGCACGTTGGGTGATGGATCAAACCCATTGCGACGGCTTTCGCCTCGATGCCGTCAAGCATATTCCGGCCTGGTTTTATAAAGAGTGGATCGAACACGTGCAGGAGGTAGCGCCAAAACCGCTGTTTATCGTTGCTGAATACTGGTCACACGAAGTGGACAAGCTGCAAAACTACATCGATCAGGTGGAGGGGAAAACCATGTTGTTCGATGCTCCCCTGCAAATGAAGTTTCACGAAGCATCCCGTCAGGGCCGCGATTATGACATGCGTCAGATCTTCACCGATACCCTGGTGGAGGCCGACCCGTTTCATGCAGTGACGCTGGTCGCTAATCACGATACCCAACCGCTACAGGCGCTGGAAGCCCCGGTCGAGCCGTGGTTTAAGCCGCTGGCCTACGCACTGATCCTGCTACGGGAAAACGGGGTGCCATCGGTGTTCTACCCCGATCTGTATGGCGCACACTATGAAGATACCGGTGGTGATGGCAAAACCTATCCTATCGACATGCCGGTTATTGAACAGCTTGATGAGCTGATTTTGGCCCGCCAGAGATTCGCCCACGGCGTACAAACGCTCTATTTTGATCACCCCAACTGCATCGCCTTTAGCCGCAGCGGCACGGACGACGATCCCGGCTGCGTGGTGGTCCTGTCCAATAGTGATAACGGTGAAAAGAGCATTACGCTCGGAGAAAACTACGGCAATAAAACCTGGCGCGACTATCTGGGGAATCGCGAAGAAAGCGTGGTGACCGATGAACATGGCGAGGCGACGTTTTTCTGCAACGGCGGCAGCGTCAGCGTATGGGTGATTGAAGAGGTTTTATAATGGTTGACCCCGGTAGCAGCGGACTACCGGGGCTAAACGCTTACGGCAGTGGAGTGGCCAGCGGGGTTTTCTGTAACACCTCGGCGCATTCCGGCGTTGGGCGCTCGACCCGTTGCAGCGTCATCCCGTCATATTCCAGCGTGCTGCCTTCACGCTCAATCTCATACAGCTCTCGCTTCACCGTCACGTTGGTGAGATCGCCGGAGAGCATCGTCAGTTTCCCCGGAAGCGCAATTACCCGCTGCCACTGGCGGCAATCCAGCGTATCGCCCTCTTTCGTTACCACCAGCGAGGCGATCGCTTCCGGACTCACCAGCTTACGCTGCGGGCCCTTCGACTGCCAGTAGCCTTCCAGACCGGCGGGCGCGGGCGTTTTCACGACATCATTATAATTTTCGACCTCGGCGCATCCGCTAAGAACCAGAAATGCACCAACGATTGCTAATTTTTTCATCATTCATCCTGCATGCGAAGAAAATGGGATTGTGGCATTAAACCCCTGATGTCGCCAGCCTTTCGGATGCACGGAGAAATATTGATCCAGGCAATAATACTTCTTATTACTAATAGTCAAAAATTCTGATCGGTGTAGTATCCACACTTCTTGTTACATACCTTCTGAGTTCAGAGGCAAAACGCATGTCATGGCAACACTTCAAACAGGCCTGGTTGATTAAATTTTGGGCCCCTGCCCCTGCGGTCATCGCGGCGGGTATTCTCTCCACTTACTATTTCGGCATTACGGGTACCTTCTGGGCGGTAACCGGCGAGTTTACTCGCTGGGGCGGTCAAGTCCTGCAACTGTTTGGCGTTCACGCCGAAGAGTGGGGCTACTACAAACTGATCC